>NZ_JAHHZF010000011.1 GCF_018729455.1 Prosthecodimorpha staleyi | reverse complement strand
CGGGCCTTGTCCGGGGATGCGACCGGGAGATCGGTGGGGAGATCGGCCGGGAGATCGGTTGGGAGTCCTCGCATGTGCGAAGGTCTACGCCATCTCGCAGCGCATTCCCGGCCGCAGCGTCAGCGGAGAGCCGGGACCCACCCTGCCGTCAACTTGCCGCAAGAGCTTGAATCGGTTGGCGATCTGGATGCCGTTGCGGAGCGAGTAGGCCCCGGATCTGCGGCCCTTCGGGCCTTGTCCGGGGATGCGACCGGGAGATCGGTGGGGAGATCGGCCGGGAGATCGGTTGGGAGTCCTCGCATGTGTGAAGCTACGCGCCATCCCGCAGCGTATTCCCGGCCGCAGCGAAGCCGAGAGCCGGGACCCACTCTGCCGTCAACTTGCCGCAAGAGCTTGAATCGGTTGACGATCTTGACGCCGCTGCAGGGCGAGTAGGCCCCGGATCGGCGGTCCTCACGGGCCTTGTCCGGGGATGCGGCCGAGGGATCGGGCGGGGTACCCGGGCTTGGTGCATTGGGAGGTGATTGCCCGTCCCGCAACGCAATCCCGGCCGGAGCGCGAGGCTCCGGCCGGGCAGGGTCGGGGGACGGTCGGCAAGGCAGGCCGGAGCGTTCAGGGGCAGGCCTTGGCGGCCTCCGGACTCTTGCCGGCGGTGGCCGCCACAGTCGCGGTCGGCGCGCCGGCGGGGGTGGCTGCGGCCTGGGCATCCGGCGCCGGGCAGGTCTCCTCGGCGTCCAGTTCCTCGACTTCCGCGTCGGCGACCGGGGCCTTGACCGCCGCGGGGGTCGGGATCACGGCCGGAGCGCCGACGACGGGGGCGGGCGGCGCATTGCCGGCTGCGGGAGCGCCGACGGGCGGCTTGGCGCCGAGCAGGACGCCGGTCACCACCGCGCCCGTTCCGACCACCGCGGCCTTGCCGGGCAGCTTGCCGGCGGTCGCGGGGCCGATCCCGGCCGCAGCCGGGACACCCGTCGCGAGGCCGGCCGGCGGCGGATTGCCGGGAACCACGGTGCCCAGCGTCGGGGCCTTGTCCGTTTCGCCGGCCCCCTCGACGGGCGGCTGGACGATGATCGCCGTGCCGCCGTTGGCGCCGGTGCCGTTCGGCACCGTGCCGTAGCCGTAGCCATAGCCGGTGCTCGGACGATAGCCGTAGCCGGTGCCGTAGCTGTAGCCGCGGCGATAGCTGCTGCCGTCGTTGTAGCCGTAGCGATAGGCGCCGCGGTCGCTGCGGTAGCCATAGTCGTACCGCTTGAAGTGGCGCTTCTGGTAGCCGTAGCCGCCCTGGTGGCCGCCCTTCCAGCTCTTGTGGCCCTGGTGGCCGGACCAGCCGGCGGACGCCGGCAGTGCGGTGGCGGCGAGAGCGGCAGCAGCGGCGGCGGCGAGGATGACGGTGCGCATGGTCGGGGTCCTTTCGGGTTCGGGACGGCAGGGTCGCCGTTGATGTCCCGATCCTGCCCCGTGCCGCGCCGACCTTCAGTTCCCCAGGGAACATGTCGCCAACGAACCGGGATCGACCCGTGCCCCGGCTCGGGGGCTACTCCGATGCGGCCCGCCCCGATGCGGCCCGCATCGTCCGGCGGCCAGCCGTGCCGCCGTCAGTCCCGCCGGGTCAGCGTGCGGGCGACGGCATCCTGCCAGAGCGCGACCTTGCGGCCGCGCGTCTCGCCGTCCATGGCCGGGCGGAAGCGCCGGTCGAGCGCCCAGCCTTCGGCGAAGACGGCCGGCTCGGGCAGCACGCCGGCCTGCAGGCCGGCCAGATAGGCGGCGCCGAGCGCGGTCGTCTCCAGGACCTTCGGCCGGTCGACCGGCGCGTCGAGGATGTCGGACAGGAACTGCATGGTCCAGTCCGAGGCGACCATGCCGCCGTCGACCCGCAGCACCGTATCCGCATCGCCGGCCCAGTCGCCGCGCATCGCCTCGACCAGATCGCGCGTCTGGTAGCCGACGCTTTCGAGTGCGGCCCGCGCCAGTTCGCGCGCCGAGGTGCCGCGCGTCAGCCCGTAGAGCGCGCCGCGGCAGTCGGCATCCCAATAGGGTGCGCCGAGGCCGACGAAGGCCGGTACCAGGATCACGTCCTGCGCCGGATCGGCGGTGGCGGCGAGCGCGCCGCTCTCCTCGGCCGAGCCGATCACCTTCAGCCCGTCGCGCAGCCACTGCACGGCCGCGCCGGCGATGAAGATGGCGCCTTCCAGCGCATAGGTGCGCTTGCCGCCGAGCTGGTAGGCGATGGTGGTCAGGAGCCGGTTCTTCGAGGCGACCGGCTTCTCGCCGGTGTTGAGGAGCGCGAAGCAGCCAGTGCCGTAGGTCGACTTCATCATGCCGGGCCGGAAGCAGGCCTGGCCGACGGTCGCCGCCTGCTGGTCGCCGGCGATGCCGGAGATCGCGACCGGGCCGTCGATCAGGTCCGAGATGGTGGTGCCGAAGGCGGCGGCGGAATCGCGCACCTCCGGCAGCATGGCCATCGGCACGCCGATCAGCCGGCACAGATCCTCGTCCCAGGCGCCGCGATGGATGTCGTAGAGGAGCGTGCGCGAGGCGTTGGTGGCGTCGGTCGCGTGGACCCGGCCGCCGGTCAGCCGCCAGAGCAGGAAGCAGTCGACGGTGCCGAAGGCCAGTTCGCCGCGCTCCGCCCGCGCCCGCGCGCCGGGGACGTGATCGAGAATCCACGCCACCTTGGTGCCGGAGAAATAGGGATCGAGCAGGAGGCCGGTCTTGGCTGCGACGGCCGGCTCGTGGCCGGCGGCCTTCAGCCGCGCGCAGGTCTCGGCCGTGCGCCGGTCCTGCCAGACGATCGCCCGGTGGATCGCCGCGCCGGTCGCCCGGTCCCAGACCACGGTCGTCTCGCGCTGGTTGGTGATGCCGATCGAGGCCACGTCGGCCGCGGCGGCGCCGGCCTTGGCGAGCGCGGCGCGCATGGTCGTCACGGTCGTGCGCCAGAGGTCCTCCGGGTCGTGCTCGACCCAGCCGGAGGCCGGATAGTGCTGCGGAAACTCCTCCTGGGCGACCGCCGCGATGGTCAGGTCGCCGCGGAACAGGATCGACCGGGTCGAGGTCGTGCCCTGGTCGATCGCGAGGATGAAGGTCATGCGGTTTCCCCCGGTTCAGTCGGCTGCCGCGCCTTGGCTCTGTCTCGATCATCACTTCGCACCGCCCGGCCGGTCCGGGCAAGCCGTCAACGGGCCGTGGCGAAGCGGTCGTGGAACGGGGGAGGGCCTTGCGACCCTCCCCCGCATCCGTGTTGGCGACCGGGCATCGGACGACGCCCGGGCTGCGATCAGCTCTTCTTCGGCGGGGTCGCCGGCCAGGACTTGATCAGGGTGTCGTAGTCGACGGTCTCACCCTTCGGCTTCTCGTTGGCGAGCTTGCGCTGCGGGGCGATGTTGCCGTCCTTGGCCGACTTGGCGAACCAGAACTCGGCGGTCTCCTTCTTGTTCAGCTTCGGACCGCATTCGCCCTGCACGCCGGACTTCTCCAGGCGCTCGAGCACGGAGTCCTGGGCCGCCGCGAGGCTGTCCATGGCCGCCTGCGCGGTCTTGGCGCCCGAGGAGGCGTCGCCGATATTCTGCCACCAGAGCTGGGCCATCTTCGGATAGTCCGGGATGTTGTTGCCCGTCGGGGTCCACTGCACGCGCGCCGGCGAGCGATAGAACTCGATCAGGCCGCCGAGCTTCGGCGCCCGCTCGGTGAAGGACTTATCCCAGATGTCGCTCTCGCGGGTGAAGGTCAGGCCGACATGGCTCTTCTTCAGCGAGATGGTCTTGGAATTGATGAACTGGGCATAGAGCCAGGCGGCCTTGCGCCGGTCGACCGGGGTCGACTTGAGCAGGGTCCAGGACCCGGCGTCCTGGTAGCCGAGCTTCATGCCTTCCTTCCAGTAGGCGCCCTTCGGCGAGGGGGCCATGCGCCACTTCGGCGAACCGTCGGCATTGACGACCGGGCCGGGCTTGACCATGTCGGCCGTGAAGGCGGTGTACCAGAAGATCTGCTGGGCGATGTTGCCCTGGGCCGGCACCGGACCGGCTTCGCCGAAGGTCATGCCCTGCGCCTGCGGCGGGGCATATTTCTTAAGCCATTCCAGGTACTTGACGATCGAGTAGACGGCCGCCGGGCCGTTCGTGTCGCCGCCGCGTTCGACCGAGGAGCCGACCGGGCGGCAGCCCTCCATGCGCACGCCCCATTCGTCGACCGGCAGGCCGTTCGGGATGCCCTTGTCGCCGTTGCCGGCCATCGACAGCCAGGCGTCGGTGAAGCGCCAGCCCAGCGACGGGTCCTTCTTGCCATAGTCCATGTGGCCATAGACCTTGACGCCGCCGATCTCCTTGATGTCGTTGGTGAAGAACTCGGCGATGTCCTCATAGGCCGACCAGTTGACCGGAACGCCGAGCTCGTAGCCGTACTTGGCCTTGAACTTGGCCTTGTACTCGGCATTGGTGAACCAATCGTAGCGGAACCAGTAGAGGTTGGCGAACTGCTGGTCGGGCAGCTGGTAGAGCTTGCCGTCCGGGGCGGTGGTGAAGGACTTGCCGATGAAGTCGTTCACGTCCAGCGTCGGCAGGGTCACGTCCTTGCCCTCGCCGGTCATCCAGTCCGACAGCGCGATGGCCTGCTTGTAGCGGAAATGGGTACCGATCAGGTCGGAATCGTTGATCCAGCCGTCGTAGACATTCTTGCCCGACTGCATCTGGGTCTGGATCTTCTCGACCACGTCGCCTTCCTGGATCAGGTCGTGCTTGAGCTTGATCCCGGTGATCTCGGTGAAGGCCTTGGCCAGGGTCTTGGATTCATACTCGTGGGTCGTGATCGTCTCGGAGACGACGTTGATCTCCATGCCGACGAAGGGCTTGGCGGCGTTCACGAACCATTCCATCTCCTTCATCTGCGCTTCCTTGGAAAGCGTCGAAGGCTGGAACTCGCTGTCGATCCACTTCTTCGCCTCGTCCATGCCGGCGATGGCGGTCGTCGAGGCCAGCGCGATCATCAGACCGGCCAGACCGAACGTCTTCTTGGTTGCGGACATTGATTCCTCCCGAATTTGCGTGCGCCTCCCATTTCGACGATCGGGCCCGCACGCCGGCCCTCCGTCGCAGAACCCCTCACACCCAGCGGAACACCGCCGCGGCGTAGAGAAGGGAAATGCCGCTCGCCAGCCACAGCCGCGAGACTTCGAGACCTTCGCCAACCGGCAGCGTCGCGATCGTGTCGGCGCCGAACAGCGGCAGGAAGATCAGATGGATGAAGGCCGAGCCGAGCAGGGCGATGAAGAAGCGGTCGCCGCGCGTGGTCGGAATGCGCAGGATGCCGACGCGCTCGACCTCGGGATGGCGCACCGCCAACACGGTCAGCGTGCCGAGGCCGAGCGCGATCAGGCCGTAGAAGATCAGGGTCGCCGGCGTCCAGGCCATCCAGGCAAGGCTCTCCATCACACCCTCCCCAGGGCGAAGCCCTTGGCGATGTAGTTGCGCACGAACCAGATCACGAGCGCGCCCGGCACCAGGGTCAGCACGCCGGCCGCCGCCAGCTGGCCCCAGTCCATGCCGGCCGAGGAGGCCGTGCGGGTCATGATCGAGGAGATCGGCATGTTGTTGGTCAGCGTGCGCGCAAGCAGCAGCTCGACCCACGAGAACATGAAGCAGAAGAAGGCCGCCACCCCGATGCCGCTGGCGATCAGGGGCACGAAGATCTTCACGAAGAAGCGCGGGAAAGAGTAGCCGTCGATGAAGGCGGTCTCGTCGATCTCGCGCGGCACGCCGGACATGAAGCCCTCCAGGATCCAGATGGCCAGCGGCACGTTGAAGATGGTGTGGGCGAGCGCGACGGCCCAATGCGTGTCGAACAGGCCGACCGCAGAATAGAGATTGAAGAAGGGCAACGCGAACACCGCCGGCGGCGCCATCCGGTTGGTCAGGAACCAGAAAAACAGGTGCTTGTCGCCGAGGAAGCGGTAGCGCGAGAAGGCATAGGCGGCCGGCAGTGCGACCGAGATCGAGATCAGCGTGTTCAGCGCGACATAGATCAGGCTGTCGACATAGCCCATGTACCAGGCCGGGTCGGTGAAGATGTTGATGTAGTTCTTCAGCGTGAACTCGCGCGGGAACAGCGTCAAGCCCTGGTTGGTGATCTCGGAATTGTTCTTGAAGCTCATGTTCATGAGCCAATAGATCGGCAGCGTCAGAAAGACGAGATAGACGGTCAGGATCAGGCTGCGGAGCCGCATGACGATCAGCCCTCCTTCGGCCGTTGGGCGTCGACCTGGGTCATCACGGTGTAGAAGACCCAGCAGACGGCGAGGATGATCAGGTTGTAGACGATCGACATGGCGGCGGCCTTGCCGAGGTCGAACTGGCCGAGCGCGATCTTGACCAGATCGATCGACAGGATGGTGGTCGAGTTGCCGGGACCGCCGCCGGTGACCACGAAGGGCTCGGTGTAGATCATGAAGCTGTCCATGAAGCGCAGCAGCACGCCGATCAGCAGCACCCGGCGCAGCTTCGGCAGCTGGATCGTCGTGAACACGGCCCAGCGCGAGGCGCCGTCGATGGCGGCAGCCTGGTAGTAGGCGTCCGGGATCGACTTCAGGCCGGCATAGGAGAGCAGCGCGATCAGGCTGGTCCAGTGCCAGACATCCATCACCACGATGGTGAACCAGGCCGAGAAGACGCCGGAGGTGTAGTTGTAGGGGATGCCGAGGATGTGGTTCACGAAATAGCCGAACAGGCCGATATCCTCGCGGGCGAAGATCTGCCAGATCGTGCCGACCACGTTCCACGGCACCAGGAGCGGCAGCGCCATCAGCACCAGGCAGGCGGCCACCCGCCAGCCGGACCGCGGCATGGACAGCGCGACGAGCACGCCGAGCGGCACCTCGATCGCCAGGATGATCCCGGAGAACAACAGGTTCCGGCCGAGGCTGTCGTAGAAGCGCCCGCCGAGTTCGGTCGAGGGATCGAGCAGCTCCTGGTACCAGCCGATGCCGTTCCAGAAGAACTGGTTGTTGCCGAAGGTGTCCTGGACCGAATAGTTGACAACCGTCATCATCGGCACGACGGCGTTGAAGACGACCAGCAGGAAGGCCGGCAGGACCAGGAACCAGGCGCGGTGGTGGAGGGGCTTGTCCATGGCTCAGGCCCTCCCGGACGCCGGCACGCGGTGGCCGTCGGCATAGACGTGGACATGGGCGGGGTCGGCGCTGAGCCGGATCCCGTCGGCGGGAATTTCGGCCGCTTCCGGAGCGATCGCGGCGAGCGGCCGGCCGTCCAGTTCGCAGCGCAGGATCTTGTGCCGGCCGATATCCTCGACCCGCTTCAGCGCGACCGGGAAACCCTCGCCGCCGGCGGCGAGCCGGAGGAATTCCGGGCGGATGCCGATCTCGGACTTGACCCCGGCGGCCAGCGGCGCGTAGCCGGCGCCGAGCCGGATCTCGGCCGTCCCGACATGGGCGCGGTCGCCGTCGATCTGCGCCGGCAGCACGTTCATCCCGGGCGAACCGATGAAATAGCCAACGAAAGTGTGCTCGGGACGCTCGAACAGTTCCTGCGGCGTGCCGAGCTGGACGACCTCGCCGTCATACATGACGACGACCTTGTCGGCGAAGGTCAGCGCCTCGGTCTGGTCGTGGGTGACGTAGATCATGGTCACGTCGGATTCCTCGTGGACGCGCTTCAGCTGCGCCCGGAGAAGCCATTTCATGTGCGGGTCGATCACGGTCAGCGGCTCGTCGAACAGGATGGCGCCGACATCGGCACGCACCAGGCCGCGCCCGAGCGAGATCTTCTGCTTCATGTCGGCGGTCAGGCCGCGCGCCGGCCGGTTCATCTCGCGCTCGAGGCCGAGCATGCGCGACACCTCGGCGATGCGCCGGTCGATGGTCGCGCGGTCGACGCCGCGATTCTTGAGCGGGAAGGCCAGGTTCTGCGCCACCGTCATGGTGTCGTAGATGACCGGGAACTGGAACACCTGCGCGATGTTGCGCTTCTCGGTCGGCAGCCGCGTCACGTCGCGCCCGTCGAACAGGACCGCGCCCTGGCTCGGCGTGACCAGGCCGGAGATGATGTTCAAAAGCGTGGTCTTGCCGCAGCCCGACGGACCCAGCAGCGCATAGGCGCCGCCATGTTCCCAGGTGTGGGTCATCTCCTTCAGGGCGAAATCCGACGGCTTCGACGGATTGGCCTTGTAGGAATGGGCGAGGCGGGCGAGTTCGATCCTGGCCATGCTGGTCTCCCTCAGGCCGCCGCCACGCCGGTCGGGGCCGCCGCGAGGCGCCCGTCCGTGCCGAAGACGAAGAACCGGTCCGGATCGAGATGGATGTCGATCACCGTCTCCGGCAGGTATTCGACGACGCCCGGCACCAGCGCGATCCAGCGCTCCGTGCCGGCATCGACATGGATGAAGCTCTCCGAACCGGTGATCTCGGTCACCGCCACCTTGGCCGAGACCTTGATGGCGCGCGGGCTCTCGGCGCCGAGCGTGACATGGTGCGGCCGGAAGCCGAGCCAGTAGTCGCCCTCGGCGAGACCGGCGAGCGGCCCGACGGCGGGCGTGTCGGCGACGCTGCCGAGCGACAGCCGGCCGCCGCGCACCGTCGCGCGGGCGAAGTTCATCGGCGGATCCGAGAAGGTCTCGGCCGTGGTGCGATCATGCGGCCGGCGGTAGACCTCGACGGTCGGGCCGAACTGGGTGATGCGGCCCTCGCGCAATGTCGCGGTGTTGCCGCCGAGGAGCAGCGCCTCGGTCGGCTCGGTGGTCGCATAGACGAAGATCGCGCCGGTCTTGTCGAAGATGCGCGGCAATTCCACGCGCAGCTCCTCGCGCAGCTTGTAGTCGAGATTGGCAAGCGGCTCGTCGAGCAGGACCAGCCCGGCGCCCTTGACGACCGCGCGGGCGATGGCGGTACGCTGCTGCTGGCCGCCGGACAGCTGCAGCGGCGTCTTGTCGAGCTGCGATTCCAGCCGCAGCAGCGCCGCCGCTTCCATGACCTTGCGGTGGATTTCGGCCTTCGGAGCGCCCTTCACGCGCAGCGGCGAGGCGATGTTCTCGTAGACCGTCATGGACGGGTAGTTGATGAACTGCTGGTAGACCATCGCGACATTGCGTTCGCGCACCGGCAGGCCCGTCACGTCGACGCCGTCCATGACGATCCGGCCGGCGGTCGGCCGGTCGAGCCCGGCCATCAGGCGCATCAGGCTGGTCTTGCCCGAGAGCGTCGGGCCGAGCAGCAGGTTGATGGTGCCCTTTTCGAGCGTCAGCGTGGTCGGATGGATGTGGGTCTCGGCGCCGACCACGCGCGACACGTTTTCGAGGCGAAGCGTCACGACCGGCCTCCCTGGGCGGCCAGGACCGCGCCGGTTGCGACATCGCCGCGGCGGGCGGCCATGTAGGACTCCAAGGCGGCAACCTCGTCGGGTTTGAAGCGCAGGCCGAGCTTGGAGCGCCGCCAGAGGACGTCCTCGGCGGTCTCGGCCCATTCGGTCCGCATCATGTGGTCGACCTCGCGGGCGGTCAGGTCGGCGCCGAACAGGCGGCCGAGATCGGCCAGGCTGCGGGCGTCGCCGAGCATGGCGAGCGCCTTGGTGCCGTAATAGCGGAACAGGCGCGCGGCGTGCCGTTCAGTCAGGTAGGGATGGCGCGTGCGGAGATCGGCGACCGCCGCCGGCACCGAGGCGACCGCGATGTCGCCGCCCGGCAGGTGACCGGTATCGGTCCAGGGCGCGCCCATGGCCGGGAAGGCGGCGGCGAGCTTCTCCAGCGCGGCCTCGGCGAGCTTGCGCGCCGTCGTGATCTTGCCACCGAAGACGTTGAGCAGCGGCGCCTGGCCGTCGCCGCCTTCGAGCTTCAGCACGTAGTCGCGGGTCGCCTCCTGCGCCTTGGAGGCGCCGTCGTCATAGAGCGGGCGCACGCCCGAATAGGTCCAGACCACGTCGGCGGGGCTGACCGGCTTGACGAAATAGGCGCTGACCGCTTCGCACAGATAGGCGATCTCGGACGCGTCGATCGCCGCCTCGCCGGGATTGCCGCGATAGTCGAGGTCGGTGGTGCCGATCAGCGTGAAATCCTGCTCGTAGGGGATCGCGAAGCAGATGCGGCCGTCGGCATTCTGGAAGATGTAGCAGCGGTCGTGGTCGTAGAGCTTCGGCACCACGATGTGGCTGCCCTTGACCATGCGCACGCGGTCGGGATCGTTGCGGCCGAGCGCGCCGCCGAGAAACGCGGACACCCAGGGACCGGCGGCGTTGACCAGCGCGCGGGCGCGAATCTCCGAGATGGCGCCGGTGCGGCGATCCTCAAGGCGGACGCGCCACAGGCCGTCCTCGCGGCGGGCGGAGACGACGCGGGTGCGGGTGCGGATGTCGACGCCGCGGTCGGCCGCATCGCGTGCATTCATCACGACGAGGCGGGCATCCTCGACCCAGCAGTCCGAATATTCGAAGCCGAACCGGAATTCCGGCCGGAGCGGCGCGCCGATCGGGTCGCGCCTGAGATCGATCGCGCGGGTGCCGGGCAGGATCTTGCGGCCGCCGAGATGGTCGTAAAGGAACAGGCCGAGACGGATCATCCAGCGCGGACGCAGGCCGCGGTGGTGCGGCAGCACGAAACGCAGCGGCCAGATGAAATGCGGCGCGGCGCGCAGCAGCACCTCGCGCTCGATCAACGCCTCGCGAACCAGCCGGAACTCGTAATATTCGAGATAGCGCAGGCCGCCATGGACGAGCTTGGTCGAGGCCGACGACGTCGCGCTGGCCAGATCGCCCTGCTCGGCGAGAAGTACGGTCAGACCCCGGCCGGCCGCGTCCCGCGCGATGCCGCAACCGTTCACGCCGCCGCCCACGACCGCAAGGTCGTAGCTTCGCTCCGCCACTCCCATTTCCATTCCCTCCCGGGGTCGCCACAACGGGGACCCTCGCACGGCGCGGTCGAGCCCGCCGCTTTCGGGAGGATGCTGTTCGAAGCAAAAACGAAAGTCAAACGAAAAAATCGAACGTGACGGCCCGCATCGGTTCGGGCGAATCGCCGATCCCTCGGCCCCGGCTCGACGCCTATGTGTCGTCGCCGCCTTCAAGCTGAGTCGTCGCCGTCGTCGAACTCGTGAGCAGGCTTATGAGTCGTCGGCGCCGTCGAACTCCGAGGCTGCGACCTCGACGGTCACGTCGTCGCGCCGGCAGATGTCCATCAGGGCGTCGGACGGGCGCCGGTCGGTGACGAAGACGTCGACCTGCGAGATGTGACCGATGCGCACGGGGGCCGAACGGGTGAACTTCATGGAATCGGCGACCAGGATGACGTGGCGTGCGTTCTCGATGATCTTTTGCGAGACGCGAACCTCGCGATAGTCGAAATCGAGCAAAGATCCGTCTTCGCCGATCGCCGAGGCGCCGATGATCGCGTAGTCGACCAGGAACTGGCTGACGAGATCGATCGTCGCCTCGCCGACGATGCCTCCATCCGTGCGGCGGACCAGGCCGCCGGCGACGATCACTTCGACCCGCGGGCTCGGCAGCAGGATCGAGACGACGTGGATGTTGTTGGTGATGACCAGCAGGCCCTCGCGCCCGACCAGCGCGCGGGCGACCTCCTCGGTGGTCGTGCCGATATTCATGAATAGCGAGGCTTCGTTCGGGATCAGGGCCGCGGCGCGCTGGCCGATGGCGCGCTTTTCTGCATTGGCGAGCTGCCGGCGCGCCTCGTAGGCGACGTTCTCGACGCCCGACGAGAGAATGGCGCCGCCATGGGTGCGGGTCAGCAGGCCGCGGTCGCAAAGCTCGTTCAGATCCTTGCGGATGGTTTGCGGCGTGACGGTGTAGCGCTCCGCCAGATCGTCGACCGAAACCCTGCCGATCTGCCGGGCGAGCGCGAGGATCTGGGTCTGACGCGGCGACGGCAGGAACATGGGGCGCGCTCCCTGGGGGCTTTTGCGGCAGGAGACGGCGCCGCGCGGCCGCTGTCAAGCACGCGAAACCAAACGAAAATATTCGAACCGGCCGGCTTTCGCCCGGCGGGCTGGCGAAACATCTCGTCCGAAACACGCTTTATGGCGCGATTCTGAAATTTACTTTTCACGACGATTTTGTGACAGTCGTGACGCAGGCCGGCCGATCGGGGTCGGACGACCGGATAGGCTTCAGGCGTGGGAGCGCGGCCGCCGGACGGACTGACGGGCGGCCGGCCGACCATGGCTGGCGCGTCCGATCGGGGCCGGCCATCTGAAGGCAGGGGAGTGTGATTATGGTGAGCCCGTTCAAAAGCCTCGCGACCCTTGGCGTCGCGATCCTGGTAACGACCGGCCTTGCGCGGGCCGGCGAGATCACCGTCTACACCGCCTATGAGGAAGACGAGATCAAGGCCTACGTCCAGGGCTTCAACAAGGCCAATCCGGACGTGAAGGTCAACGTGCTGCGCCTGTCGACCGGCGACCTGGCGGCGCGCATCGTCGCCGAGGCGGAGAACCCGAAGCACGACGTGATCTGGGGCTTCGCGGTCACCAACATGGTCGACCCGCGCATCCTCAATTCGCTCGAATCCTACAAGCCGAAGGATGCCGACAAGCTCGACGCGAAGTTCCGCGACGCCCAGGACCGCTGGGTCGCGACCACCGGCTACATGGCGGCCTTCTGCGTCAACACCGAGGTCCTGAAGGCCAAGAACCTGCCGATGCCGACCAGCTGGCAGGATCTGCTCAAGCCCGTCTACAAGGGCGAAGTCGTGATGCCGAACCCGGCTTCCTCGGGCACCGGCTATCTCCAGATCGTCGCGCTGCTGCAGGGCCTCGGCGAGGAGAAGGGCTGGAAATACCTGAAGGACCTGGACGCCAACATCAACCAGTACATCAAGTCCGGCTCCAAGCCCTGCCGGTCGGCGCGCGCGGGTGAGTTCGCCATCGGCCTCTCTTACGAGTTCGTCGCCATCAAGTCGATCGCCGAAGGCTTCCCGATCAAGATGGTCATCCCGTCCGAAGGCGCGGGCTACGAGCTGGAGGCGAACGGTCTGGTCAAGACGGCCAAGAACAAGCCCGATGCGAAGAAGTTCCTCGACTGGTCGGTCTCGACCCAGGCGGTCGATCTCTACTCGGCCTACAAGGGCATCGTGACGATTCCGGGCGGCAAGGTCTCGGAGGAGGCGCAGAAGGCCGGCCTGCCGGCCAATGTCGCGCCGATCCTGTTCAAGATGGACTTCGAGGCCTCGGCCCGCAACCGCGACGCCATCCTGACCCGGTGGAAGAAGGACATCGAGCGCTGACGCGCCGCTGATCCGATCGTCCCGCCCCGGGGGACGCCGTTTGCGACCGGTGGGGTCCGTACCGATGCGGGGCGGCCCCCCCAAAAACCGGACCGGCGCCGCGTCCGGTGGCGCTCCGGAACGGGCATTTCCGACCCGCTCCGGGTCGCTGCCCCGTGTCCGCACCTTGAATGGCCGGCCTTGACCGCCGGCCGAGCCGGCCTTTGCCGACCAAGCCGGCGGTCGGGGCTGCCGCCGCACCGGTCTCGCCTGCCCGCCGCCACGCGCCGCCGCGCCGTTTTCCCGCCCGATCCAGGAGCCTGCCGGTGCATCTTTCGATCCGAGCCCTCACCAAGCGCTTCGGCACCGTCACGGCGCTCGACCGGGTCGATCTCGACATCCGGGACGGCGAGTTCGTCTGCCTGCTCGGGCCCTCGGGCTGCGGCAAGACTACGCTGCTCCGGATCGTCGCCGGTCTCGACGATGCCTCCGACGGCCGGGTCGATCTGGACGGCACCGACCTGACCGCCGTGCCGGCCCGGCGGCGCGGCTTCGGCATCGTCTTCCAGTCCTATTCGCTGTTTCCGAACCTGACCGTCGCCGAGAATGTCGGCTATGGGCTGAAGCTCCGGAAGGTCGCGCGGGCGACCATCGAGGAACGGGTCAAGTCCCTGCTGGCGCTCGTCGAACTGCCGCAGATCGCCGGCCGCTTTCCGCACGAGTTGTCCGGCGGCCAGCAGCAGCGCGTGGCGCTCGCCCGTGCGCTCGCCGTCGAGCCGAAACTTTTGCTCCTCGACGAGCCGCTGTCGGCGCTGGACGCCAAAGTGCGCCTGCAGCTGCGCGACGAAATCCGCGCCCTGCAGCAGCGCATCGGCGTGCCGACCCTGATGGTCACCCACGACCAGGAGGAGGCGCTGGCGGTGGCCGACCGGGTCGTTCTGATGCGTGCCGGCCGGATCGAGCAGGAGGACGCCCCGGAGCGCATCTACCTGCATCCGAAGACGCGCTTCGTCGCCGAATTCGTCGGCCACATGAATTTTCTCGGCCCCGCCGACCGCGACCGTCTCGGCGCGCCGCTGCTGGTCGAGGGCGACCGGGCTCCGACCGAGGGCAGCACGGCCGGCATCCGACCCGAACATGTCGCCCTCGAGCCTGCGGGGGCCGAGGGGCCGAACCGCTTCCAGGGCCGGGTCAAGTCGAGCCACTTCCTCGGCGCGACCACCCGCACCGTGGTCGATGCTGGCGGCGTCGAGATCATCGCCGATCGCGCCGGCGGCGCCGTCGAACCAGTCGGCAAGGCGGTCGCGGTGCATCTGCCGGTCGTGCGGGTGACGGAGCTGCGCCCGTGACCGCGCCCGCCTCGGCGACGACCTCGACGGCCCCCGGCGCGGGGCATGGCCCCGGCATGGGGCGCGGCGCCGGCGCCTTCGATGGCGACCGGCTGTTCCTGAAGCTGGTCGGCCTCGCGGTTCTGGCCGGCCTGGCGATCTTCGTCGGCTGGCCGATGATCGTCGTCTTCCTGAAGAGCGTCGCGGTCGGCGGCGGCTACGGGATCGACAATTACGTCAAGGTCTTCGCGGCACCGAAATTCTGGACCATCGTCGGCCACAGTCTGGCGGTGTCGGTGACCGTGACGGTGATCACGGTCGTGCTCGCCTTCGTCTATGCCTATGCGCTGACCCGTTCGGCGATGCCGATGAAGTGGCTGTTCCACGGCATCGCGCTGCTGCCGGTCTTCGCGCCGTCGCTCGTCCAGGCGCTCGGCCTGGTCTTCCTGTTCGGCCGCAACGGCATCATCAACCGCACCTTCGGGCTCGACATCAAGATCTACGGCTTCTGGGGCGTGGTCACGGCGGACGTGCTCTACTGCTTCCCCCAGGCCGTCCTCCTGCTGGTGACGGCGCTTTCGGTCGCCGATGCGCGCCCCTACGAGGCCGCGACGGTGCTCGGCGCCGGCCCGGTACGCAAGTTCTTCGACGTGACGCTGCCGGGCGTGAAGTTCGGCCTGCTGGCGGCGGCCTTCCTGGTCTTCACCATCGCGATCACGGATTTCGGCAATCCGATGGTGATCGGCGGCGACTACACGGTGCTCGCCAACGAGATCTACAATCAGGTCTCCGGCCAGATGAATTTCCAGCTCGGCTCGGTGGTGGCGATCGTGCTGCTGCTGCCGGCGTTGTTCGCCTTCCAGATCGAGCGGATCGCGAACCGCCGCCAGTTCGCGCTGGTCGGCGACCGCTCGGTGCCGCTGGTGCCGCGCCGGGCGCCGCTCTTCGACGGCGCCATGCTGGCGGCCGCGATCCTGATCGCCATCCCGATCCTGGCCGTGGTCGGCATCGTCATCTATGCCAGCTTCGTCAAGACCTGGCCCTACAACATGACCTTCACGCTCAACAACTACACCCAGAACACGGCCCAGAATGGGCTGCAGTCGCTCTGGAACAGCGTCATCGTCTCCCTGATGGCGGCCGGCATCGGCGTCGTGCTGGCCGCGGCCGCCGCCTGGGTGGTGGCCAAGGACAAGGGGCCGGTCGGCCGCGTCGTCAACGCGCTCGGCCTCCTGCCGGCGGCGATCCCCGGCATGGTGCTCGGCTTGGCTTACGTGTTCGCCTTCAATGCCGCCGGCGGCGTGATGGCGCTCGTCTACGACACGCTACTGATGCTCGCGATCTGCAACGTGTTCCACTATTTCTCGCAAGGTCTCCTGACCGCCTCGACCAGCCTCCGGCAGATCTCGAAGAGCTTCGACGAGGCGTCGAGCTGTCTCGGCGGCAGCGCCTTCGACACGCTGCGCCATGTCACCGTGCCGCTGGTGCTGCCGACCCTGATTTCCGTCGGCGTCTTCTTCTTCATGCGCTCGATGGTCACCCTGTCGGCGATCATCTTCCTGATCTCGCCGGGCACCGGCCTCGCCGCCGCCACCGTCATGCTGCTCGACGATGCCGGCTCGACCACCCACGCCGCCGCCTTCTCGACCCTGATCATGGCCGTCGTGCTGGCCGCCCTGGCCATCCTGAAGGTCGTCGAACGCCTGTTCGCGCGGCCGGCCCGGCCCGGCGCCTGAGCGGGCATTGCCCAGGCGGAGGCTCTCCCATCGCGACCGGGGGACCGGCCGCGGGGGATCGAGCCTGCCTATCGCCCGGCCGGCCTCCGACCGGACGGCAGAAGCCCGACATTCGAGCCGTCGCTTGCGAACAAAACCAGAATCGGCAACAGTGCCGGCTCGCGCAGGCGACCGCACGGGGACAATGACGCAGGCCCATCTCGAGACGCTCAATCCCGACCAGCGCGCCGCCGTCGAGCACGGCCTGGAGGCCGGGAACGGCGCCGCGGCGCCGGCCGGCCCGCTGCTGGTCATCGCCGGGGCCGGGTCGGGCAAGACGGCGACGCTCGCCCACCGGGTCGGGCACCTGATCCTGAACGGCGCCGATCCGCGCCGGCTGCTGCTCTTGACCTTTTCGCGCCGCGCCGCCGCCGAAATGGCGCGGCGGGTCGAGCGCATCCTGCGCCAGACGCTCGGCGAGGCCGCCGCCTCGGCGGCGACGGTTGCGTGGGCGGGCACCTTCCACGCCATCGGCGCCCGAATCTTACGCGACTATGCGCGCGAACTCGGCCTCGATCCGGCCTTCACGATCCACGACCGCGACGATTCCGCGGACCTGATGAACCTCGTCCGCCACGATCTCGGCCTCTCCGCCAAGACCAGCCGCTTCCCGACCAAGCAGACCTGCGTGGCGATCTATTCGCGCGTGGTCAATGCCGAGGCGGAACTCGGCCAGACCTTGCGTGCCCACTATCCCTGGTGCGTCGAGTGGGAGGATGACCTGAAGCGGCTGTTCGGTCTGTATGTCGAGACCAAGCAGAAGCATAACGTGCTCGACTATGACGACCTGCTGCTCTATTGGGCCGGCTTGCTCGGGGACCCGACGCTGGCAGCCGATCTCGGCGGCCGGTTCGACCATGTGCTGGTCGACGAATACCAGGACACCAACAGGCTGCAGGGCGCGATCCTCACGGGCCTGAAGCCGGACGGGCGCGGCGTGACGGTGGTCGGCGACGACGCCCAGTCGATCTATTCGTTCCGCGCCGCGACGGTGCGCAACATCCTCGACTTCCCCGGCCAGTTCGAGCCGCCGGCCAGGGTCGTCACGCTGGCCCGGAACTACCGCTCGACCCGCCCGATCCTGGCGGCGTCCAACGCGGTGATCGGGCTCGCCAGCGAGCGCTTTGCCAAGGAACTGTGGTCCGACCGGACCGGCGGCGGCCGGCCGGAACTGGTCACGGTGCGCGACGAGGCCGATCAGGCCCGCTTCGTCGCCGAACGCGTGCTGGAGGCGCGCGAGGCCGGCACGGTGCTGAAGGACCAGGCGGTTCTGTTCCGGACGTCGCACCATTCCGGCCCGCTCGAAATCGAACTGGCCCGGCGCAACATCCCCTTCGTGAAATTCGGCGGGCTGAAATTCCTCGATGCCGCCCATGTCAAGGACCTGCTGGCGCTGCTGCGCTTCGCCGAGAACCCGCGCGACCGGGTCGCCGGCTTCCGCGTCATCCAGATCCTGCCCGGCATCGGCCCGGCCCATGCCGGCCGCGCGCTCGACCGCGTCGCCGAGGCCGAGGATCCGGCCGAAGCGCTCGAGAGCTTCGAGCCGCCGGCCCGCGCGGCCGAGGACTGGCGCGATCTCGCCGCCCTCTACCGGCGCCTCGTCGCACGCGAGGCGGACTGGCCGGCGGAACTCGATCTGATCCGGCGCTGGTACCGCCCGCATCTGGAGCGCCGGCATGACGACACCGCGCCGCGCAGCGCCGATCTCGACCAGCTGGAGCGGATCGCCGCCGGCTTCCCGACGCGCGAACGCTTCATGACCGAACTGACCCTCGACCCGCCGGCCGCCGCCAGCGACGAATCCGGTCCGCCGCTGAAGGACGAGGACTATCTGATCCTGTCGACGATCCATTCGGCCAAGGGCCAGGAATGGGCCCAGGTCTTCCTGCTCAATGCGGTCGACGGCTGCCTGCCGTCCGATCTCGCCACCGGGTCGTCGGAGGAAATCGAGGAGGAGCGGCGCCTGCTCTATGTCGCCATGACGCGCGCCAAGGACCGGCTCGCCCTGGTCACGCCGCAGCGCTTCTATACCCACGGCCAGCCCTCCGGCGGCGACCGCCACGTCACCGCCGCCCGCACCCGCTTCATCCCGGGCGCCATCCTGCCGCATTTCGAACTCGTCGCCTGGCCGGCCCCGGAATCCCTGTCCGTCCGCGGCACCCGGCCCGAACTCTCCGTCCGCCTCGACATGGCCGCCCGCATGCGCGGCATGTGGCGATAGGGGTGGCGCCACCCCGACCGGTGGCCGCTATCGGATTGGCTCGCGGACATTGCTTGTGAGTGCGCTGAGCGGCAAGGGACGGTTCACGGCGACATACGAAACCCGCCGATCCTGATGCCGCCGGCGCACGGGCGGCCGGTCGCGGTTCTCAGGATTTCAAGCTGGCCCTTTCGCGCGGCCGATTCGGCCGGCGGTCGGACTCCGGCACATTCGCCCATTAGATATGCGAGAAATGAACATTTTCTGAACAGCCTGCCCTTTAGCCATGCAGTTTGGCCATGGCAGCGCTTACGAACTCGTCACTTTTCCCAAACGGTCAAAAGGACTATCTACGCATCATGTTGCAGCGCACCCGATACGGACGATGTGCTGCACGACAAATTCGAACCAAACCGAACCCGCAGGTGTCACCATGTCGCTCTCCCGCTTCGCTTCCAACATCCGCACTTCGCTCGAGCGCTATCACAGCTATCGCGAGGCCGTCCGCCAGCTTGCCGCGCTGGACGACCGTCAGCTGCAGGACATCGGCGTCGAGCGCGGCCGTATCCAGGAGATCGTCCGCGGCGGTCGTTGATCGTCCGGTCCGAAAGCGATCCGAACTTTTTCGAAAGCCCGCCCGCGTTCTGCGCCGGCGGGCTTTCGCATGTGCGAAACACCGCGTGCCTCCGGCACCGAACCGGGCCGCTCGGTCGGCTTTCGCGGGCCGGGCGAAGCCGGTAGGGTTGGACCCGAACCGTCGCCCCTCCATCTGCGAGCCCCCCCTTGCCCCGTCTCGACATTGCCGGCCATGTCCGCGACATCGATCTGGTCGTCTTTGACAAGGACGGCACGCTGATCGATTTCGACCACCTCTGGGCCGGCAAGATGATCGCTGCGATCGCAGCGACACTCGACGAGGCGAACGCGGGGGCGGCGCATGACGCCGCGCTGGAGGCGGATCTCTATCGCATGCTCGGGGCCGACCCGGTCTCCCGGCGCGTCGTGCCGGAAAGCCCGCTGGCGGTGGCGTCGATCCCGGCGCTGAGTATCGTCTGTGCCGCCGTGCTCTATCGGCACGGACGGCCCTGGCACGAGGCCGAGACGATCGCCGGACGCGCCTTCCGGCCGGTCTTTCAGGCGCCGCCGACGACGACCGAAATCCGCCCGGTCGGCGATGTGGCCGGCCTGATGCGTGGCCTTGTGGCGGCCGGCGCGCGGATCTCGATCCTGACCACCGACGACCGGCTCGGCACGGTCGCGACGCTGCCGATTCTCGGCGTCGAGCGACTGGTCGACGCGATGGTGTGCGGCGACGACCCGATCCCCGCCAAGCCGGAGCCGGACGGCCTGCTGCATCTCGCGGCGCTTGCCGGCGTCGATCCGTCCCGCGTGCTGATGGTCGGCGACAGCGCCGGCGACATGGTCACGGCCCGGCGCGCCGGAGCCGCGCTGGCGGTCGGCGTACTGTCGGGGACCAGCCGGGCGGATCACTTCGCCGGCCATGCCGACGTGATCGTGCCCGACATCCACGCGATCCGGCTGGCGTCCTGACGTTTGGAACCGTCCGTCGGGACCGCGGGACGGGCGTTCAGCCCATCCGGCCGGCGCGGGCGAGCAGCGTGACGGCGCCGATCCGGCCTGTGACGCCGAGCGCACGATAGGCCGCACTGATATGGGCCTTGGCGGTCGAGGCGCTGATGCCCATGCGGTGCGCGATCTGCTTGTTGAGCAGGCCCTCGGCCAGAAGTTCGATGGCGCGGCGCTGCTGGGTGGTCAGATCGGCGAGCGGATCGGCCTCGCGGGCCGACAGGCGGCGGGACGGGGTATCGGATGCAGCCTCGACCAGGGACATCAGCTTCCTCCAAACGCGACGGATACGGCCTTGTCCTGCCCACGGCCGCGGCCGGTCGGGTGGTCCAGTCCTGGCGCGACGGCGTCTGGGGATGCCATGGCGGCGGCTGGAGCGGCCGCCGGGTTTTTCCCGGAGTCCTGAGGTTGGGGTAGCAGTGCGACCCTGGCCCTTGTAGCCGAATGATTCGCGACCTAATGTGCATTCCTGCACAATGGGGCTGCCGTGGCGCGACCGGATTGGGGAGATTTCCAGGTATTCCTGGCGGTGGCGCGTAGCGGCCAGATCAGCCGGGCCGGCCAGCAGCTGGGTCTCGACCATGCCACCGTCGGCCGGCGCATCGCCCGGCTGGAGCGCAGCCTGGCCGCGCACCTGTTCGACCGCTCGCCGCGCGGCTATCAGCTGAACGATGCCGGCGAGCGCCTGCTGGCGCGGGTCGAGGCGATGGAATCGGCCGTCTACGGCGCGCAGGGCGATGTCGGCGGGGTCGATCTGGAACTCTCCGGCACGGTGCGGATCGGTGTCCCCGACGGCTTCGGCACGATGTTCCTGGCCCCGCGCATCGGCGCCCTGTGCCGCGCCCATCCCTCGCTCGAAGTGCAGGTCGTGGCGGTGCTGCGCCCGTTCAACCTGTCGCGGCGCGAGGCCGACATCGCCATCGGCCTGTCGATCCCGGAGGCCGGCCGGCTGGTCGGCCGCAAGCTGACCGACTACAGCCTGCATCTCTACGCGACCGAGGCCTATTTCGCCGAACGCGGCCATCCGCAGTCGGCCGCCGACCTGCGCCGCCATCGCGGCATCGGCTATATCCAGGACCTGATCCACGCGCCCGAATTCGAGATGCTGACCGAGATCGGCACCGGGCTGAAGCCGCGCTTCACCAGTTCCAACCTGATCGCCCAGCTCAACGCCACCCTGGCCGGCACCGGGCTCTGCCTGCTGCCCGACTTCCTCGCCGCCGGCTTTCCGGCGCTTGTCCGCGTGCTGCCCGAGGAGGTCGAAGTGATGCGCAGCTTCTGGCTGATCATGCACCAGGATACGCGCGATCTCGCCCGAATCCGCGTCACCGCCGATTTCATCCGCGACTGCGTCGAGGCCGAACACCGCCTGTTCCTGCCGGGCCTGTCCCTGCCGGGTGTGGGCCGCGACGCGTCGGAGACCGCTCAATGCGGGTCCTGATCCTGGGCGGCACCACGGAGGCGAGCCGGCTGGCGCGGCTCGTGGCCGGACGGTCCGATCTCGCGCCGGTCCTGTCGCTCGCCGGCCGGACCGAGGCCCCGGCGCGCCAGCCGATCCCGACCCGGAGCGGCGGCTTCGGCGGCGTCGCGGGGCTCGTCGCCTATCTGCGCGCCGAGGCGATCGAGGCGGTCGTCGACGCAACGCATCCCTTCGCGGCGGTCATGTCGCGCCATGCCGCCGAGGCCTGCCGCATCGCCGACGTGCCGCTCTGCGCCCATTCGCGCCCGCCCTGGCAGCGCGTGCCGGGCGATCGGTGGACCGAGGTCGCCGACAATGCCGCCGCCGCCGCGGCTCTGGGGACGGAAGCGCGGCGGGTGCTGCTGACCATCGGCCGGCTCGGCGTCGCCGATTTCCGTGCCGCGCCGCAGCACCATTATGTGATCCGCAGCATCGACCCGCCGCCGGCCGAAGACCTGCCGCCGGACAGCCGGCTGATCCTCGATCGCGGCCCTTTCGACGAGGCGGGCGAGACGGCGCTGATGCGCGGCGAGCGCATCGACGTGCTGGTGACCAAGAATTCGGGCGGCGCGGCCACCTACCCGAAGATCGCCGCGGCGCGCAGGCTCGGCCTGCCGGTGCTCCTCGTCACCCCGCCTGCGCGGCCCGACATGCCGCTGCTGACCGATCCCGACGCCGTCCTTGCGTTCCTGGACCGGCATCGGCGCGCCGCGCCGCGAGGCTGAACGCGCACCGGATCGGTGCCCCGGCGCCAAGGCCGTACGCCCGGACAGGGCCCGTGAATGCCACCGATCCGGGAACCATCCGCATGCCAGCGATACCGGGATCGCACGTGAGAACAATGGCTTGATACAAGTTGGGATGAGAGCGGATCCCGGCTCTCCGCTTCGCTGCGGCCGGGAATGCGCTGCGAGATGGCGCGTAGCTTCACACATGCGAGGGCTCCCAAGCGATCTCCAACCGATCTCCCAACCGATCTCCCGGCAGCATCCCCGGACAAGGCCCGAAGGGCCGCCGATCCGGGGCCTACTCGCTCCGCAACGGCGTCAAGATCGTCAACCGATTCAAGCTCTTGCGGCAAGTTGACGGCAGAGTGGGTCCCGGCTCTCCGCTTCGCTGCGGCCGGGAATGCGCTGCGGGATGGCGTAGACCTTCGCACATGCGGGGGCTCCCAACCGATCTCCCGGCCGATCCCTCGGTTGCATCCCCGGACAAGGCCCGAAGGGCCGCCGATCCGGAGCCCACTCGCTCCGCAACGGCGTCAAGATCGTCAACCGATTCAAGCTCTTGCGGCAAGTTGACGGCAGAGCGGATCCCGGCTCTCCGCTGCGCTGCGGCCGGGAATGCGCTGCGGGATGCCGCGTAGCTTCGCACATGCGAGGGCTCCCGGCCAATCTCCCGGCCGATCTCCCGGCCGATCCCTCGGTCGCATCCCCGGACAAGGCCCGAAGGGCTGCCGATCCGGGGCCTACTCGCCCTGCAACGGCATCCAGATCGCCAACCGATTCAAGCTCTTGCGGCAAGTTGACGGCAGAGTGGGTCCCGGCTCTCCGCTTCGCTGCGGCCGGGAATGCGCTGCGAGATGGCGCGGACCTTCGCACATGTGAGGGCTCCCAACCGATCTCCCGGTCGCATCCCCGGACAAGGCCCGAAGGGCCGCCGATCTGAGGCCTACTCGCCCTGCAGCGGCGTCAAGATCGTCAACCGATTCAATCTCTTGCGGCAAGTTGACGGCAGAGTGGGTCCCGGCTCTCGGCTTCGCTGCGGCCGGGAATGCGCTGCGGGATGGCGCGGACCTTCGCACATGCGAGGGCTCCCAACCGATCTCTCGGCTGATTTCCCAACCGATCTCCCGGCCGCATCCCCGGACAAGGCCCGAAGGGCCGCCGATCCGGGGCCTACTCGCTCCGCAACGGCATCCAGATCGTCAACCGATTCAAGCTCTTGCGGCAGGTTGACGGCAGAGTGGGTCCCGGCTCTCCGCTGACGCTCCGGCCGGGAATGCGCTGCGGGGTTGGATGTTGACCTCCGGATCCCGGAGCGTCGGTGAAAAGTGGTGTCGGGTGGTGAGGGCGCCGCGCGATTGTGGGTCGGTGCCGGTTGGGGGGGCGTGTGCAGACGCTATTTGCCGAACTTGCGGATTTGCTCGGCGTAGGTCTTCGCCCAGGCGCCGGTCTTGGCGCAGATCCTGTCCCAGTCCTCGGCGGCCATGTCGGCTTCGATCTTCTTGTAGAGCGCGTCGGCGTCGTCGTCGGAGAGGTTCAGCCGGCGGATATGGCGGTCCATTTCCTTGCCGATCGCCTCGGCCTGCTTCGGCGAGACCGTGAAGCCGCACATTTCGGCGGAGAGGGCCAGCCGATAGAGCAGCGTCAGTTCGGGATCGTTCACCTCGGCGGCGCGGGCGGGACCGGACGCCGCGGCGAGCGCGATCAGAACGGCGGCGAGGGTGCGCCGGAGCGGCCGGCGGGCAGGGGACGAGGCGTCAGACATGACGCGCGCCATAGCATGTCCGCCGCACCTGGCCCAGGGCGCGGTGGCCACGGTCGGGCGGCAAATCCTGTCAGTCGGAAGGTTCGGCGCCCGGTGTTGCGGCACGGACGGCGTGGCGGGCGAGATAGCTGAGCGGATCGGCGGGGTCGAAGGGGATGCCGTCGAAGAGCGCGAAGCCGCCCTTCGCCCGAACCGCGCTGCCGCGGCCGAGCGCGGCATCGTAGAGATCCGGCCGGACGCTGCGACGCGCCGCGGCGAACACGGCTTCGGGGTCGTCGGTGACCTGGCCCCAGCGCAGCATCTGGGAGGCGAACCAGAGGGCGTCGGCCGTCTCGGGGCGGTTGGCGCCATGGCCGTGGAACAGGATGTAGTCGGGCACCGGCACGGCGGGCGCGCCGGTATCGGTGACCAGCGCATGGGTCAGGCTGCGCGCGATCACGTCGGCGGCAACGTCGAGATAGTGCGTCCGGCCGAGCATTTCGGCCAGTTCGGCCGCGTTGTCGCGATCGTCGCACCAGGCCGCCGCCCGATCGAGTGCCCGGATCAGGGCGGCGAGTTCGGACGGATGGCGCTCCGCCCAGGCTTCGCGCATGCCGACCACCTTCTCGGGCGCATAGGGCCAGATCTCGGATTTGACGCCGACGATGGCGCCGAGGCCGGTATCGACGGCGAGGCTCGGCCAGGGCGCGCCGACGCAGATGCCGTCGACCTGACCGGTCTTCATGGCGTCGACCATGAAAGGCGGCGGCACGACGACCATGCGCACGTCGCGATCGGGGTCGAGGCCGCCGGCGGCGAGCCAGAAGCGCAGTTCGTAGTTCTGGCCCGAAAAGGGATAGACCATGGCGAGCGCCGGCGCGGGCGCGCCAGCCTTTGCGCGGGTGCGGACCGCCTGGGCGAAGGCGCGGGCGGCGGCGAGCGGGTCGTGTAGCGGCCGTTCGCCCGGCCCGCCGGGAATCGCGTCGGCGAGTGCGGTCGTGATCGCGATGGCGTTGCCGCCGAGATTGAGCACGAAGGGCGTCACCATCGGCGCCTTCAGGTGGCCGAGCCCGAGCGTGGCGGCGATGGTCATCGGCGCCAGCATGTGGGCGGCATCGAAATGGCCGAGCGCGACCCGGTCGCGGATATTGGCCCAGGAGGTCTCGCGCACGAGATCGAGCCGCAGACCCTGCGCCGCCGCAAAACCCTTCTCGTGCGCGACGATCAGGGGCGCGCAGTCGACCAGCGGGATGAAGCCGACGCGCAGAAGCGTCCCCGACACCGTCGCCGGAGCGACCAGGGCGGCGGCGGCCGCACTCGCGTGATCCTCGCTCTCCTGCACCCCTTCGTCTCCCTTCGGCCCCATCTCCGACCCTCAGCCGAGCAGCGAGGCGGCTGTGACCACGCTCTGCGCGATTTCCACCAGCTTCTTCTTTTCGTTCATCGCCGTCTTGCGCAGCAGCGCGTACGCCTCCTCTTCGGGGATGCCGCGCGTCTTCATCAGGATGCCCTTGGCGCGTTCGATCACCTTGCGTTCGGCCAGTTCGGTTCGAGCCTGTTCGAGTTCGCGCGCCAGCCGGTCGAAGGCATTGAAGCGCGACACGGTCATGTCGAGGATCGGCTTGACGCGCTCCTTGCGCAGTCCATCGACGATATAGGCCGAGACGCCGGCATCGACAGAGGCCTCGATCATGGCCGTATCCGACTGGTCGACGAACATGGCCACAGGGCGCTTCACCGTGCGGCTGACCTGGAACATCTGCTCCAGCACGTCGCGGCTCGGATTGGCGAGGTCGATCAGGATCACGTCCGGATCGATCGCGAAGACCCGCCGAAGCAGTTCCTGCGTCGTGTCCAGCCGCACGATATTCTCGTAGCCGGCCTCGCGCAGCCCATCCTCCAGGATGGCGCTGCGGACCGGATTCTCGTCGATGACCAGGATGGTGAGATGGGTGTCGACCACGCGGCGCAAGTCTCCTTCGCGCTAGTATCGCCAGGAGTTGTTGCAGTGCAAGGCGGACTGCATCGCTCTTTTCGGAATCGAGGCAGCCCCGTCGACCGGCCCGGAAGTCACAAACCCTGTTCGAGACTGTGGTTCGGAACTCATATGTGCGCCAACCGGAAATGCCTCGCCCAGTCGGGGGCTCGGTAGTCGGCCATCCGGGCCGTCTGGGCGGCGCGGCGGTCCGACGGGTCGGCGGCGTAGTCGGTCACCGCACGGATCCAGGCGGGGCCGTCGAGCGGATCGAGCAGCTCCGGGACGGTGCCGGCGATTTCGCGGTGGGCCGGGATGTCGGAGGCGATCACCGGCACGCCGGCGGCGAGCGCCTCGGCGACCGGCAGGCCGAACCCCTCGGTGAAGGAGGGCATCAGCAGCGCGCGCGCGCCGGCCATCAGGCGGGCGAGCAGGCAGTCGCCGACCGGGCCGGTTTCGAGCACGGTATCCTCCAGCGGCGGCGAGCGCTCCAGCATGTCGATCACCGCCTCGATCTCCCAGCCGCGCCGGCCGATCACGACCAGGCGCGGGGCGTCCGGGCCGAGGGTCTCGGCGAGGCGCCGCCAGATGTTGAGCAGCAGCAGGTGGTTCTTGCGCGCCTCGATGGTGCCGACCGTCACGAAATAGGGCCGTGCCGCCGGGAACGGCGCCGCATCGGCCGGCGGCGGCCGGTCGATGCCGAGCGGGGCCACGGTCACCGGCAGGTCGACCTTCCCGCAGGTGGCCGCGAAGGCCTGCAGGCGATCGGCCGTGAAGGCGGAATTGACCAGCACCCGGTCGGCATGGGCAACGACGTTGCGCATCCGGGCGCGATGCTTGGCGTCGTCGCCCGGTCGGCAATATTCCGGATGGTCGATCGGGATCAGGTCGTGGACGAAGATCACGGTCTGCGGCGCCGGGCCGAGGGCGGCAAAGAGCGCCGGCTTCTCCAGATGGTGGTGCGAGACGTTGAGATAGGTGCCGCCCGCCGGACCCGGCCGGAATACCGGCCGCGGCTTGAAGCCGTCGCGGGTCAGGGTGCGGTCGGCAAGCCCGCCGGCCGTGCCGACGGCCTGCCGGACGAGGCGGCCGAATGGCGATGGCGGCGTTGGCGGTCGGTAGCGTGCGACCCGTTCACCGCGAAGAAAGCCGGCGATCCGCGCCTCGCCCGCCACCGGACCTGCGCGATCGGCTGCCGTGCCGCCGTTCCAGTGTCCGGCAAGGCGCTGCAGATAGGCGGCAAGGGCGGCGGGCTCGACGGTCCGCAGGGTGCCGCCGAGCCAGGCGACCGGCCGCAGATCGGCCCCTGTATCCAGGAGATGGCGCGCATAGGCGAGATCGACCCGGTCGATCCCGGTCGGACTCGACCGCACCCCGCGCGCGATCAAGCGCGAGGCGTCGAAATGGATCGGGCCGTCGAACAGGGTCCCGGCGGGACGGCTCATGCGCGGCCCGTCAGGAAGCCGGGCTCGCGGCCGAGGATCTTCGGGTCGATATCGCCGATGACGGTGCGGTTCTTGCCCGGATAGTCGAACAGGCCGAGCAGGTGCCGCAGGGCGTTCAGCCGCAGCCGCTTCTTGTCGTTGCCGAGCAGCAGCATCCAGGGCGCATGATCCGTGTGGGTCGTCTCCAGCATGCGATCGCGCGCTCGGGTGTAGTCCGCATATTTCTCGATCGCCGCATAGTCGATCGGTGAAACCTTCCAGACTTTCAGGGGATTGTGCCGGCGCTCATGGAAGCGCTTCAGCTGCATCTCGTAGCCGACATCGATGAAGAATTTGACGAGGTGCAGGCCTTCGTCGATCAGCATGTCCTCGAAGCGGGGGGCTTCCTTGAGGAACTGCTCGGTCTGTTCGGGTGTGCAGAAGTTCATCACGCGTTCGACCCCGGCACGGTTGTACCAGGAGCGATCGAACATCACGATCTCGCCGCGCGTCGGCATGTGCACCGCATAGCGCTGGAAATACCACTGCCCGGCCTCGGTCTCGGTCGGCTTGGGCAGGGCGACGACGCGCGTGCGGCGCGGGCTCATATATTCCCGGAAGGCGCCGATGGTGCCGCCCTTGCCGGCAGCGTCGCGGCCCTCGAACACGATCACGATCCGCTCGCCGGCCGCGATGGTCCATTGCTGCAGCTTGACGAGTTCGATCTGCAGCGCCTCTATCGCGGTCTCGTAGTCGCCGTCCGGCATCGTCTTGTCGTAGGGATAGCCGCCGGAGCTGAGCGCCTTCTCGGCGACGGACTTGGGCAGCGCCGGATCGTCGAGGTTGAAGGACTTGCCATTCTTGGCCGGCTTGCCGTTCGGGGCCGCATCGGTCGCCACCCCGTTCCCGCCGCCCGGATTCGCACCTGCCGGCGCCGTGGCGGCGTCCGCGACCGCCGGAGACTGCGCGAGGACAGGGGCGGCCGATGCCTCGTCGTCCTTCTTACGCTTGTCGCCTTTCTTGTCCTTCTTGTCCGTGCGGTCCTTGGCCATGCGCGATTCCCCAATGTGATCCTTCGGGTTCATGCTACCAGTCGCGCGCCAGGATCGGAACGCAGGACCGGACAGCGACGACATGGAGCGGGAGCAGCAGGCAATGGCGCGGATGGAGGCGATCCGTCGGCGCATCGGTCAGATGCAGGGCCTGGCCGCCGCGCTCGTGATCGTCTTTGCCCTTTTGGCCGGCGCTTTCGCGTTACCCGCCTGGGTCGCCGCGCTGGCCGGCGGAGCGATCTTCCTGACGGCCCTGGCGACGGGCGATCGGGAGGCCGATCGGCGCCTCGGCGCCAGGCTCGGGCCCCGCCGCGATCGGCGCGCCGTCGCTTGGCCGGATTCCGGCATGAAGGTGATCGCCGAGGGGCTGAACGATCCCTGCATCATCACCGACGGCAGCGGCATCGTCCGCTATGTCAACCAGGTCGCGGCGGCTCGGTTCGGACCGATCCAGCCGGGCGATCCCCTGTCGTTCAAGTTGCGCGTCACCGCCCTGCATGATGCGCTCGATCGCGTCGTGTCGCTCGATCAGCCCGAGACGATCGGCTGGGCGGAGAAGATTCCGACCGAGCGCTGGTTCGAGGCGCAGCTCGCGCCGATCCATTTCCCGCCCGATCCGAACGGCTCCGACCGCAAGCCGGATTTCGTGCTGGTGGTGATCGAGGACCAGACCGAGCAGCGCCGCGCCGAGCGCATGCGGGCCGATTTCGTCGCCAATGCCAGCCACGAACTGCGCACCCCGCTCGCCGCCCTGTCGGGCTTCATCGAGACCTTGCAGGGGCCGGCGCGCGAGGATCCGGCGGCACGCGAGCGCTTCCTCGGCATCATGGGCGCGCAGGCGGGCCGGATGAAGCGCCTGATCGACGATCTCCTGTCGCTGTCGCGCATCGAGATGAAGGCCCATGTCCTGCCCGACACGATCGTCGATCTCGCCGAACTGGCCGGACAGACCGTCGACATGCTGGTCCCGCTCGCCGACGAGACCGGCGTAACCGTACACTTCGAGCGGCCGGCGGGAGAGATGCCGGTCCTGGGCGACCGGGACGAACTGATCCAGGTCCTGTCCAATCTGATCGAGAATGCGATCAAATACGGCGCATCCGGCAAGACCGTCGAGGTGTCGGCGCGGGCGGACGGCGACGGCTACCAGGTCGCCGTCACCGACCACGGGCCGGGCATCGCGGAAGAACACCTGCCGCGCCTGACCGAGCGCTTCTATCGCGCGGACATCCAGTCGAGCCGCGAGAAGCAGGGCACCGGGCTCGGCCTCGCCATCGTCAAGCATATCCTGACCCGCCATCGGGGCCGCCTCGGCGTCAGCAGCCGGATCGGGCAGGGTTCGGTCTTCACCATCCGCCTGCCGGCGGCGCGATCCGTGTCATCGAAGTCGTGACATCAATAAAATCAATAATTTGATGTGTCATAAATTCTTCGCGCCAATTTCATAGAAGGGTTGCGTCGGAGCCCTAGCGTGGCTTCGTCGGGAGAGGGTGGCCGGCAGGAAGCCAACCCTCAACGAAGGGCGGATCGTCCGCCCGCCCGAGTCCCTGCTCTGGCAAGGAGTTTTGCCCCGTGAAGATCAACAGTGTCCTGGGCGCCGTGGCCGCTTTCGGTCTGGCCGCTTCCGCGCTTGCCGGCACCGCTCTGGCGCAGAGCCGCGAGCAGATCCGTTTCGTCGGTTCCTCGACCGTCTATCCGTTCACCACGGCCGTTGCCGAACAGTTCGGCAAGGGCGGCAAGTTCAAGACCCCGGTGGTCGAATCGACCGGCACCGGCGGCGGTCTCAAGCTGTTCTGCGCCGGCGTCGGCGTGGCCCATCCGGATGGCGCCAACGCGTCGCGCCGCATCAAGGCCTCCGAGTTCGACGACTGCCAGAAGAACGGCGTCAAGGACATCGTCGAGCTCAAGGTCGGCTTCGACGGCATCGTCGTCGCCAACTCGAAGAAGGGTCCGGATCTCAACATCAACCAGACCCAGCTGTTCCTGGCGCTCGCCAAGCAGGTTCCGGGTCCGGACGGCAAGCTGATCGCCAATCCCTACAAGAGCTGGAACCAGATCGACGCCTCGCTCCCGAACGAGCCGATCGAAGTGCTCGGCCCGCCGCCCACCTCCGGCACCCGCGACGCGTTCCTGGAACTGGTCATGGAGCCGGGTGCGCTCAAGGTTCCGGCGCTGGCCGAGCTGCGCAAGGCCGACAGCAAGGCCTTCGACGTGGTCTGGAAGTCGCTGCGTGAAGACGGCGGCTATATCGACGCCGGCGAGAACGACAACCTGATCGTCCAGAAGCTCGAGTCCAATCCGAAGGCCTTCGGCATCTTCGGCTACTCGTTCCTCGAAGAGAACACCGCGAAGATTAAGGGCGCCACGGTGGCCGGCCAGCAGCCGACCTTCGAACTGATCGCCTCGGGCAAGTATCCGGTCTCCCGTCCGCTCTTCGTTTATCTGAAGAAGCAGCATGTCGGCGTGATCCCGGGCATGAAGGAGTTCGCGGCGGAGTACACCTCCGACAAGGCGATGGGCGAAGACGGCTATCTGGCCGACAAGGGTCTGATCCCGCTGCCGAAGGACCAGCGTGCGACGGTCGGCAAGGTCGCCGCCGAGATGAGCGTGATCGGCAAGGAAGGCCTCTGATCCGCACCATCCCGACCCGGCAGCCCCCCACGGACTGCCGGGTCGTTTCTTTCCCAGAGGTTCGGCCGAGACGGATGGAGATCATCCGTCTCGGTCGAACCGCTAGAACGTCCGCCCGATCCCATTTCCGCCGCCGGTGCGGGTCCGCTTCCGGACGAGACCGGCAACCGGGGGGTTCATGAGTACCGTCTATCTCGCCATTCTGGCCGCCGCCGTGCTGGTCGCCTTCCTGGCCGGGCGCGGCCGGGTTGCGGCCATGCAGGTGGCCGGCGGGCCGAAGTTCCACTCGCTGCCCGGCTATCATGGCTGGTGGGTCGCGATCGCGGTCGCCGCGCCGATGATCGGCCTCTTCGCGCTCTGGTCGCCGCTGGCGCCGATCGCGATCGAGCATTCCGTTCTGGCGTCCCTTCCGCCGTCCCTGCAGCCGGCCGATGACCTCGCGCGCGCCACTCTGTTGCGCGAGATCCACAACGTTGCCGCCGGTAGCTTTGCGGGCGAGCCGCGGCCCGAAATCGCCGCCGCCGCCGGCCATCTGACGACCTGGACGACCCTGGCCGATTGGGGCCGGCTGGTCGTCGGCCTCCTTCTCGGCGCGCTCGGCGCGCGCTATGCGCTGCAGCAGATTCAGCCGGGCTTCCGCTCGCGGACCGTGGTCGAGCGGGTCGTTCTGTGGATCATGATCGGCTGCTCGACGGTCGCCATCCTGACCACGGTCGGCATCGTCTCGTCGGTCCTGTTCGAATCCCTGCGCTTCTTCGCCCGCTACTCCTGGTTCGACTTCCTATTCGGCCTGCAATGGTCGCCGCAGACCGCGATCCGGGCCGACCAGGTCGGGCAGTCCGGTGCCTTCGGGGCGGTGCCGCTGTTTGCCGGCACGGCGCTGATCATGCTCATCGCCATGTGCGTGGCGGTCCCGATCGGGCTGTTCTCGGCCATCTACATGGCCGAATACGCCTCGCCGCGGGTGCGTGCGGTGGCCAAGCCGGTGCTCGAAGTGCTGGCCGGCGTGCCAACCGTGGTCTACGGCTTCTTCGCCGCGCTCACCATGGCGCCGCTGATCCGCGACGCCGGTCATGCCGTCGGCCTGCAGGTCGCCTCCGAATCCGCGCTCGCCGCCGGTCTGGTGATGGGCGTGATGATCATCCCCTTCGTGTCGTCGCTGTCCGACGACATCATCAACGCGGTGCCGCAGGCGCTGCGCGACGGCTCCTACGCGATGGGGGCGACCAAGTCGGAGACCATCCGCAAGGTCGTGCTGCCGGCGGCTCTGCCGGGCATCGTTTCGGCGGTCATGCTGGCGGTCAGCCGCGCCGTCGGCGAGACCATGATCGTGGTCATGGCCGCGGGCCTCTCCGCCAACCTGACCTTCAATCCGCTCGAAGCCGTGACCACCGTCACGGTGCAGATCAAGACGCTGCTGGTCGGCGACCAGGAATTCGACAGTGCCAAGACGCTGTCGGCCTTCGCGCTCGGCTTCGTCCTCTTCTTCTTCACGCTGGCGCTGAACGTCATCGCGCTCCGGGTCGTCCAGAAGTACAGGGAACAGTATGACTGACGTTCTCGCCAATTCGGCCGGCTCGCGCGTGATCGATGTCACGTCCGATGCCGCCCGCGCCCGGATCAAGGCGCGCTACCGTGCGGAAGGCCGCTTCCGCGCCTATGGGCTCGTCGCCGTCGGCTTCGCCGCCCTGTTCCTGGTCTTCCTGCTGGCCGACATCGTCATCAAGGCCTTGCCGGCTTTCACCAGCTACAACCTTGTGCTCGATGTGCCGGTGACCGCCGAGACGATCGATCCGAAGGGCACCCGCGATCCGGCCGAATTCGGCCAGGCGGGCGACTTCACCAAGGCGGTGCGCGATGCCCTGTCGCTGGTCGTCCCGAGCATGTCGGACCGGAATTCGCGCCGCATCCTCTACGGCGCGGTCTCCTCCGGCGGCTCAGACGAACTGCGCCGGCGCGTCATGGCCGATCCCACGCTGATCGGGAAGACCGTCTCCGTTCCGGTCCTGGTGACCGACGAAGCCGACCTCTACTACAAGGGGCTGGTGACATCGAAGACGACCCATTCGGGCGTCGGCATCGCCACGCCGTCCGCCACCACCGGTGCGGTGACCATCTTCTCCACGTCCAATGCCTTTGCGGAGGACGTGCAGGTTCTGAAGCAGACGTTGCGCCGGATGGGTGACGAGGCGTTGCGCGATGCCGGGCGCGCCAGCCTCGCTCTGAAATCCGTCGAAGCCGACCGGCGTCATGCGATCGAACAGGCTGCGGCCGCCAAGGCGAGCGGCGATGCCGGGCGCATCGCCACCACCGAGGGCCAGTTGGCCAAGATCGAGGCCGACGTGGCGACGCTCGGCCGACGCGTTGCCGAACTGACCGCCACCGGCAACGGCCTGATCAAGCGCTTCGAGCAGACCGGTGCCCTGGAGACGCTCGATACCGCGATGCCTTCGCTGCTGCTCCGCATCAACGGCGGCATCGTTCGGGCCAATAGTCTCGGCAACGACCGGATCGAAGGCGAAGTCCTGGTTCCGCTGGCCTCCACCGCCGATGCGGCGGCCGGCACCTGGTCGCGCGAGATTTTGGCCACGCCGGAATCGAACCGCAAGCTTCAGGACAAGCAGGTCGCGGTCCTCGAAGTGCTGCGCGACAAGGGGGTCGTTCAGAGCGCCTTCAACACCCGGTTCTTCTCCGGCGGCGACAGCCGCGAGCCCGAACTGGCAGGCATTCTCGGTGCCCTGGTCGGCTCGGCGCTGACCATGCTGGTGACCCTGGTCATCTGCCTGCCGCTCGGCGTCGGCGCGGCGGTCTATCTCGAGGAATTCGCGCCGAAGAACAAGATGACCGAGATCATCGAGGTCAACATCAACAACCTCGCCGCGGTCCCTTCGATCGTGTTCGGCCTGCTCGGTCTGGCTGTGTTCCTGAATGCCTTCGCCCTGCCGCGCTCCGCGCCGCTGGTCGGCGGCCTGGTGCTCGCCCTTCTGGTCCTGCCGACCATCATCATCGCCAGCCGTGCGGCTCTGAAGGCCGTGCCGCCGTCGATCCGCGAGGCCGCTCTCGGCATCGGCGCCTCCAAGCAGCAGGCCGTGTTCCACCACGTGCTTCCGCTGGCCATGCCGGGCATCATGACCGGTACGATCATCGGCATGGCGCATGCCCTGGGCGAGACCGCGCCGCTCTTGATGATCGGCATGATCGCCTTCATCGTCGACGTTCCGACCAGCGTGGTCGAGGCCGCCACGGTGCTGCCGGTTCAGGTCTTCCTCTGGGCCGACCTGCCCGAAATCGCCTTCCAGGCGAAGACTGCCGCCGCCATCCTGGTCCTGCTCGGCTTTCTGTTCGTGATGAACGGCCTGGCGATCGTGGTGCGCAAGAGGTTCGAACGCCGCTGGTGAGTGGCCGCCCGCAAACGGCACTGCCGACCGGAGACTGAAGTGATGGACATCATGGCCGACAACGTGACGAGTGCGACGATCGAGCGAAAGCCGAAGGTCGTGGCCCGCGACGTGAACGTCTACTACGGCGAGAAGCATGCGCTGAAGAGCGTCTCGATCGACATTCCCGAAAAGAGCGTGACGGCCTTCATCGGGCCGTCGGGCTGCGGCAAGTCGACCTTTCTGCGCTGCATCAATCGCATGAACGATACCATCTCGGCGGCCCGCATCGAGGGCAAGATCGAGATCGACGGCAAGGACATCTACGATCCGGCGCTCGACGTGGTCCAGTTGCGCGCCCGGGTCGGCATGGTGTTCCAGAAGCCGAATCCGTTCCCGAAGTCGATCTACGAGAATGTCGTCTACGGCCCGCGCATCCACGGCATCGCCCGTTCGAAGTCGGATCTCGACGAGATCGTGGTGTCGAGCCTGCAGAAGGCCGGGCTCTACGAGGAGGTCAAGGATCGTCTCGACGATTCCGGGACGAGCCTCTCCGGCGGCCAGCAGCAGCGCCTGTGCATCGCCCGGGCGATCGCGGTTGGTCCCGAAGTGATCCTGATGGACGAGCCCTGCTCGGCGCTCGATCCGATCGCCACCGCGCGCATCGAGGAACTGATCGACGAACTGCGCTCGAACTTCACGATCATCATCGTGACCCACTCGATGCAGCAGGCCGCCCGCGTCTCGCAGAAGACCGCCTTCTTCCATCTCGGCGTGCTCGTCGAGGAGGGGCCGACGGACCAGATCTTCACCAAGCCGCGCGACAAGCGCACCCAAGATTACATCACCGGCCGCTTCGGCTGACACCACCCGAGGATCTGCCCACATGGCCGAACATACCGTTCGCTCCTACGACCAGGAATTGAAGATGCTGGCCGGCAAGATCGCCGAGATGGGCGGCCTCGCCGAGGGGCTGGTCGCCGACAGCGTCACCGCCCTTGTCCGCATGGACACCGTTCTTGCCCAGAAAGTGATCCTGACCGATGCACGGCTCGACCGGCTGCAGCGCGAGGTCGAGGAGAAGGCGATCCTGATCATCGCCAAGCGCCAGCCGATGGCGATGGACCTGCGCGAGATCGTTGCGGCGCTGCGCATCTCGAACGACCTGGAACGGGTCGGCGACATGGCCAAGAATATCGGCAAGCGCGTCATCGCCATCAACACCAACTTCGGCGCCAAGAAGCTGGTCATCGGCGTCGAGCACTTGGCCGACATCGCCCTCGAGCAGTTGAAGGACGTGCTCGACGCCTTCACGGCGCGTGACGACGAGCGGGCCCTGCAGGTGCGCAAACGCGACGACGAGATCGACGCGCTCTACACCTCGCTGTTCCGCGAACTCCTCACCTATATGATGGAAGATCCGCGCAACATCACGATCTGCACGCATCTTCTGTTCTGCGCCAAGAATATCGAGCGGATCGGCGATCACGCGACCAATATCGCCGAAACCGTCCACTATGTGGTCACCGGCGAACAGCTGGTCGAGGATCGTCCGAAGGGCGACACCTCGCATCTGGTCAACGTCGAACCGGCCGATTGACGGCGCCGACGCGCCAGGATGACGGACGGCCTTCGGCGGCCCGTCATCCCGGTCGCCCGTCATCCCGGCGGCCCGATATCCCGGCGGCCCGATATCCCGGCGGCCGGCCGCGAGACCGAGGGGGCGGGCTCGCGGCCGGGCCGGCGGTCGGCCGCGGGGGGGCGGCCATGCCGGATCCCCGCGCTGAACGCCATAGGCGCGCCGGTCAGGCCGCGTGCGGACGGGCAGGCGCAGACGGGTCGGTAGGGTTGCCGCATTCCTTTGCAGAGACAGGCGACGTCCGATCGGTCTGGCAAACCGCGGCGCAGCTGGCCTCGATCGGCATCCGCGGATGTCGTCTTGACAATTCTTGACTGCGCAAGGCCGCAAAGGACCGACGCTGCTTGCTCGGGGCCGCCTTGCCTTGGGAGACCCTTTCGCATGGCCCGCGTTCTGATCGTCGAGGACGAAGAACCCCTGAGCATGCTGCTGCGCTACAATCTCGAAGCCGAAGGCTATTCGGTCGAGACCTGCGCGCGGGGTGACGAGGCCGATACCCGCCTGAAGGAGACGACGCCGGATCTGCTCCTGCTCGACTGGATGCTGCCGGGCCTGTCCGGGATCGAGCTGTGCCGGCGCCTGCGCAACCGTCCAGAGACCGAGCGGCTGCCGATCATCATGCTGACGGCGCGCGGCGAGGAATCCGAGCGGGTGCGCGGGCTGGCGACCGGGGCCGACGACTATGTCGTGAAACCCTTCTCGGTACCGGAACTGATGGCGCGCGTCCGCGCGATGCTGCGCCGCTCCAAGCCGGAACTGATCTCGACCCTGCTCAAGGCCGGCGACCTGGAACTCGACAAGGAGACCCACCGCGTTCGCCGCGGCGGACGCGAGATCCATCTCGGCCCGACCGAGTTCCGCCTGCTCGAATTCCTGATGTCCTCGCCGGGCCGCGTCTTCTCGCGCGAGCAACTGCTCGACGGCGTCTGGGGCCGGGACGTCTATGTCGACGAGCGTACCGTCGATGTCCATGTCGGCCGCCTGCGCAAGGCGATCAACCGCGGCCGCGAGAAGGACCCGATCCGCACCGTCCGCGGCGCCGGCTACGCCTTCGACGACCAATTCACCGCGGTGGCACAATAGGACATCGTCCGCAGAGGGCCCGCCATCGCGGCCGATGCCGCGAGAACGGCCGATCTGGCGGCAATCCGTTGCCCGTCAGGCCGCCCAGGATGCCGGCTGCCGGGCGTGCGGCCGCGTTCGATGCCGCCGGCATGCGCCGTGTCGCCGATGCGCCCGGTCCGATTCGGTTCCTCCGCGCCTGTCGAAAAAGCGGCCGCCTTCGCAGGAAGGCGGCCGCAAGGCGCGCAGTCTGGGAGGGAGTACGCAGCACAGGCGGTGTGCGGCCGGGTCCTTCTCGTCCCCGGCCGCCGATGGGTGAATTCAGGCGGCGCCGGCGATGCGGCGGTCGGTCCGGCGGCGGTCGGCAACCGGCTGATAGGCCATCCGGGCATGGTAGCCGCAATAGGGAATGCCGGCTTCGGAGCGACGGGCGCAGAAGTGGAAGCCGTCGCTGCCCGGATCGCCGACCGGCCATTTGCAGGTCTGCTCGGTGAGTTGCAAGATCGAGGCGTTGCTGATCAGGGGCGCGTCCGACAAGGAATAGACTTTCGGCTGGGCGGACGGCAGCGGCCGGGCCGCCGGCACGATATCGGCCTTCAGGGCGGTGGCGCCGATGGTGATCGGCGTCGGGGCGGTCGGCCGGTGCGGCCGGGGCGGCGGCGCCGCGACGGGCTTCTTCGGACGCTGGGCGGTCTGCGGGGCGGGTGCCTTGGCACGGCCCGACAGGCCGAGACGGTGAACCTTGCCGATCACCGCATTGCGGGTGACGCCGCCCAGTTCCGCCGCGATCTGGCTGGCGCTCAGACCGTCGGACCAGAGCTTCTTGAGAAGTTCGACCCGTTCGTCTGTCCAGGAAATCATCGTCGCTCCTCGTTCTTTCTGTTTTCGGACGTCAGAATCCGCTACCATCCGGGCGCGAGCCCGCCGATGGTCGACGTGACGCTTTGACTGGGAACAACTCGCAGACCGCTCGGTCGCCGCACGAGATGTCGTGTTTAATGACCGTTAACCTACACCACCCCTAGACTCTGCATCAACCGCTCTGGGGCAGTGAGTTGGGGATCGTTGGGGCGTTTTCCCCAGGTGAGTCCGATTTGCCACAGATTCTCTGTGGGAAATACGCGTTAGTACCGGGATTTCTCGTGTGAAATCAGAGTTGCCGGCGAATTGACGCTGCGGTGAGACTGCCGAACCTGTCAGATTCATGTCGACGGTGCCGCGCCGTTGACAGAACTGCTCGAAAAACCGCATAATTCCCGTATATCCGACGTGCCGCCGAAGAGGCGGCACGTTTCGTTTCGGGCCTTGCCCGGCACCGATGCGCCCTTGCTGCGCAACCGGTGGCGGGCGGGCGGGCGGAGCCGGATGCGACCGTGCCGCAGGACCGAGGGTCGCGGCGCCCCGAATGCTGAAAGGAACATACCATGAGCCAGTCCGCACTCTACGCCACCTTCGCTCGGGCGGACGTGGCGTTCGAGCGAGGCGAGGGCTCTTGGCTCTATACGGCCGACGGCGATGCCTATCTCGACATGATGGGCGGCGTTGCGGTCAACGCGCTCGGCCATGCCCATCCGCGTCTCGTCGCCGCGCTCAAGGCGCAGGCGGAAAAGCTCTGGCATGTCTCCAACGTGTTCCGGATTCCGGAGCAGGAGGCGGTCGCCGAAAAGCTTGCCGGCCTCACCTTCGCCGACCGCGTCTTCTTCTGCAATTCGGGCGCCGAGGCGCTCGAATGCGCCATCAAGACGGCGCGGCGCTATCATTTTGTCAACGGCCGGCCGGAACGGGTGCGGATCGTGACCTTCGAAGGGGCCTTCCACGGCCGTACGCTGGCCACCCTCGCGGCCGGCGGCCAGGAGAAATATCTGGAGGGCTTCGGCCCGAAGGCGGGCGGCTTCGACCAGGTCCCGTTCGGCGACCGGGAGGCGCTCGACGCCATCATCGGGCCGGAGACGGCCGCGATCCTGGTCGAGCCGATCCAGGGCGAGAGCGGCGTCCGCCCGGTCGAGCCGCAGATGCTGCGCCATCTGCGCGACCTGTGCGACCGGCATGGCCTGCTCCTGATATTCGACGAGGTTCAGACCGGCATGGGCCGGACCGGCAAGCTGTTCGCCCACGAATGGGCCGGCGTGACCCCCGATGTGATGGCGGTCGCCAAGGGCATCGGTGGCGGCTTCCCGCTCGGTGCCTGTCTGGCGACCGAGGCGGCGGCGGCCGGCATGACCGCCGGCACGCATGGCTCGACCTTCGGCGGCAACCTGCTCGCCATGGCGGCTGCCGGAACGGTGATCGACGTGGTTGCCGAACCCGAATTCCTCGAGGCGGTGCGTGCCAAGGGCCTGCGCCTGAAGCAGAAGCTCGCCGGTCTGGTCGATACCCATCCGGAGGTGTTCGAGACCGTGCGCGGCGAGGGGCTGATGATCGGCCTGAAATGCCGCAAGCCGGCCGGCGAGGTCGTTGCGGCCATGCGCGCGCGCAAGCTGCTCTGCGTCGGCGCCGGCGACAACGTGATCCGGTTCCTGCCGCCGCTCACGATCAGCGAGGCGGAGATCGACGAAGCCGTCCATCGGGCCGATGCGGCCGCGACGGACATCGAGGCGGCCAGCCGGAAGGGAGCCGCGGCGTGACGGCGAAGCACCCGAAGCGGGATTTTATCGACCTCACCGACATCGGCGCGGCCGATCTGCGCGTGATCATCGACGAGAGCAAGCGCCTCAAGGCGGAGCGCCGCGGCGCGCGGCGCGGCGAGGGGCCGCTCGCCGGCAAGGTGCTGGCGATGATCTTCGAGCGGCCGTCGACCCGTACCCGCGTCTCCTTCGACGTGGGCATGCGCGAACTCGGCGGCGAGACGCTGATGCTGACCGGTGAGGAGATGCAGCTCGGTCGCGGCGAGTCCATCGCCGATACCGCGCGCGTCCTGTCGCGCTATGTCGATGCGATCATGATCCGCATCCTCGACCACAACGCGCTGGTCGAACTGGCCAGCAACGCGACCGTGCCGGTGGTCAACGGCCTGACCAAGTTCTCGCATCCCTGCCAGATCATGGCCGATGTGCTGACCTTCGAGGAGCATCGCGGGCCGATCGCCGGGCGTACCGTCGCCTGGACGGGCGACACCAACAACGTGCTGACCTCCTGGATCCATGCCGCCGCGCGCTTCGATTTCAAGCTGCGCGTCGCGACGCCGCCGGAACTGGCACCGCGCATGGATATCGTCGGCTGGGCGCGCAAGAACGGCGCCAGCGTTCATCTGACCGCCGACCCCTATGAGGCGGTCGAGGGATCGGATTGCGTGATCACCGACACCTGGGTGTCGATGGGCGACGACGAGAGCGAGCGCCGCCACAATCTCCTGAAGCCCTATCAGGTCGACGGACGGTTGATGCGCGCGGCCAACAAGGACGCCATCTTCATGCATTGCCTGCCGGCGCATCGCGACGAGGAGGTCACCGAGGAGGTGATCGACGGACCGCAGTCGGTGGTGTTCGACGAGGCCGAGAACCGCCTCCATGCCCAGAAAGGCATTCTTGCCTGGGTCATGGGGACGGCCGGCGCGTGAGCTGAGGCCGGCCGCCTCAGCCTTCCGGCAACGGCGGGACCAGTCGGGTCGGGCGCGACCGACCGGACCTCGCCGATCCGCAATGCCGGTGGAGTGCATGGCCGATCCTCCGCGATCGGCGGGCTTCCGATCCGCCGGCAAGCCCCCATATAGGGGCGAATACGGCCCCGGGACAGGATTCCGCGTCGGTCTCGACGCATCCTGTTCCGGCGGCGCCCCCAGGCCGCAGTGTCCCGCTGCCGACCGCCCTTCCGGACCTGTTCGCATGACCGACACGACCTTCGCCAGCCGCCCCCCGCAGGAGGGCGCAGACGACACCGTGCAGCCCTTCGCGGTTTCCGCCCTCGACGTGCGCGGCCGCGTGGTCCGGCTTGGCCCGGCCCTCGACGCGATCCTCGATCGTCACGCCTATCCGAAGCCGGTCTCGCAACTGCTGGGCGAGGCCGTGGCGCTGACCTGCCTGCTCGGCTCGTCGTTGAAGTTCGACGGCCGCTTCATCCTGCAGACCCGGACCGACGGTCCGGTCTCGATGCTGGTCGTCGACTATCAGACGCCCGACCGCATCCGCGCCTGCGCGACCTTCGATCGTGCGGCGGTGGAGACGATGACGGCGGAGGGTCGGGCGAGCACGGTGGCGCTGCTCGGTCGCGGTCATCTGGCCATGACGGTCGACCAGGGGGCGGACATGAACCGCTATCAGGGCGTCGTCGCGCTCGACGGCGCGACCCTGGAGGAGGTCGCACATGCCTATTTCGCCCAGTCGGAGCAGATCCCGACGCGGGTGCGCCTCGCGGTCGCCGAGATGCTGACGCGCGAACCGGGCCAGCCGCCGCGGCATGCCTGGCGGGCCGGCGGCATCCTCGTTCAGTTCCTGCCCGAGAGCCAGGATCGCATCCGCCAGCGCGACCTTGCGCCGGGCGATGCGCCCGACGCGTCGGGCCGTCCGGATGAGTTCTCCGACGACGACGCCTGGGTCGAGGCGCGCTCGCTCGTCGAGACGGTCGAGGACCTCGAACTGATCGATCCGGCCCTGTCGTCGGAGCGGCTGCTGTTCCGCCTGTTCCACGAGCGCGGCGTGCGCGTGTTCGAGACCCAGCCGGTGCAGGACCGCTGCCGCTGCACGCGCGACGCTGTCACCGGCATGCTCGACCAGTTCTCCGCCGAGGAGATCGCCGACATGACCGTCGACGGCGAGATCGTCGTCACCTGCGAGTTCTGCAACACGCGCTACCATTACGACCCGACGGCCCTGAAGAACTATGCCGGGACGGCGGAGGCGTGACGGCGTGTCGGTTCGGTCGGGTTCGAGATGCCCGGGCCGACGCTACCCGAAGGCCAGCTTGCCGCCGACGATGGTCAGCACGCCGGCGAGCAGGCCGCGCAAAAGGGCTTCCGGCATGCGCGGCGCGAAATGGCTGCCGACCAGGATGCCGGGGATCGAGCCGAGCAGCAGCGAGGCCAGCATGGCCCAGTCGACCGAACCCATGGCCCAATGGCCGAGGCCGGCGGCGAGCGTCAGCGGCACCGCATGGGCGATGTCGGAGCCGACGATGCGGGCGATCGGCAGGAGCGGATAGAGCAGCATCAGGGCCGTGATGCCGAGGGCGCCGGCGCCGACCGAGGACAGCGTCACGATGGCGCCGAGCACGACCCCGGTGAAGACGGTCAGGAACGCGGTCCGACGCAGATCCGGCGTCTCCTTGCGCAGGCGGCTGGCGATGGCGAGCACATAGCGGCGCAACACGAAGCTCACGGCGGTTGCGAGCAGCGCATAGCCGAGAGCGACCGAGATCAGCTTCGCCGTATCGTGGCTGTGGCCGATCCGGTGTAGCAGCAGCAACGTCACGAGCGCGGCCGGCACGCTTCCGATCGCCAGCAGGCCGGTCACGCGCCAGTCGACCGTGCGGTTGAAGCCGTGCATCGCCGCGCCGGCCGATTTGGTGATCGCCGCATAGAGCAGGTCCGTGCCGACCGCCGTCGCCGGATGCACGCCGAACATCAGGACGAGAAGCGGCGTCATCAGCGAGCCGCCGCCGACGCCCGTGAAACCGACAAGGAGGCCGACCGCGAAGCCGGAAATCGAATAGAGCGGTTCGATCGACGACAGGTCCACGTCTGCTCCCGTTCGACCGCCGGAACCCGGCGCCGGATGGCTGGAAGGGGGCCCGTCCCGGGGCCTCCGCATGACCCCGTCCGAGGACCGGGATGGGCCGACCGGAATTCCGATCGGTCCGATCGGCTTTGTGTCCCGAGACGGGCCGAAGTGCAAGTCGGCTTCATGATGGGTCCACCGCTGTTCGGTGGCCGCGGCCGGCGGCCGAACTCAGAAGCGCATGCCGAACGGACCGCCGCCGCCTGCGGTCATCGACGGCGTGCCGCGCGGACGGGCCAGGATCATGCACCAGAAGGTCTTCCAGCCGGTATCGGGCTTGAAGACCGAGGCGATGCCCATCTGGGTCACGTCCGTCTTGCGCAAGTTGGCATCGTGGCCGGACGATGTCCGCCAGCCCTCGAAGGCATCCTCCAGCGTGCGATAGCCGACGCCGAGATTTTCGGCGCCGGTCGCGTAGAGATAGCCGCCGTCCTTCAGCCGCTTGTCCAGAGCGCCGTAGGGCGGCAGGGAATGCGACATCTTGTCGACCGCCGCCATGGCGTTGGCATAGCGGCTGCAGATCGAGGTCAGCGTGCCGTCGAGCGAGACCGGCTGCAGGCCGCTCCTGGCCCGGTAGGCATTGGTCATGGCGACCGCCTTGGCCGGATCGACCGGCACATAGGGGCGCTTCGGATCGATCTTGATATTGGCCCCGAAGGTGTCGCCGGCCAGATAGTTCAGGTTGCCACCGCAGGCGGCCAGTGGCAGCGCCGCGCCGGCGAGGCCGAAGACGCGGATCAGGCCGCGCCGGGAAAGGGCGAGTTCGAGGGTGCGGTCGGTCATGGGCACGGTTCCGTAAGGGCCGGAGCGGTGGAGGCGGCGTCGGCCGGTTGGGCGCCGGACAGCCGGGCCGCGAACGCGGCGGTCTCGGCGGCGGCGAAGCGGATATTGCCCATCAGCGTCGCCGGCGAGGACCCGCGCGGGCCGAAATCGTGGCTGCCGTCCTCGACGAAGGTCACCGTGACGGCATCGCCGAGCGCGTAGCTCTCCACTTCGGCGCGGTCGCCGAACTCGTCGCGCTCGCCCTGCAGCACGAGCGTCGGCCGGCCGACCGCGGCGAGCGGCGCGACCCGCGGGTTCGTCTCGTCGGCGGGCGGATGGAACGGATAGCCGAACGCGACCACGCCGGCGACCGCTTCGGGCAGGTCCGTCCCGGCCGCCATCACGGCGACGCGTCCGCCCATCGACTTGCCGCCGATCAGGAGCGGGGCGGACGGGCCGATCTCCGCCAGCACCGCGGCGATCGCCGCCCGATAGGCGTCGACCAGGGTCTCCGCCTTGGGCGGCGGTCGGCGCCGGCCCGTGCTGCGCCGCTCGGCCATGTAGGGGAACTCGAAGCGCGCGACCGCGATCGCCTCGGCGGCGAGCGCCTCGGCCAGCCGGGTCATGAAGGCGGAATCCATCGCCGCGCCCGCGCCATGCGCCAGCAGCAGCGTGGCGCGCGGCGCAGTCTCGGGGCGGGTCCAGAGGAAGTCGGTCAAACGGATCTCCGAGGTGCCGCGCGCCATGCGCGGAAGGCCGATCCTCCGAGCCATGGCGGCGAAAGACGGCCTGGTCAAGACCCGATCGCATCCGGGGCAGCCCGGCGCGCCTGCACGCCGGGCACGGCCGGTCAGTAGTAGCCGAGCGGGAAATAGCGGAAATAGAGCTCGGCGATGGTGCCGTCCTCGGAAAGCCGGTGCAGGGCGTAGTCGAAGGCCTGCTTCAGGCGCTTGTTGCCCTTGGTCACCGAGATCCTGAGGCCGTCGCCGAAATAGTTGCTTTCCAGATAGGGGGCACCGCGGAATTCGCAGCAATTGTGGCTTGCCTCGCCGAGCAGCCAGAAGCTCAGGCCGACCGCATCGCCGAAATGCACGTCGACGGTGCCGTCGCGCAAGGCATCGCGCGCCGCCGCCTCGTTCGGATAGGCGACCACGCGCGACTTCGGGAAGCTGTCGAGCACGAAGGCCTCGTGGGCGGATCCCGAGACCACGGAGATCCAGCGCAGTTCGAGGCCTTCCGGCGTCGTCGTGAGGGCTGTGCCCTTCGGCGCCACGAAACGCCCGGGCATGGTCAGATAGGCGTCCGTGGTCTCCAGTTTCGCCCGCAGATCCGACCCGATGTTCAGTCCCGCCACGATGGCGTCGCCGCGCCGCTCGCCGATCGCCGTCACCAGGTCGTCGAAGGGGCGCATCTGGATGGTGCAGGCGGCGGTCAGTTCGGCGCAGATGGCGCGGGCGAGGTCGACGTTGAAACCGGTCAAGCGGCCGCCTGAATCCAGGTAGTTGAAGGGCGGAAAGTCGCCGGAGGTGAGGAAGCGGATCGTGCCGAGATCGCCGGTCGGCTTCTCCGGGCGGCGCTTCGGGTCCCACAGATTGGGCAACTGCGCCGATCCGGCCGGGCGCGACGGCTTCAGCGTCGGGGCGAGCGGCTTGGCCGGCCCGGTATCGACCGGCTGTGCGCCGGGCCTAGCCGGCTGGCCCGGCGCCTGAGCCACCGCCACGCCGGCGACGCCCAGGACGAAGCTCAGGCAAAGAGCGGCCTTCCGTCGGAAATTTCTGCCTTTACGGGTCATTTTCGACAAGGCAACTTACCTGAGAAGCGGCATGATCGGTTGTACGGCACCGGCAGTTCACCCGGGCGCGACCGCGTCCTGCGGCGGAGCGAACCGGCCGTTGCGGAGCCAAGCCGAAACTTAGAGAAGCGCCGCGCGGAGGGGAAGGGTGTTCATCGGAGAGCCACGCTTCGCCCCGTCGCCGCCCTCGTTCGGCGAGACCGGCCCGTCCGGCCGCGCACCGCATGCCGGTCGCACCTGGAGCGAGGCGCAGGCCTCCGTGCCGGAGCGGACGGTCTTCGAACACGACCTGCTGGTCGACCTCGGCTATCCGTCCGGACTGATCGCCCGCGCCGCCGCCGACGGTCGCGGCGACGGCCGGGGGGCGGCGGGCCAGCTGATCGCGGTCGGCCGGCTCGATGCCGAACGATGGTGCCGCGCCGTGTCGGTGCGCCTGGACCTGCCATGGGCCGGCGACGTGGCGGCCGAGCGACTGACCGCCGGCGCGGTGCCACCCTCGGCCAACATCCTTCGTCAGGCCCGCGCCGCCTGGATCGAGGCGGACGGGGAGGGGCGCCTCCTGCTCGCGCCGGTCGGCCCCGACCTCGATCTGCTGGTCTGGCTGGTCCGTTCGGATCCGGACCATCGCGGCCGCCTGTTGCTGACAACGCCGGACCGCCTGCGGCAGGCGCTGATCGCCCGCCACGGTCCGGCCTTGCTGCGCCGCGCTGTGGACGGACTGGCGGCAAGCCGCCCGGATTGCTCGGCCCGCCGGATCGGGCCCGGCGCCCTTGCGGCCGTGCTGGCGCTGACGGGCCTGATCGTCGCGCTGCCGGTCGCGGCGGCGTTCGGAGCCGGCGCGCCGATGCTGGCCGGGGCGGAACTGGCCTTCATGGCCCTCGGGCTGCTGCGTCTGTCGGCGGCGCTGGCGCCCGGTGCTCTCCCGCCGCCCCCGCCGCCGCGTGAGGACCGGCTGCCACGCTATGCCGTCCTGGTGCCGCTCTATCGCGAGGCCGGTGAGGTGCCTCGGTTGTTCGCGGCCCTCGAGGCGTTGCGCTATCCGCGTCATCTGCTGCAGGTGCTGGTGCTGGTCGAGGCCGACGACGGCCCGACCTGCGCGGCGGTCGCCGCGCATCTGCCCGGCACCGGCTTCGCCATGGTGACCGTGCCGCCGGTCGCGCCGCGGACCAAGCCGAAGGCGCTCGGCTACGGTCTCGCGCTGGCGGATGCCGATCTCGTCACCGTCTACGATGCCGAGGACCGGCCCGACCCGGACCAGTTGCTCGCCGCCGCGGCGGCCTTCGCGGCCGGACCGCCGGACCTCGTCTGCGTCCAAGCGGCGCTGGCGATCGATCATGCGCCCGCCTCCCGGCCCTGGATCGCGCGTCAGTTCGCGCTCGAATATGCCGCCCTGTTCGGCGGCCTGCTGCCGCATCTCGCCGCCGGCGGACGGTTCTTCCCGCTCGGCGGCACCTCCAACCATTTCCGGCGTGCGGCGCTGGAAGCGGCCGGCGGCTGGGACCCACACAATGTGACCGAGGATGCCGACATCGCCGTCCGCCTCGTCCGCGACGGCGGCCGCCTCGGCGTCATCGCCTCGTCCACCCGCGAGGAGGCGCCGCTGACGATTGCCGCCTGGCACGGCCAGCGCAGCCGCTGGCTGAAAGGCTGGCTGCAGACGCTGGCGGTGCATAACCGGCATCCGCTGCGCCTGCTTGCCGATCTCGGTCCGACCGACTTCCTGCTGTTCCAACTGACCATGGCCGGTCAGTTCCTGTCGGCGCTGATCTATCCGTTGAGCCTTGGCACTCTGGCGTTCGATGCCCTGTTCCGCGGCCAGCTGCTGGCGGATCGCAGCTTCGGCGGCGATCTGGTGCTGTCCGCCTGCCTCATCGCGCTCGCCCTCGGCATGATCGGTCCGGTCGCGCTGGCGGCGCGGGTCTCGCGCGGCGCCTGGTCGCCCGCGCGCCTGTTCGATCTCGCCACCATGCCGGTCTACTGGCTGTTGCTCTGGCCGGCGGCGGTGACCGCCCTGTTCGAACTGGTCGTCGCACCGTCGCGGTGGACGAAGACCCGCCATGGCCTCGCCGAACGCGACTTGCCTCTTGCGGAGCAACCGACCGGGAGGCTATCTCTAGACCCAAGGGCGGGTGTAGCTCAGGGGTAGAGCATCGGCTTCCCAAGCCGTGGGTCGAGGGTTCGAATCCCTTCGCCCGCTCCAAAATTCCGATCTTCAAGCGATTTCAATCGGTTTCGCGTGAAAGCGATGCGCGTGGTCAGGTCGCCTGGGCGCATGCCTCGGCCAAAAAGCGCGGGACTCCGCCTCGCCGCCGCTTGCATCACGGCTGGTGACATGGCGGCCACCCGAAAGTCCGCCAGTCGCAGGACCGCCAGTCAAATCGCAGTCGGCGCGATCAGGGCCGTGTGGCGGGGCAGGTCGGTATCCTCGAAAAGATCGGGATGACGCTCGGCGAGGCGGGCGGTCGCGACCAGGATCTCGCGCAGGTGCCGGCGCATGGTCGCCTCGGCGGCTTCCGGCTGGGCGGCCGCGATGGCGTCGAGGATCGCCTGATGCTGCTCGACGAGCAGGCCCATCGGGGTGGCGTCCGGCAGGCTGAGGATGCGCATCCGGTCGGTCTGGGCGCGCGCGCCCTCCACGATCCGCCAGGCATAGTCACAGCCGACGATATCCGAGATGGCGCGGTGGAAGGCGATGTCGGCCACCTTGAACCCGGCGATGTCTTCGCGACCGGCGGTGTCGCGCTGCTCGGCCATGATCCGTTCGAGCCCGGCGATGTCGGCCGGGGCGGCCATCGCGGCGGCGCTGCGGGCGATGGCGACCTCCACGGCCTCGCGCACGAAGCGCGCATTGGCGACCTCGCGCACCGAGATCTTGACCACGAAGGTGCCTCGGTTGGGCAGGATCTGCAGGAGCCCGGCGTCTGCGAGCTTGATGAAGGCCTCGCGCACCGGCTGGCGGCTGACCCCGAAGCGGCTGGCGATGTCCTTCTCGGACAGCGCCTCGCCGGGCCGCAGGGTCATCTCCACGATGGCGTGGCGCAGCTTGGCGACCAGTTGCGGGGCGATCGGCTCGCGCAGGCTGAGGGTCGGGTCCATGGCGGCGCCCTCAATGCGCGTCGCGCTTGGCCCGCGCGACGATCTGGGTCGGGTTGACGAAGCGCAGCGCGATCAGGAGCCAGACCAGCGTGGTCAGCATGTAGATCACCGCCATCGCGTCGATCGACTGCACGGCGCGGACGCCGGCGGCGAAGACCGAATAGTAGAGCGCCACGACCAGCGTCTGGCTGCCGGGTCCTGCGGTCAGGAAGGTCAGTTCGAACATCGCGATGGTGCGCACCAGCACGAGCAGCAGCGCCGCCAGGATGCCGGGGGTCAGGATCGGCACCAGGACATGGCGGAACACCCCGAAGGTGCCGGCGCCGAAGACCCGGGCGGCGGCCTCCAGGCGCGGATCGATCTGCTCGATGAACGGGATCATGACCAGGATCACGAAGGGCACGGTCGGCACCAGATTGGCGAGGATCACGCCGGTCAGCGTGCCGCCGAGCCCGACCTGGTAGAGCACGGTCGCGAGCGGGATGCCGAAGGTCACCGGCGGCACCAGGATCGGCAGCAGGAACAGCACCATGACCAGCCGCTTGCCGGGGAATTCGCGCCGCGCCATGGCGTAGGCGGTCGGCACGCCGATCAGGCCGGACAGGAACACGACCGCAAACACCACCTGGAAGGTGACGGTCAGCACGTCGCCGAGCTGGAACTCGTCCCAGGCGGAGAAGTACCACTTGGTGGTGAAGCCGGCCGGCAGCCAGGTGCCGAGCCAGCGCGTGGCGAAGGAGCTGGTCACCACCGAGCCGATCAGGCCGGCGAGGTTGATCAGGAACAGGATCACCACCGACCAGACCGCGAAGGCCCAGATCCGTGCCGTGAGCGAGGTGTCCTTCGGCATGGGTCAGCCCTTGGCGGCGGCGACGGGGCCGCGATAGAGGAGCGATCGGAGGCCGAGCACCAGCGCGACCACGCCGAGCTGGGTCAGGCCCATGATCATCGCGATGGCCGACGCCATGGCGTAGTCGTATTCCTCCGTGGCCGCCTGGTAGGCGGCGATCGAGATCACGCGCGTCGCGCTCGACGGGTCGCCGACCAGCACCGCCGACGGCAGCACCGAATAGGCCTGTACGAAGGACAGGCAGAAGGTGATGGCGAGCCCGGGCAGCAGGAGCGGCAGGAACACCTCGCGGAAGCGGTTGCGTGCGTTGGCGCCGAGCGTCGCCGCGGCCTGCTCCAGCGACGGGTCGATGCCGGTCACGTAGGAGAGCGTCAGCAGGAAGGTGAACGGGAAGCCGGTGATCACCAGGCTGATGAACACGCCCCAGTAGTTGTTGACCAGTTTGACCGGGCTGGAGATCAGGCCGGCCAGCATCAGCACGCGATTGAGCCAGCCCTGCGGGCCCAGATAGAAGAGCATGCCCTCGGCGACCAGCACCGTGCCGAGCGTGATCGGCAGGATCAGGAGCGTGGTCAGCAGCCGCTGCCGGCGCAGCAGGCGGACCCGGAAGGCGATCGGCAGCGCGATCAGCAGGTTGATCAGCGTCACCGGCAGGGCCAGCTTCATGGTCGTCCAGATCGTCCCGTAGAGGAACGGATCGGAGAAGAATTTCGCATAGTTGGCCAGCGCCGGGCCGGCCTTCGGGTGGAACGACAGCCACAGCCCGTACAGGAACGGGTAGATGAACAGCGCCACCACGAAGATCACGCCGGGCAGGACCAGGAGCGTGGTGCCGTCGAGGCCGCGGGCGGAGAGCCGGGCGCCGAGCGAGGGCGTTTCGGCACTCATGCGGCGGTCTCCGCGAAGACGAGCGTGCGTTCGCGCGCGCCCGACAGACGCACGGCCGCACCGGCCGCAAGGCGTTCGTCGGCGCTGAAATGCAGCTCCGCGCCGGACGCCACGGCGGCGAGGCCGACGAATTCGTGGCCGCGATATTCGATCGCCGTGACCTTGGCGTCGACCGAGCCGGTCGTACCGGCCCGCAAGTCCGCGGGCCGCAGCGCGACCACGACGCGGCCGTCCTTCGGAGCCGGCCCCTGCAACTGGCCTTCCAGCTCGCCGCCGTCGATGGCGACCCGGACGAAGCCCCCGGCCTCGCCGACGAGGCGGCCGGCGACGCGGTTGCGGTAGCCCATGAAGTCGGCGACGCCGAGATCGGTCGGGCGGGCGTAGAGCTCCTCCGGCGTGCCGACCTGGCGGATCTCGCCCTCGCGCAGCACCACGATGCGGTCGGCGAGCGAGAGCGCCTCCTCCTGGTCGTGGGTCACGTAGATGGTGGTCGAGCCGAGGCTCGAATGGATGCGGCGGATTTCCTGGCGCATCTCCAGGCGCAGCTTGGCGTCGAGATTGGACAAGGGCTCGTCCATCAGCACCAGGGGCGGCTCGATCACGATGGCACGCGCGATGGCGACGCGCTGCTGCTGGCCGCCGGACAATTGGCCGGGCAGCTTCGCCTCCTGGCCCTGCAGGCGGACGAGCTGCACGGCGGCGGCGATGCGCCGCGCCATCTCGTCGGCCGGCGTGCCGCGCATCCTGAGGCCGAAGCCGATATTCTTGGCGATCGTCATATGCGGGAACAGCGCATAGTTCTGGAACACCATGCCGAAGCCGCGCTGCTCGGGCCTCAGCGTGTCGATGCGCCGGTCGTCGAGCATGATCCGGCCGCCCGAGAGGGCGAGCAGGCCGGCGATGCAGTTGAGCGCCGTCGTCTTGCCGCAGCCGGAGGGCCCAAGCAGCGCGATGAACTCGCCGCGCCGGATGGTGAGCGACACGCCCTTGAGGGCGTTGAAGCCGCCGAACTCGCGCCGGATGGCTTCGAGCCGGAGTTCCTGGAAGACGGGCGTGGACATGGAGCGTTTCGGGATCCGGAGGGAGGCGCCCCGCCGGTGTCGGCGGGATCACGGGGACAGGTCATGCGCACCGCGGCGCGGCCGCCGGCCTCGGGGCCGGCGGATCGGGGTGTCTTGGCCGCACGGGCGGCCGCCGCATCGAGGTCCTGATGCGGCGGCCGCGCCGGTCACTTCTTGCGGGAGCCGATTTCCTCGTCCCAGCGACGGAAGGCCAGGACCATCTTGTCGGGCAACAGCGGCAGCTCGATCGGGTTGTTGGCGATCAAGTCCGCATAGGCGGCGCGGCCGAATTCCTTGATCGCCGCCTGGCTGTCGGCGGGCGCCATGTCGAGGGTCACGCCGGCCACCGCCGGGCCGGGATAGAAGTAGCCCTCGTCGTAGGTATAGGCCTGCTGCTCCTTGGTGAGCAGGAAGTTCATCAGGTCGAGCACCACGTTGAGCTTCTCGGGCGAGACGCCCTTCGGCACGCACATGTAGTGCGCGTCGGCGACCCAGCGGAAGCCCTTCAGTGCGGCGATCTCGGCGTTCTTCGGCACCACGCCGAGCACGCGCGGATTGATGTCCCAGCCGGTCGTCGACACGATCATGTCGACCGAGCCCTCGCCGAGCGCCTTCATGGTCGGTGTCGTGCCGGCCGGATAGGTCTCGATGGTCTCGCCGAGCTCCTTCAGATAGGCCCAGGTCTTGTCCCAGCCGCCGACCGGATCCTTCGGGTCCTTGTCGCCGAGCAGGTAGGGCAGGCCCATCAGGAAGGTGCGGCCCGGGCCTGAATTGGCCGGGCGGGCATACATGAAGCGGCCCTTGTTGGCCTTGGCCCAGGCGAGCAGGTCCTCTGCGGTCTTCGGCACCGCCTTGACGCGCTCGGGCATGTATTCGAGCAGTGGGCCGGACGGATAGTAGGTGACGACCACGCCCTGGCCCTGCGCCAAGCTCTGCATGCGGAAGGCCGGCTCCTGATAGATCGCCTTCAGGTCGGGCAGGTTGGCCTGCTGGGCCGGGACCAGATCGATCCACAGCTTCTGGTCGATGCCAGCGGAGAGTACGTCGGTGCCGGTCAGGACGAGGTCGATGTCGACCCGGTTGGCGTCCTGCTGGGCCTTGATCTTGCCGGGCAGTTCGGGCGCCGGCGCCTTGCCGAAGACCACGCGCGAGACCCAGTCGGGCTTGGCCTTGCGGTAGTTCTCGATCGACTTCTGGGTCAGCGCCAGATTGCCGGCGACGTCCATGATGTTGAGCACGACCGGCGCGGCCGGCTTGGTCGGTGCGGCGAAGGCCGGGCGGATGCCGGCGGCCGCAAATGCGGCAAGACCGGCCGACGCCTTCAGGATCTGGCGCCGGTCCATACGATCGGAATTCATTGTCGTTTCCTCCCACGGGAAATCCGGGCATCCGTCAGGCCGCCATGGGGATATCTCCCGTCCCCGGGGGCGCCGATGCCTCTATACCACCATACAGGCCCGCCTCGACCCGTCAAGAGTGGCGACGCACGGCACCATGCCGCCCCCCGCGCCGCCTCGCCGGCCGTAGGAGGCGGTGCTCAGACGGGCCCCGGAGCCTCGGTTGCGCCGGCGTCGAACAGGTCCGCGGCCAGGGATTCGATCGTCTTTCCCCAGGCGACCGCCGCGCGCCAGGCGGGCGGAATCCCGGCGGCGCCGTAAAGCGCTCCGGCGAGCTGGCCGGCGATCGCCGCGGTGGTGTCGGCATCCTCGCGCAGGTTGGCGGCCATCAGGACCGCGCCGCGGAAATCCGCCGTCCGCCCGACGCACCAGAGCGCGGCTTCGAGCGCGTCGGCGACATAGCCTGAGCCGCGCACTTGCGCCCGCGGCTTGCCGCGCCAGCTGCCGGCGGCGATCGGGCCGATCCTGCCCGCATAGGGCTCGCTCCGCGGCCGCATCACGGCGGAGCGCGGCCTGCCGGCGATCGCCTCGGCGAGGAGATCGGCATAGACCACGCAGGCATCGACCGCCTCGGCGGCACCATGGGTGGTCCGGCTCTGGCGGGCGGCCACGTCGCGCCGGCGCTCCCGGTCGTGCCAGTGCCGGACGGCGACCGGCGCGAGCCGCATCAGGCTGCCGTTGCCGGCGGCATGGGCATGGGTCTCGCCGGCGACCGGGTTGCCGGTCCGGCCGAAGCGGTCGAGCGCGCCGCGCACCGTATTGCCGATGTCGAAACAGGTGCCGGTGCAGGAATGGGCGCCGTGCCGGTACCAGTTGACGAAGCGGTTCATCAGGTCGCGCTCGTCGAGGGTCGGGTGGGCTCTCAGGCTTTCGGCGAGGGCCAGCGCCATGGCGGTGTCGTCGGTCCATTCGCCCGGCTTCAGGCCGAATGGCCCGCCGCCGACCATGTCGGTCAGCCGTGGCGCCCGGTCGTCGCGGCGCTTGAATTCCAGCGTGGTGCCGACCGCATCGCCGACCGCCAGCCCGAGCAGGGCGCCGACGGCGCGGTTGCGCCGGGCATCCAGGCCGCGATCCGGCACCGGCTCGTCGGCCGGGGCGGTCCCGGCGACATGGGCGACCTGCGCCGTCGTCGGTGTCGCGTCCGGCCGCGCCGCGCCCACCGCTGCAACCGCCGGCCCCGGCGCTGTGCCCAGTTCGACCATCAGCCGCGCGGCAACGGTGGCCGGATGGTTCGCGGTGCCGAGACTATGAACCAGGATATCCGCACCGTCCCGCAACCGCGCCCGCAGACCTTCGCCGACCGTCGCCCAGGCGGTTTCGAAGCGGGCATCCGGGATGCCGGACTCGGCAACCGGTAAGGGCAGCCAGTCCATGTTTCGGGCCTCGACACCGGCGCCGAACCCCGCCAGGCCGAGCGCCTCCAACGCGGCAGCCGACGTGAGGCTGACCACGGCTGCGGCGCCCCAAGCGGCGATGGCATCGAGGTCGGCATCGAGGCCGCTTGTCACGTCGTCCGGCGCGCGGCGTCCGGGGCAATCCGAAACGCCGATCCGGCCGCAGCCGGGCGAGGGGCGCACGAAAGGCGGGGCGGAGGCTGGGCTCATGGGAGCATTTTCTCCGTTGGGCGGATCGGCGGCAAGGAGGGATCCCGGCGTCGATATCCCGCCGGGGACGGATGGCAATCCGGTCATCGAAACCCCGCCGGTCCGGATTAGCAACCCGGACCCGGTCCGCTCCTCGCAATTCGCGGTCGCGGTCCGTCCAGGGACCGGCCCGGCCGTTCGGGCCTCCGGGCAAGACGCGGGAGGTCGCGCCGACGAAGGCTCACTTCCGGCGCCGCGTCAGCCAGTCCTGCGCCTGTTCCAGGCGATCGGCGGTCCGATCGACCTTCCTGACGAAGGCGATCACGGCCGAAACCATGCCGATGATGGACGAAATCGTCAACCAGAGCGAAATAGCCGCGCCGAAGGCAGCCAACGTCGCGATCGCGATCCATTTTGCGGCCAGCGCCATCAGGCTGGCCAGGACCGGCGCGGCGAGAGCGATCATGGCGGCATCCAGAATGGTCATGTCCCGGTGTCGATCGAGCACGCGCTTCTGGCCCGCATAGGCGAGCGGAATGGCGGTCAGGAAGATCAGGAGGAGCAGGATCGAACCGGGTCCGCTCGCCTTGGACCACAGGATCAGCACGGTCTTCGGCACGGCGACGATATAGGTCACCGGATTCCAGGGATGATCATACGAGCAGCCGAACCCGGCCGGCGCGCCGCCGATGGTGGTGGTCGGCCCGCAGTGCCTGATCTGCGCCGCATAGGCGTCCAGTACCGAAAGCGGATCGAAGGCGTCGAGTGAGACGATGGCTTCCCGGGAGGCCTGGATGACGGCCTGCTTATCGATCGACTGCACCCAGAGGCCGACGCCACAGATGGCGAGCGCGACCAGCAGATAGAGCCAACGCCGCCGCCGGCCGGGTGCCGGCCGGTCTTTGGTTGCGGATGTGTCGGCTTCCATCGCTGAACCCTCCCGCCGGTAACGGATGCATTTCGGGCTCGCGTAGAGGGTGCCATGCCGGGGCCGTTCTGACCAGCATGACCGTGTTTCCGGACTGCCGGCGAGCCTTCCCATCCGATTGGAGGAGAGGCCCCTTTTCGATCGTCCGATCTGCATGCATTGTCATTTCAACGGACGGCGCCGAGGACGGTGCCGGACCCCGGAAGCCAGCCAAGCCCCAAGGAGTTCGCCATGATCCGCAAGTTCGCCACCATCGCCGCCTTCGCCCTGGTCGCCGCGACCGCGACCCTCAACACCGCCCGGGCCGACGACAATGATTTCGTCGCCTCCAAGACCTTCGAGAGCACCGTCTCGGGCGACGACCTGTCCGCCGAAGACCGGCTCCTGATCGTCAATGGCAATTCCGGCCGCGTCGTCTACAATGACGGTCGCAACGACCTCTTCTGCGTGACCCGCGTGGTCTTCTCGCACTACGACTACTACGGCCGCCCGCACTACAAGCGCACCATGCGCTGCCGCTGATCCGGCGCCGGTGACCGGTCTTCCAGCCGATCGCCGGCCCGCTGACAAGGCCCGGAATCCTCCTCCCAAAAGCCCGACTTGCCCGCGCCCCGGAGTCCCTCCCGGCGCGGGCTTTTTTCCATGAGGACCGAGGCCGTCGCGGTGCGAACCTCCGGGGCGGCGGCCGGCCGGCTTATGGCCGATCGTCACCCCGCCGTGCAGACTACCTTGCCGGAGAAGGTCTTGGACTTGGCCTCGCCCTTGTCGACCCAGGAGGCCTTGAGCGTGTAGCGGCCGCGATAGGGGGCCTCGTCGTCCGATCCGGCCCGGCGGGTTTCGATGACCAGGTCGAGCGCGGTGACGCCGTCACCGTCCAGCTCACGATAGAGCTGCAGCTTCAGGTCCGGGCCGAGCACCCAGGAATGGGCCAGATGCTCGCCCTCGAACGTCGTCTTGGGCGGCAGGGTCGGGAGGCCCTTGGCGGATTTCAGGGTGATCTCGCCCGAGACATTGGAGAGCGGTGCCGGGATGCCATGAGCGAGGATGGCGTTCGCGCTCGCCTCGACCGCCGCATCCGAGATGGTGCAGTCGAGCGTGGCGGAGGCCTCAGCGCCGCCGGCCGGCAGCAGGACGAGCAGGGCGGCAAGGGTGTAGCGGGTAGCGGCAGGCGACGGCATGGGGGCTCCGGGGCGGGGCGTTTCGGTGCCGGATCGTCTAGGACAGCCGCGTTTCCGCGTGATGTCGCGCCCTGTTGCGGCGTCGTTGCCGGCCGGTTTCAGGCGGCCGGCAGGCGGACGATGAAGCGGGCGCCGCCGAGCGCCGGGCTGCGGTCGAGCGTGATCGTGCCGCCATGGGCCTCGATGATCTGGCGTGCGATGGCAAGGCCGAGGCCGGTGCCGCCGGTCGCCCGGTTGCGCGAGCGCTCGAGCCGGTAGAAGGGCTCGAACACCGCCTCGCGCTCCGCGTCCGGAATGCCGGAACCGTCATCCTCGACCGCCACAGAGACAGAGGTGCCCTCGCGCGCCAATGTCACGCGGCAGCGGGCGGCGTAGCGTCCGGCATTGTCGAGCAGATTGCCGACCACGCGTGCGAGCGCGACCGGATCGCCGGCGACGCGGACCGCCGGGCCGGCGGGCAGGGGCGCCCGCTCGATCGCGGCGAGCGGGCGGCCGGCAACGGCATGATCGAGCAGGTCGGCGAGATCGACCGGCTCGCGTCGATCCGGCGCGCCGGTACCGCGAGCGAGCGCCAGGGCTTCGTCGATCATCGCCGTCATGTCGTCGAGATCGCGCGCGGCGCGTTCGCGCTGCTCGTCGGCCTCGATCGCCTCGATGCGCAGCCGGAGCCGCGTGATGTAGGTCTTCAGGTCGTGGCCGATCGCGCCGATCAGCATGCTGCGGCCCTTGATCAGGGCCGCGATGCGGGTCTGCATGGCGTTGGACACGTCGATCAGCCGGCGGATGTCCGGCGCACCGCGCGGGGAGACGCGCGACGGCTCGCCGCGGGTCGAGAAATCCTCGGCCGATGCGGCCAGTTCGGCCAGCGGCCGGGCTTCGCGCAGGATCGCCCAGAACGCGGCGGCGGCGAACAGGAAGCCCAGCACGCCGATCCAGAAGCCGGCCGGCACGCCGAAGACGCGCCGGACAGCATTGCCGCGCAATTCGAACGAGGCCCAGCGGCCGTCGACCAGTTCGATCGCGATGGCGATCGGGGTGCGGCCGGTCAGGTCGAGACGGTCGGCCAGCCGCGCCAGTGTGCCGTCCACCGGCGGTGCCGGCCGATGGGCGACGACCGCGCGGTCGGGCAGGGTCTCGAGATACTGGCCGACCAGCCATTCGACCGTCGGCATGCGCTGGTCGGCCGGGACCGGGGCCGGAGCGGCGGATGTGATTGCGACCGAGAAGGCCTCGGACCCGGCGGCGCGGGCCAGGAGCTCCGGGTCGACCTTCGGTTCGCCTTCGACCAGCGCCACGATGGCGGCGACCTGGGCCGGTATCGGGAAACGCTCGGCGTTGGCTGCGCGCCGCTCGCGCGCCGTATACGAGACCGCCACGGCCAGGGCCGCGAAGGTGAGCATGAGCGCCAGCAGGATCAGCACGAGCCGGCCGACGAAGCCGAGGCGGCCCGGCATGTCAGGCCTCCGTCACGGCGACCGCCAGCACGTAGCCGGCGCCGCGGGCGGTCTTGATCAGCGGTTCGCCGCCGACCTCGATCTTCTTGCGCAGCCGGCTCATCTGCACGTCGATGGTTCGGTCGAGCGCCTCGGCGCGGCGGCCGCGGGTCCAGTCCATCAGCTGGTCGCGCGACAGGACCCGTCCGGGCCGGGTGACGAAGCAGGCGAGCAGGTCGAACTCGGCCCCGGTCAGCTCGATCGCGGCGCCGTCGGCGGTCGCGACGCTGCGCGCGTCGAGATCGACCGTGATTGGCCCGGCGACGAAGCGGCGCCGGTCCGCGATCGGCTGCGGCTCGGTCCGACGCAGTACCGCACGCATGCGGGCGACCAGTTCGCGCGGATTGAACGGCTTGGCGAGATAGTCGTCGGCGCCCATCTCCAGGCCGAGGATGCGGTCGATGTCGTCGCCGCGCGCAGTGAGCATGATGATCGGCACGCGCGAGGCGACGCGCAGCCGGCGGCAGATGGCGAAGCCGTCCTCGCCCGGCAGCATCACGTCGAGCACGATCAGGTCCGGCGGACCGTATTGGGCGAGCAGGCGGTCGAGCCCGGCCCCGCCGTCGGCGATGTCGACGCGAAAGCCCTGGCGGCGCAGATAGTCGCGGACCAGGGTGCGAATTTCGGGGTCGTCCTCGACGACGACGACGCGCGGCATGTCGGTCATGGCGCGATCCTACGGATGGGAGCCGGAAGCGCGAGCCTGGCCGATCCGGATGCAACACTTCGTTACGATCCGGGGCCGGATCGGCAAAAGCCGTGCAAAGTTGCGGCTGCACTCTTCTCGTCATCGCCGGACGACGGCGCCCTCACGAAGGAGACTGACCATGCAGACCCTCGCCAAGCTCTTCGCGCTCGCCCCCGCCGCGCTCGCATTCTCTCTCGCCGTCTCGACCGGCGCGGAAGCCTTCCAGCGCTCCGGCACCTGGACCGGTCCGGCCGGCGGCGTCTATACCAGCCAGGGTTCGCGGACCTGCGCCAACGGCAGCTGCTCGTCGGCCGGCAGCGTCACCGGCCCGGCCGGCAACACGGTCAGCCGGACCGGGTCCGCCAGCTGCTCGGGCGGCGTCTGCACCGGCCAGGCGACCTATACGGGGCCGGCCGGCCGGACCGCGACCCGCACCTACCGCGTGACCCGCTGACACGCATCGCATGCCGCCGACCGCGGTCCGGGGCTTCGTGCCCCGGCGGGGGGCCGGTCGGGCGAACCGGAGGAGAGGCCATGACCCGCGTTCCATCCGCCGCCGCTGCCGCCGCGACGCGCAGACGGCGCCTCGCCGTTCGCGCCGGGACCATCGCGGTGGTGCTCGCGATCCTGGTGGCGCCGGCGGCGGCCTGGAGTTTCGAACCCGGCCCCTGGCGGCTCGGCGGCGGCGAGGCCCTGCGCCTGTGCGGGGCGGATGCCGCGCGCCATTGCACCGGGGTGACGCCCGGCGGCGGCCGGCTGGCGCAATGCCTGATCGAGCGCCGCGCCGTGCTCGAACCCGGTTGCCGCAGCTTTCTCGACCGGGCGAAATCCGCCGAACTGACCGTGATGGCCTGCGCGGCCGATGCGCGCCGGCTGTGCCCCGGCGTCGCGCCCGGCGGCGGGCGCATGATCGCCTGCCTTGAAGGGCAGCGGGCGTCGGTCTCCCCGGCCTGCATCCGCACGCTGGATGCGGCCTCCGAGCAACTGCGGCCATGAGTTGAGGCCGCAGGCGGCGCCGTCCGGATCGAGCCCCCGATCCGGGCGGCGTCGGTTCCTCAATGCATGACGGCGGCGTGTGGCATCGGTGCGGTAGCGATGCCGCCGACGCCGATCGTGGCGCGGGCCAGCCATGTGGCGACCCGGTAGAGCGCCTCCTCGCGGGTCTGGTCGGCCTCGCGGGCATTGCCGAAGACCTCCAGCTGCCGGTGCGCGCTGGTGCCGAAATCCAGGATCGCCTTGATGCCGTCGAGATCCTCGGCCCGGCCGATCCGCCGCGCGTCCGGCATCAGGTCCTTGACCAGGCGGCGGATCGCCAGCCGGACCAGGAGCGGCGTGCGGCTGGCCGGATCGACGATGCGCGCATCGAGCCCGCCGCGCTGGATGCGCCAGCGGTTCTCCTCGGTGATGGCGCGCACCACCGCGTCGACGGGCACGCCGAAGTCGGGATCGCGATCGAGGCGGGCGACCAGGGCGCGGAACAGCATCGCGATGGCGACCGCATCCTCCGGCACCGTGCAGGCGTCGGCAATGCGCAGCTCCAGCGTCGGATGGGCCATGGACGGCCGGATCGACCACCAGATGTAGCTGGCGTCGGGGATGACCCCGCCGGCGGTCATCGAGTCCAGATAGGCGCGATAGTCCTCGTCGCCGGCAAAGACCGGCGGCAGGCCGGTGCGCGGCAGCTCGTCATAGGCGGCCGGCCGGTAGGAGAGCAGCCCGGTCGACTTGCCGCACCAGAAGGGCGAGGAGGTCGACAGCGCCAGGAACAGCGGCAGGAACGGCATCGCCCGCGTCATCAGCGCGACGCGCCGCTCCGGGTCGGGCAGCGCGACATGGACATGGGTGCCGCACAGCAGATTGCGGTAGCCGAGCATCTGCAGGTCGTTCATGACCATGCGGTAGCGCGCCCGCTCGGTATGGCGTTGTGCCTGCCATTCGGCGAAGGGATGCGTGCCGGCGGCGATCAGGCGGAAGCCGAAGCCGTCGGCGACATCGCCGACGCCGTCGCGCAGTTCCTTCAATTCGGCCAGCGCGTCCGCGGCGTGCCGATGCGGCACGGTCTGCGTCTCGATCTGCGACTGCAGCAGTTCGAGCGAAACGCGATCGCCCAGCCGGTCGCGGCAGCGGGTCAGGAATTGGGGTGGCAAGGTCCTGACGGAATTCATCGTTGCGGCATCCACGACGAAAAATTCCTCTTCGATCCCGAACGTGTAGTCGGAAGCCATCCATCCCTCCATTGCGTTCTTTTTCCCCGTGCGACCCTGCTATACAGCACGGCCGCCCGTTGATGAGGGTTAATGGCGGATTGGGGCGCCCAAAAGGCTCTCGAATACGTAAATGTGGCAAAAATTATTCTATGGTATCCAAGAAGATCGGAGACGAACGCGGGCGCCAAGCGTTGCTGCAACGCAGCGCCTGAGTCTAACCGCAGTGTCACGATTTGAAAGACTTCGTGATCGGAGTCCCGCGGCCGCCGGTTCGGTGGGCCGGTCGGCTCGGTGGCTCCGGCCGGCCGGCCGGGAAATTCGCATTCGGAAAAAGCGATGGGATCAGTTGTCGAGATCGTCGTCGAAGAAGCTGAAATCGTCGCCCCCGCCGCCGATTCCGCCGCCGGTGACGAAATCATCGGTGCCCGACTTGTGTCCGCCGCCCTCCGAGGCATGGGCGTCGCCGCCGAACAGGCTACCGCCGCCGGAGTGATTCGAACCGCCGAACAGGCCCTTCAGCGCCTCGTAGGCGAAGACGCCGCCGGCGATGCCGGTCGCCGCCCCGATCACGGTGCCGAGCACGCTGCCGCCGGATCCTTGCGGCGGCGTCGGCGCCGGCAATCCGCCGGGGCCGGGGTCGGTGCGCGTCCCCCAGGGCCCGGGGGCGGGCAGCGGGCCCGGCGCAGGCAGGGGCCCCGGCTGCGGCCCGGGCCGACCCCATCCGTCCGACGAACCCGGATTGGTTCCGGTCCACGGGCCCGGCGGGGGCGGGGGCACGGATCGGTCCGTGCGCGCGGTGCCCCAGGGTGCGCTGCCCCAGGGCTCGCGCCGCTCGGGCGGACGGGAATGGCCGTCCGGTGCGCCCGGATGGCCGAACGGGCCGGTACTGTCGCCGAACAGGCCGCCCTGGGCGCCCGCCTGCGGGTGGGTGTCGACGGCGGCCAGTTCCGCACGCAGCCGCTCGGTCTCCTCAAGCAGCGCCTGACGCTCCCGGTCGAGCGCAACGATCGCCCGGACCAGACCGAGCAGGGCCTCCGGATCGCGCGCCACCGCCGCCTCGACCGCCGCATGGGCGGCCGGATCGTAGGGCGCCGGCCCCATCTGGCGGACGCGCGCGAAGATGTCGTGGATGATGTCGGATTCCTGCGGCGTCATGTCGGTCTCCCCGGCGGTCGCCTCGCGACCCTCCTGTCCTCAAGACGTGGGAACGGTCGGGCACGGCATCAAGATACCGGCGGCAGGCCCGCCCTCAGAAACGGAAATGCTTGGACAGCTTCAGGCCCTGCGCCTGATAGTTGGAGCCGACCTCGCCATAGACCCGCTCGGGGCGCTCCGCCATGCGCTCGTAGACCAGCCGGCCGATGGTCTGGCCGTGATCCAGGATGAACGGCACCTCGTGGCTGCGCACCTCGAGCACCGCGCGCGAGCCGGCCCCGCCCGCGCCGGCATGGCCGAAGCCCGGATCGAAGAAGCCGGCATAGTGGACGCGGAACTCGCCGACCAGCGGATCGAACGGCACCATTTCGGCCGCATGGCTGGGCGGCACATGCACCGCCTCGCGGCTGACCAGGATGTAGAATTCGTCGGGATCGAGGATCAGGCTGGCCGGTCCCCGGCGCCGGATCGGATCCCAGAAATCGAGCACGTCGAGGGCCGCCTTGCGGTCGACATCGACCACCGCGCTGTGCCGGCGGGCGCGGTAGCCGATCAGACGGTCCGGCCCGGCACCCTCCAGGTCGATCGACAGCGACACGCCGTCGACAAGCACCGGGTCGGCCTCGTTGACCAGCCGATCCGTGGCATGCAGCGCCGCCAGTTCGGCATCGGTCAGGCGCGCGTCGCCCCGGCGGAAGCGGATTTGCGACAGGCGCGAGCCGGCGCGGACCAGGACCGGGAAGGTGCGCGGCGAGACTTCGAGAAAGAGTGGCCCGCGATAGCCGGCCGGGATGGTGTCGAAGGCGCGGCCCTCGTCGACGATGACGCGGGTGAACACATCGAGCCGGCCGGTCGAACTCTTCGGATTGGCCGAGGCGGCGACATCGGCCGGCAGGGCCAGACGCTCCATCAGGGGCACGATGTAGACGCAGCCGGTCTCCAGCACCGCCCCGGTCGAGAGGTCGATCTCGTGCAGGCGCAACTGGTCGATCTTGTCGGCGACGCGCTGGCCGGGGCCGGGCAGGAAGCTGGCGCGGACCCGGTAGGCGACGGTGCCGAGCCGGAGATCGAGACTGGCCGGCTGGATCTGGTCGTCGTCGAAGGCGCGTGCGGTGGCGATGCCGCCGGCCGCGGCGAGCGCACGGACCTGCTGCGCGGCCAGTATCCCGGCTCCGGTCCCGATTTCGCCACCGCCCATCGAACGCAACGCCCCACATCCCGAAGACATGCCGACAGTTAGCCGATGCGCGGTAGGGAATCGAGTCGCGCCTGCCCATTTCTTGGCAGGCGGAAACGTGTTGACAGGCCGGTCGGTCGGGCGTATCGCACCCTTCACTTCGTGGTCATTTGAGCCGGCCGGCTTGCAGCCACGTTAAATAAGTCGCTAAAGGGCCGGGGTGTGATGGAGCCCGGTCCGCGTATGCTGGCCGGGATTTTTTGTGTCCATCGCACGGCCAGCGTTCCGGAGTCCGGACATGAGCACTACTCCCTCCCGCCGCCGGCGGCCCGCGACCGATCTCGTCCATGGCGGCACGCTCCGCTCCCAGTTCAACGAGACGTCCGAGGCGCTGTTCCTGACCCAGGGCTTCGTCTACGGCTCCGCCGAAGAGGCCGAGGCGCGGTTTCTGAACCTGTCGCCGGGCTATCAGTATTCGCGCTTCGGCAACCCGACCGTGACCATGTTCGAGGACCGCATGGCGCTGATCGAGGGTGCGGAGGTCGCGCGCGCCACCGCGACCGGCATGGCGGCGGTCAATGCCGCTTTGTTGTCGCGGCTGTCGGCCGGCGACCATGTCGTCGCCGCCAAGGCCCTGTTCGGCTCTTGCCGCTACATCGTCGAGGATCTCTGCCCGCGCTTCGGCATCGCCTGCACGCTGGTCGACGGCGCCGATCTCGACCAGTGGCGCGCCGCCATCCGGCCCGAGACCAGGGTTCTGTTCCTGGAAAGTCCGACCAACCCGACGCTCGAAGTCTACGACATCGCCGCGATCGCGGCGATCGCCCATGCGGCCGGGGCCATCCTGGTCGTCGACAATGTCTTCGCCACGCCGCTGTTCCAGTCGCCGCTGAAGCTCGGTGCCGACGTGGTGGTCTATTCGGCGACCAAGCATATCGACGGCCAGGGCCGCTGCCTCGGCGGCGTCGTGCTGTGCTCCAAGGAATTCCTGGACAAGTATCTGCAGGTCTTCATCCGTCAGACCGGCCCGTCGATGAGCCCGTTCAACGCCTGGGTCCTGCTCAAGGGCCTGGAGACGCTGGCCGTCCGGGTCGAGCGCCAGACCCGCAACGCCGCGCTGGTCGCCGATGCGCTCGCCGCCCATCCGGGCGTCACCCGGGTGATCTATCCCGGCCGCGCCGATCATCCGCAGGCGGCGACCATTGCCCGCCAGATGACCGGCGGGTCGAGCCTCGTCTGCTTCGAGGTGGGCGGCGGCAAGGCGGGCGCCTTCGCGGTCGCCAACGGCCTCGAAATCGTGCGCATCTCGAACAATCTCGGCGATGCCAAGAGCCTGATCACCCATCCGTCGACCACCACCCACCAGCGGCTGACCCCGGAGGCGCGCGCCGAACTCGGCATCACCGACGGCATGCTGCGGCTCTCGGTCGGCCTGGAGGATCCTGACGACCTGATCGAGGACCTGATCGGCGCGCTCGATGCGGGCCGCCTCGCCGCCGCGGCGGAGTGAACCGGCCCTACGGGTTCCGGAACGTCGTGATGGCGAGCCGGACCCGGGCGGCAGCGGTGATCAGGCAGAGGATGCCGAAGCCCCATGCGAGCGCCGGAAAGGCGGCTGGCCACAGGCAGGCCACCAGGAACACCGCGATGGTCTCGGTGCCTTCGGCGAGGCCGGTGGTGAAATAGAGCGATTTCGAGCCGCGCTGCGTCGTCTCCAGGCCACGCCGCGCGGCCAGGATGGCGAAGCCGAGAAAGCTCGCGCCGTTGACGTAGAAGGTCGCGATCAGGAAGGCGGCCGGCACGGCGCTGGCGGCCGGATCGGCGATCGCGAAGGCGAGCGGCATGCCGCCGTAGAAGACGAAATCGCAGACGATATCGAGGAAGCCGCCCAGATCGGTCTTCGCGGTCGCCCGGGCCACCGCGCCGTCGAGACCGTCGGCGAGCCGGCCGGCCAGCACGAACGCGACCGCGGCGGCCGGCGACCCGCTGGCGACCAGGCCGATGGCGATCAGGCTGGCGACGAAGCCTGCGGCGGTGACCTGGTCGGCGGTGACGCCGCGGCGGGCCAGATCGCGGCCGATTCGGTCGAGCCGGCCTTCGATCAGACGGCGTGCGAGCCCGTCCAGCATGCGGTATCGTCCTCAGCCTCGACAGGCGTGCTGCCGCCATGGCAGATATCGCGACGGATGCGTGCCGGGCCATCGAGACGGCATCATTCCGAAGGCGAGACTATGGGGCCTGCGAGGGCTGCGCAATGCGATCGTCCGGAGCCCGAAGGCAACGGCGACCAGACCGGCAGGAGACAGCAAATGCGATACGAGGCGGTGACCGGCGGCATCCGGGTGACCGTCGAGCCGCACTTCCTCGAGGAGAAGTCGGAACCGGCGCAGGGACGATACTTCTGGGCCTATACGGTCGAGATCACCAACCTCTCCCAGGTCGCGGTCCAGCTCAGGACCCGCTATTGGCGGATCATGGATGCCCAAGGCCGCACGCAGGAGGTCCGCGGGCCGGGCGTGGTCGGCGAGGAACCGGTCATCCCGCCGGGCGGCAGCTTCGAGTATACCTCCGGCTGCCCTCTGACGACCTCGTCCGGTTTCATGGTCGGCAACTATGTGATGGACATGGCCGACGGCGGCAGTCTGACCGTCGACATTCCGGCCTTCTCGCTCGACACGCCGGCCGAAAAGCGGGTCGTCAACTGAGTCGGTTTCGCTGCCGGCCGGACTTGCGCCGCCTGCCGGTCATCGGGAACAGACCGTGAATTCGAGCGTCGCGGCGGGCCATCGGATCTGGCAGGATCACACCATGCGATTCGCCGCCGCCCTCGACCGTGACGACCCTGCCGGCGATGCCGCGGTTCGGGGTGCCCGCAGCCCGGATGCCGCCGTGACGGCCCAGGATCCGGCCGCCGGAGCCGCCGGGGTGGTCTTTTGCGGGACGGAGCTGAAACTGCTGCCCGACGGTGCCCTGTGGTGGCCGGAGGCGGCGACGCTGGTGGTCGCCGACCTGCATTTCGAGAAGGCCTCGTCACTGGCCCGGCGCGGGTCCCTGCTGCCGCCCTACGATACCGCCGTCACGCTCGACCGTCTGGGCCGTCTGATCGCCGCCTTGAACCCCGCCTGCGTGATTTCGCTCGGCGACGCCTTCCACGATCCCTTTGCGTTGGAGCGGATCGCCGCGGAGGCACGGCAGCGGATCGCGGCGCTGCAGGTGGGCCGCGACTGGGTCTGGGTTGCCGGCAATCATGACCGTGCGCTGCGCGGCGAGATCGGCGGGACCGTCGTCGAACAGGTCGCCATGGGGCCGCTCCTGTTCCGCCACGAACCCGCCGCGGCGGCGGAACCCGGCGAGATCGCCGGACATCTGCATCCGGCCGCGCGCGTCCTGCTGCGGCCGAAGTCGGTGCGCCGGCGCTGTTTCGCGACCGACGGCCGGCGGCTGATCCTGCCGGCCTTCGGGGCCTTGACGGGCGGGCTCAATCTGCTCGACCGGGCCTATCGCGGCCTTCTGGACCCGCAGAGCCTCGTCGCCCACCTGGTCGGCGACGGCCGCGTCTACAGCTTCCCGCGGCGACACCTCGCGCCGGATTGAGCCGGCGCGATCAGGCGGCGCGGACGGTGGCGAGGAATTTCTGCACCTCGCTGCGCAGCACCTCGGCCTCGCGGCCCAGTTCCGCCGAGGCGCGAAGCACCTCCGCAGAGGCCTTGCGGGATTCGGACGCGGCTGTCGTGACCGAGCCGATCCCGTGCGCCACCGCGTTGGTGTCGCGGGCCACGCCGTTGACGCTGCGGGCAATGTCCTCGGTCGCCTGGCCCTGGGCCTCGACTGCGGTGGCGATCTGGCTGGCGATCCCGCTCATCGTCTCAATCGTGCCGCCGATGCCTTCGATCGCCCGTGCGGTGGCGCCGGTCGACGCCTGGATGGCGTCGACCTGCCCGCCGATCTCTGCGGTGGCCTTGGCGGTCTGGTCGGCGAGTTGCTTGACCTCGGCGGCGACCACCGCGAAGCCGCGGCCGGCTTCCCCGGCCCGCGCCGCCTCGATCGTCGCATTGAGGGCGAGCAGGTTGGTCTGGCCCGCGATGCTGTTGATCAGGCCGACGATCGAGCCGATCCGGTCGGCAGCCCGGGCAAGCCCTTCGACATGCGCATTGGTCTGCTTCGCCTCGCTGACGGCGCGGGCGGCGATCTCGGCCGACTGCGACACCTGCCGGGCGATCTCGGTGACCGAACCGGACAGTTCCTCGGCGGCGCCGGCCGCGGAGGTTACATTGGCCGAGGCCTGGCCGGTTGCCGCCGCAACGGCACTCGATTCCTGGGCGGTGCGCTCCGAGGCATCCGACAGGATGCGGGAGGAGGCCTGCAACTGCGTCGCCGCGGAGGCGACCGTGCTGACGACCCCGCCGACCGCGGATTCGAACCGTTCGGCCAGCGCATGCAGCTCCTGGCGGCGCTGCTGGGCCGCCCGCGCCTCCTGCTCGGTGCGCTCGCGGCGCAACTCTTCGGCGCGGCGCATGGCATCGCGGAAGGTCGCCATGGTCCGGCTCAGAGCGCCGATCTCGTCCTGGCGATCGGCATAGGGAGCCTCGACGGAGAGATCGCCGCCGGCAAGAGCCGCCATCCGATCGCGGATCGCGGCGAGCGGGGTGGTGACGCGGCGCGATACCGCCAGCAGGATGGCGCCGGTCAGCAGAAACGCCAGCGCAACGCCGGCGAGATCGATGGCGAGCCAGAGGCGCGCCTCGCCGGCCTTCGCCTCCGAGCGGCGCAACGCCGCGGCGAGAGCCGCGTCGGCGACCTGCACGATGCCGGCAAGCCGCGGCACGATGCGGGCATTCCAATCGTCATAGGACAGGTGGGCCTTGCCGCCGGATGCGACGGTCGCCAGCAGGCGCCGCTCGTCGGCCTGGAAGTCCTTCTCGAAATAGCCAGCATCGACCTTGGCGAGAGCGTCCGTCAGCATCGGATCGGCGGGCAGCCCAGCGGTGAGATCGCGCAGGATCGACCAGAGGCCCTGGCTGCGCGCGAGAGCCTCACGGTGGCGGATCGGCGCATCATCGCCGACCGGGCGGTTCTGGAGCCCGCCGACCAGGAGAAGCGCGCCGTCACCGGCCGTACTGCGCAGGACCCAGGCGGTCTGCTTGATGGTGAACAGACGGTCGATGAAGGGATCGTCGAGATCGACCGCGCCGGCGATATCGACCGACACCTTGCCGAGGAGATCGATCAGCGCGCTGGCGGCAGCCACGTAGTCCTGCGCCAGACCGGCCCGCCGCTCCGCCTTCGGCTTGGCGATGGCGGCAAGGCTTTCGGCCTGCAGGGCGGCAAGCTGGCTCTGCAGGCGCTGCAATTCCGGCAGGCTCTTGGTCTTGCCCTCGAAGTCGAGCGCGTCCAGCAGCGGGAGAGCCGTCGCCAGCGCATTCATGACCGCGATGCGGGAACTGGTCGTCAACTTGCTGAATTCGGTCCGGGTCTGCTCGGACAGCAGTTCGTTCTGGGTCCCGGGGCGGTCGAGCCGTTCGTTGTGGAGCGCCGTGAACAGGGCTGCGGACGCCCGCGTGGCCTTGGCGAGCCGATCCGCCCGGGCGAGATCCGACCAGGCATTCCAGGCGGCCACGGCCGAGAATGTCAGGAGGACTGCCGCCAGAATGCCGAACGCACCGCGCAACAGGGCACCGACAGAAATCCCGTTCATCCGCATTCTCCTGAAATTTTACTTCAGGTAAAATGCCGACGGATGCAATAACGTTAGGTAAATGGTTTTGGAAATCGGGTGTGCTTCAATCCCGGCGGAAAATGATGCCCGCGAACCAGCCGGTCAGCAGCGCCAGCACGACGGTCCCGAGGCCATAGAGCAGGGGTCGGGTGAAGGCGAGGTCGAACATGAACTGTTCGAATCCCGTCTTGGAGACCACCACCGCCGAGGTGTGCTGGGCCAGCGAGACGCCTTCCTGGAACAGTCCGACCTGGATTCGGAACCGGCCGACCGGCACGTTGGCCGGCAGCGGGATGGTGGCGCGAAACAGCGTCGGGCTCAGGAAGGTGACCGCACCGGGCAACTCCCGATAGAGCCCGGCATGCAGCTTGAGGCGCAGGAAGCCGGCGCGGAAGTCCGGATCGCCCGGCGCCGGATCGTCCGGGGAGCCGGTCGAACGCTCGGGCAGTATCAGGTGCTCCAGGCCGACCTGGTGCCGCCTCAGGGTTTCGGGCGGGCCGATCTGGTCGATCGTTCCGGTGGTCAGCGTCGCATAGAAGCTCGGCACATCGACATAGGTGCGGCTGTCGCGATTCACCCAGACGCCGAAGCCGCGCTGCTTGCGCCGCGTCACGACGGTTTCGCCCGGACCGAAGACCTGCACGGCGATCTGGTATTCCGAGGCCCGCGAGACCGTCGCCCGGTCGCGTTCGATCGACCCGAAGACGGTGATGTCGGTGCCGGAGAAGTTCGAGGCGATGTTGACCGTGCCGGTCGAGGTCGCCACCACCAGGGTTTCGGCGCGCGCGGCGGGGATGCAGGCCAGGATGGCGCCGGCGAGGACGATGGCGACCTGCAAGGCTCTCACGGCGCAGCTCCGGAGACCAGCGGGGCGATCGAAAACGGCTCTTGCGGCGTCACGACGAGATCGATGGCGAAACGCACCCCGACCGCCAGGATGAGAAGCCCGAGCAGCGCGCGCAACTGTTCGCCGCGCAGGCGCGAGCCGACCTGGGCGCCGAACTGCGCGCCGATGACGCCGCCGACCATCAGGATCAGGGCCAGCACCGCGTCGACCGACTGGTTCGAATAGGCCTGCAGGATGGTGGCAACCGCCATGGTGCCGAGGATCTGGACGAGCGAGGTTCCGATCACGACCGTGGTCGGCACCTTCAGGAGATAGATCAGGGCCGGCACCATGATGAAGCCGCCGCCGATGCCGAGCAGCGTGCCGAGGAAGCCGATGAACACGCCGAGCGCCAGGATCGGAATGGCCGAGATGTAGAGGCGCGAGCGCTGGAAGCGGACCTTGAACGGCAGCCCATGGATCCAGCCGTGCTGGCGAAGCTTGCGCGGCTCCGGCGCGGCCTCGCGGCGTGCGGCGATCATGAAGCGGACGCTCTCGATCACCATCAGCATGCCGATGCCGCCGAGGAAGACGACGTAGCAGAGGCCGATCACCACATCGAGCTGGCCGATCGTGCGCAGCAGCCGGAACACCAGGACGCCGAACACCGTGCCGACGACACCGCCGGCGAGCAGGAACAGCGCGAGCTTCCAGTCGATCGACTTGCGCCGCCAGTAGGCGAGCGCGCCGGAGGCCGAGGAGGCGACGATCTGACTGGTCACCGTCGCCACCGCCACGGCCGGCTGGATGCCGGAGAAGACTAGCAGCGGGGTCAGCAGGAAGCCGCCCCCGACGCCGAACAGGCCGGACAGGAACCCGACCGCCGCGCCCATGCCGAAGATCATGAACATGTTCACGGGCAGTTCGGCGATCGGCAGGTAGAGCTGCACCCTCTCCTCCACTTTTCCGCCCGCACGTCCCGGGCAAGACGGCCTCGCCGGCGGGTCCTGCCGGTCCGTCGCCGGCCGGCGCCGCCACCAACGCCGTCGCTTTGAAGCATCACGCCATGAAAGTCTTGATATTCGATCACGTGCCCGGGCGGCGCGGCGAATTTTCGGCAAATCTGCGCGGAAAGAATGCGGTCCTGCCGAAACGGTGCGCAGAGGTCTCGGTCGCCGGCCGGGACCGGGACCGGGACCGGCCCCGCTGCCGTGACCTGCAGGCCGCGCCCTACCCCGCCGCTTCAGCCCAGCGGCGCGCCTCGCTGCCGACCGCCTCGGCGATCGAGCCGAGCCGGTCGCGCCGGACCTGCCGGGCGAGGCCGTCGAGGATCGATCGGACGAGGCCCGGCCCCTCGTAGACGAGGCCGGTATAGATCTGCACCAGATCGGCGCCTGCCGTGATCTTGGCGAAGGCGGTCTCGGCGCTGTCGACCCCGCCGACGCCGACGAGCACCATGTCGGGGCCGACCATCAGCCGCATGCGCGCCAGCATCGCGGTCGACCGAAGGAACAGGGGGCGGCCGGACAGGCCGCCGGTCTCGCGCGCGGCCGGCTCGACCAGATGCTCCCGCGACAAGGTCGTGTTGGAGACGATGATTCCGTCGACCTTCTTGTCGAGCGCTTCGGCTGCCACGTCCTCGAGGCCATGCGCATCGAGATCGGGGGCGATCTTGAGCAGCACCGGGACCCGGCGACCGTGGCGCGTTGCGGCGTCGTCGCGCGCGGCCAGCGTGCGGGCCAGCAGGTCGCCGAGCGCGGCCCGCGCCTGCAGATCACGCAGGCCGACGGTATTGGGCGACGAGATGTTGACGGTGAAGTAGGACGCCAGGTCGGCAAAGGCCTCGATGCCGGCGACATAGTCGGCGGCGCGGTCGACCGTGTCCTTGTTGGCGCCGATATTGACGCCGACGATGCCGCCGCGCCCGCGCCGGTCGATGAGCCGGGCCCGGAGCGCCGCATGGCCCTGGTTGTTGAAGCCCAGCCGATTGATCACGGCCCGGTCGCGCGGCAGGCGGAAGACGCGCGGTTTGGGATTGCCGGCCTGCGGTTGCGGCGTCACCGTGCCGACTTCGGCAAAGCCGAAGCCGATCCTGAGAATCGCGTCCGGCACCTCGCCGTTCTTGTCGAAACCGGCGGCGATCCCGATCGGGTTCGGGAAGGCGAGGCCGAGCCGGTTGACCGCAAGGCGCGGGTCGGCCGGCACGCAAGCCGGCACCAGGCCGGTGGCGAGGGCCTTGAGGGTCAGCCCGTGGGCGGTTTCGGCATCGATCCGGAACAGCGCCGGGCGCGCAAGGCCGTAGAGGGTCACCGGTCGAACTCCGGAAAGAGGTGGCGGCCGTCGGGTCCGAGCGGCAGCGGCGCGGTCCAGGCGACGGCGGACAGCGGCAGGTGGCCGTAGAGATGGGGAAACAACTGGCCTCCGCGCGAAGGTTCGTAGCGCAGGGCGGCGCCGAGAGACGCCGGATCGACGGCAACCAGGACCAGATCGGCCTGTCCGGCGAAATGCCGCGCGGCGGTCTCTGCAACCTGGGCGCGCGTCGACAGGTGGATATAGCCGTCGGCCAGATCGACCGGCGCGCCGTCGAACCGGCCGAGCGCCTCGGCTGCGGTCCACGCCGCCGCATTCGCAATCTTGAAGATTTTGTCGGACATTCCGGAATCGTCCCATCCGCGCGGGTATACGGATCCGGCGGCGGGGACCGCCGTGCCGGTGTGCGGCCGCGGACTTTCCGTGTAGCGATGGGACTTCCGCGCCGCAAGGCTGGGCCGATGGACGCGGTGCCACTCTTCCTTATCCACAGACGATATACAACCTATGCGTTTAAATCTGGACAAGACAATAATCCAGAAGTATTCGTTGGACGCAGACGAATTTTTCTCGTCGCAGGGCCAGATTCGATGACGCGCGAGCCGGTCCCCCCGATCACGCACGAACGTGTCTGGAGCGCGATCGATGCTTTCGCGGCGCGCCAAGGCCTGACGCCGTCGGGTCTGGCCCGGCTGGCGGGGCTCGATCCGACCACCTTCAACCGGTCGAAGCGCCACGGCGGCGATGGCCGGCCTCGCTGGCCGTCCACCGAGTCGATCGCCAAGGTGCTGCAGGCGGTCGGCGCGCGCTTCGACGAATTCGTCGGGCTGGTCGAAGGCCGCGAAGGACCTGACTATGCCGTCCCGGCCCGCACGGTGCCGTTCATCGACGCCCGCGAGGCCAGTGCGCCCGGCTTCTTCGACCCCGGCGGGCGGCCGACCGGGACGGGCTGGGACGCGGTCGCCTTTCCGGCGGCACCGGAGGATCCGCTCTTCGCGATCGAAGTCGCCGGCTCGGGAATGCAGCCGCTCTACCGCGACGGCGATGTGATCATCGTACGCCCCGACATCGAAATCCGGCGCGGTGATCGCGTGCTGATCCAGACCCCGGACGGGACCTTGACCGCCCGCATCTTCCTGCGCCGCACCAAGCGCTCCGTCGAGGTCGCGGCCACGGATTCGCCGGGCTCCGAGCGGCTGGCCCTGACGGAGATCGCCTGGCTCGCCCGGATCGTATGGGCCAGCCAATGACCCGGGTCGCCCGTCTCGCCCTGATCGGCGCGACCGCCGGCCTGGTCCCGATCGGCGCGGCGATGCTCTATTTCGGTTTGGATCGCGGTGCCCAGCCGCCGCAGCCCGGGATATCCCGATCCGTGACGGTGCCAGCAACGGCCGTGATCGATCCGCCGGCCATGCCCGGCACGCGCGGCGCCGGGACCGGCACGGTCGCGACCGACCTTCCCGGCGGCACCGCCAGGCCGCCGGGACCGGCCGGCACTGCCATGTCCGTCGCGCCCGAGGTCTCCGGCACGGCGGGCCCGACGGCGGTCGGTACGGTGCGGCCACCCACGCCGGCAGCCTCGTCGGCCGGCTTGCGGGGGCCGGTGTTGGTCGCCCCGGAAGGGCCGGTCGACGTGCGCAACGTCACCCCGCCGGGCGTGACGCCGCCGCCGGCCGTGACCGGGCCGCTGGAGCGGCTGCCCGCACGTGAACCGGTCAGAAAGCCGCTCGGCCCCCCGAAGCTGCGCGTGCTGCGCCCGATCCTGGTCGAGTCGGCCGGCGTGGTCCGGGCCGGCGACGTGCGCGTGCGCCTCGCCGGCATCACGGCGCCGGCGTCGGATGAGACCTGCCGCGACGCAACCGGTCAGGACTGGCCCTGCGGCGCGCGCGCCGCGGTGGCCTTGCGCGCCTTCGTCCGCGGGCGCGGGCTGCAATGCACGGTGCCGGAGGGCGCGCGCGAGGGCGACTTCGTGTCGCCCTGCCGGCTCGGCAGCGAGGATGTCGGCCGCTGGCTGGTGCGCCAGGGCTGGGCCAAGGCGGCCGGCGACGATCTCGGCGCCGACGAGACGGAAGCCCGCCGCGCCGGCCTCGGCCTGTGGGCGGCCGCCGCGCCGACCCCGGCCGATTGACCGGGCGGGGCGTGTTCCGGGCCGCGTGGCCGCCTGGATCGGTCCGCGTCAATCCTCATCGGCGGGGGCGGCCGAGCGCAGCATGGCTTCCAGCACCTCGATCCGGTCGGCTTCGGCGGGTGGCTTGTCCCAGCGGATGCGGCTGATGCGGGGAAACCGCATGGCGACGCCGGACTTGTGCCGCGTCGAGCGACCGAGCCCCTCGAAGGCGACCTCCAGCACCAGCCCGACCGATGCGTCGTGTTGCACCTCGCGCACGGGACCGAAGCGGTTGATCGTGTGGCGGCGGACGAAGCGGTCGAGTTCGGTCAACTCCTGGTCGGTGAAGCCGAAATAGGCCTTGCCGACCGGCACCAGTTCGGCGGCGGCCCCGGTGCCGCGCCAGACCCCGAAGGTGAAATCGGAATAGAAGGACGAGCGCTTGCCGTGGCCGCGCTGGGCATACATCAGCACCGCGTCGACCACGCGCGGGTCGCGCTTCCACTTGTACCAGAGGCCCTTTGGCCGGCCGGGCAGATAGGCGCTGTCCTGCCGCTTCAGCATGACGCCCTCGACCGCCTCGGCATCCGGCCCGGCCCCGGCGGCGGCCGGATCGGCGCGCGCCTCGGCCAGGGCCTCCCAGCTTGAGAACGGGATCATCGGCGAGATGTCGAGCCGCGGATGGCCGGTGCGGGCGATGAAACGCTCCAGCCGCGCGCGCCGGGCTGCGAAGGGCAGGGCGCGCAGGTCCTCGCCGGCCTCGACCAGCAGGTCGTAGGCGCGGATATGGGCCGGCTGCTCGACCAGCATGCGCGGCGTCACCGTCTTCCGGTTCAGCCGCTGTTGCAGCACGTTGAAGCTCTGCACCCGGCCGTCGACCAGCACCAGGAGTTCGCCGTCGATGGCGGCGTCGAAATCGAGCGCCTCGAGCAGGTCCGGGAAGGCGGCGCCGATATCCTCGCCGGTGCGGCTGTAGAGCCGGCGCCGGTGCCGGCGGGTCTCCAGGCTGAGGCCCGCGGCGGCCTGGACGCGGATGCCGTCCCATTTCCATTCGGCGACGAAATCGGCCGGGTCGAGCCGGTCGAAATCGCCGTCCTCGACCGCGTGCGCCAGCATGGCCGGCCGGAACGGCGCCGGGTCGTCGCTTTCCGGCCGCGGCCCGCGTCCCTCGACCCAGGCGAAGAGGTCGAGATAGGGCACCGCCAGCCCGTGCCAGACATGCTCGACCTCGTCCGGCTCGATCGCGCCGAGCTGGGCGACCGCCGTCTTGGCGAGCCGCGCCGAGACGCCGACGCGCAGGCCCCCGGTGATCAGCTTCAGGCAGGCCCAGCGGCCGGCCTCGTCGAGCGCGTCGAGCCAGTGTGCCAGGATCGCCGGAAGGTCGCGCTTCGCGGTCTCCGCGAGCGTCTCGACCACCTCGGCGAGGCTCGGCACCGCGTTCGGCCGCGTCTCCGGGGCAGGCCACATCAGCGCGACGGTCTCGGAGAGATCGCCGACGAAATCGTAGGAGAGGCCGAACAGGACCGGGTCGGTGCGCTCCGCGATCAGCGCCCGAACCAGCCCGGGCTTGGCCTCGGCAAAGCCGAGCGACCCGGTCAGCGCGGCCAGCGCATAGCCGCGCTCGGGATCGGGCACATGGCGGAAATAGTCCGCCATCAGGGCGATCTTGGCATTGCGCCGCGGCTCATAGGCGAGCCGGTCGAGCAGTTGGGCAAAGCGGTTCATGCCGCCGCCCCGCTGTCGCCGGCGGAACCAACCTCTGCGCCGGGCGCAGCCTCGGCGGCCGGCGATCCCTCCGGTTCGGCCTCGCCCTCGTCGCCATAGCCGAGCAGGTTCAGCGGGCGGGCATCGAGGCCGCGCTGGCGGCACCAGTGGACCAGGGCCTCCTCGGCGCCGTGGGTGACCCAGACCTCGCCGGCGCCGGTCTCCTCGATGGTCGCGGTCAGGTCGTCCCAGTCGGCATGGTCGGAGACGATCAGCGGCAGTTCGACGCCGCGCTGGCGGGCGCGCGCCCTGACCCGCATCCAGCCGGACGCGAAGGCCGTGACCGGATCGCCGAGCCGGCGCGACCAGAGATCGGCCATCGAGCCGGGCGGGCAGAGCACGATGCGGCCGGCCAGATCTTTCGGCTTCAGCCCGCGCACCGGATCGAGCGGACCGAGTTCGATGCCGCGGCTCTCGTAGAATTGGCACAGCCGCTCCAGCGCGCCGTGCAGGAAGATCGTGTCGTCATAGCCGGCCTCGCGCAAAAGCGCGATCATGCGTTGCGCCTTGCCGAGCGCATAGGCGCCGACCAGATGCGGCCGGTCGGGGAAGAGGGCGAGCGAGCCGATGAGTTTGTCCGCCTCGCCGCGCGCGTCCGGATGGCGGAACACCGGCAGCCCGAAGGTCGCCTCGGTGACGAAGACATCGCAGGCGACGGGCTCGAACGGGCTGCAGGTCGGGTCGCGCTGGCGCTTGTAGTCGCCGGAGACGACGATGCGGGCGCCGCCGGCTTCAAGCGCGATCTGGGCGGAGCCGAGCACATGGCCGGCCGGATGGAAGGTGACGGCTAGGTCACCGATGCGGATCGGCCGGCCGAGCCCGGCGGCCTCGGTGGTGCCGGCGAAATTCTCGCCGTAGCGCACCGCCATGATGGCCAGCGTCTCCGGCGTCGCCAGCACGGCGCCGTGGCCCGAGCGGGCATGGTCGGAATGGCCGTGGGTGATCAGCGCCCGGTCGACGGGGCGGACCGGGTCGATGTGAAAGCCGCCGCGCGGGCAGTAGAGCCCGGCGGGGGTGAGGGTGAGGAGATCGGCGGCGACGGGCATCGGGCCAGAATGTAGGGTGGCGTACCGGCCGCGTCAGCAGCGCGCTGCGGCTTTCCTCGGCGCCGGGGCCGGTCTATCAGGAAGCCCCACGCGGATCGCCCCATGCAGACCACCTTCCTCTCCTCCGGCGACCTGATCGCCGACCGTCGCTACGACTATGCCGAGGCACTGGCCGAGGCCGGCGATGCGGCGGGCGCCGCCGATCTCTACGCCCAGGCGCTGGAGATCGCGCCGCACTGGGTCGCCGCCTGGTTCGCGCTCGGCCGCGCCCGCGCCGAGGCCGGCGACCGGGACGGCGCCGCAGCGGCCTTCGCCCGGGCGGCCGAACTCGATCCCGAGGACCGGCTCGGCGCCGCGCTCCATGCCGCCCGGCTGGCTGGCACCAGCCCCGCCGCGCCGCCGGCCGGCTATGTCCGCGCGCTGTTCGACGGCTATGCCGAGGATTTCGATGCAGCGCTGGTCGGCCGGCTCGGCTACCGCGCGCCGGCGGCCATCGCGGCGGCGCTCGCCGCAACGGCACCGGGCCGGCGCTTCGCCGCCGCGCTCGATCTCGGCTGCGGCACCGGGCTGATGGCCGAGGCGGTCCGCGACCGGGTCGACCGGATCGACGGGGTCGATCTCTCCGAGCGCATGGTCGCGCGCGCCCTGGCCAAGGGGCTCTATGACGACCTCGCGGTCGGCGATGTCGTCGAAGCCCTGGCGGCGCGCGCGCCGGGCACGCTCGATCTCGTGCTGGCAGCCGATGTCTTCTGCTATCTGGGCGACCTGCATCCGGTTCTCGCCGCGGCTGCGCGGGCGATGGCGCCGGGCGGACTGCTCGCCTTCACGGTCGAATGGGACGAGGCGACCGGCGCTCCGGGCTACCGGCTGCGCGACAGCCTGCGCTACGGCCATGGCCGCGAGCATGTCGTCGCCGGCGCCGCCGCGGCCGGCCTTGTGCCGGTCGCGCTCGATGCTGTCGACCTGCGCCGCGACCGCGGCGAGACGATCCGCGGACTGCTGGCTGTCCTGGCTCGCTGATCCTGAGGGTCAGGCCGACGCGATTTTCGGCCGAACGCGCGGGGCCGGCATGGTCTCGGTGGCGGCGGCGATATGGACCCGGTCCCGGCCGGCGCGCTTGGCATGGTAGAGCGCGATGTCGGCGCGCTTCATGGTCGCCTCCAGCGTGTCGGCCGCCTGGTGTGCGGCGCCGCCGAGGCTGATCGTCAGGGCGAGGTCGTGGCCGGCGACCCGGCGGCCCTGCTCGCGCATCGCCCGGCACAGGGTTTCGGCGGTCGCTGTCGCCTCGGCCGCGTCCATCCCGGGCAGGAAGATGCCGAACTCCTCGCCGCCGAGCCGGCCGACCAGGGCATCGACGGGTGCGGCCCGACGCAGCACCTCGGCGATCCGCTTCAGCGCCTCGTCGCCAACCGTGTGGCCGTAGGTGTCGTTGATCGCCTTGAAGTGATCGGCATCGACCATCAGGAAACTGCCGCCCCGCGGCAGCGCCTCGCGCGCCTGGTCGAGCAGGACGGCGCGCGACAGGACGCCTGTCAGGGTGTCGAGCCGGACATAGGCATCGACGCGCTCGATCGTCTGGGTCAGCAAGCGGACGATCGACATGGCGAACCAACTGACCGGGGGCGCGATGGCGAGCGGGATCAGGACGGCCGGCGGCATGAATACCAGGGCCATGCGCAGGGAGCCGGTGATCATCCAGACCGACAGCAGCACCGCGGCGGTCGCAGCGACGATGCAGATCAGCGTGATGCCGACGACGCCACGCCAGACCTCTCGCCGTGTCCTGACCCGGAAGATTGTGTTCATGCCGTGCATGACATTTCATGCCCATAGAGGTCCTGCCGGTCCATGAAGCGGACCGGAAATAGATGCAAATGTTCATACTTATGATTATCAAATCATAAGTCACGGCCTTGTGAATGAACGATTTCCGGCCCTGGAGACTTGTTCCGGCAGCGATGCAGCCGACCGCCTTTCTTTCCGAAGGCGGCGGCTGGACCGAACTGGAGTAGCAAACATGAAAAAGATCGCAGCAGCGGCCGTTCTGGCAGCCCTGGCTTCGACCCTCGTGGTGTCCTCGGCCGACGCCCGTCCGTGGCACCGCCATGGCGGCGTCTGGGCCGGCGCGGCGGCTGGCGTGGTGGTCGGCGGCGCGCTGGCGGCGGGCGCCTATGGTGCCTATGGCCCCTACGGCTACTATCAGCCGGGCTACTACTACGCGCCGCCGGGTCCCGGCTATGTGCAGGCACCCCGCCAGCGCAATCATTCCGGCAACTGCACCCGCAGCGTCCGCCAGGACATGTATGGCCAGCCCTTCGAGTGGTGGGACTGCAACTGATCGGAAGCCTCGGCCTGCGGCCGGATCATGCCGTCCCGGGCAGGGTTTTCCCTGTCCGGGCAGACCTTTTCGAAAGCGCTCGGCCGCCACCGATCATCGCGGCGTCAGCCCCGTGCCCCCGTCCCTGCGCCCCCGTCGGCGTGAGCGGTCGCATCCCCGGACAAGGCCCGCAGGGCCGCCGATCCGGGGCCCATTCGCAGCGCAGCGGGCGTCGGGATCGCCATTTATATCAAAGTCTTGCGACAGGTCGCCAACAGAGTGGGTCCCGGCTCTCCGCTGGCGCTCCGGCCGGGAATGCGGCCCTTCGGGGCATCATTCCCGCGGGCGCGGGGCAGTGCGGATTCGGGAGTGGGCAGTGGGCAGTGGGCAGTGGAAGGTCCGATGTTGGAGCCCCTGCCGCAATCTCTCAGCGCATCCCCGGACAAGGCCCGCAGGGCCGCCGATCCGGGGTCCATTATGATCTCTGCGGCGTCAAGACCATCAATTAAAACAGGTCCGAACGGACTGTTGACGGCAGAGTGGGTCCCGGCTCTCCGCCTACGGCTCCGGCCGGGAATGCGGTGCGGGATGGTGCAAAAAACCGCGCAACGCTCCGGGACCTGCCCGCGAGGCGGGAGCGTCCCGAGAGGTGGTATCGGAATGTTCGCTCGCCCTTCCGCTCGGGCCGGGCCGGCGCTACCTCTCATGGCGTGAGCGCCCCGTCCGACACCCATGATCCCGATCCCCTGCTGCCGCCGCGTTTCGCCGCCTGGTTCGCGGCGCGCGGCTGGACGGCGCGGCCGCACCAGCTCGACCTGATCGCCCGCGCGTGGGCCGACCGCCCCGTGCTCCTGGTCGCGCCGACCGGCGCCGGCAAGACGCTGGCCGGCTTCCTGCCGAGCCTGATCGATCTCGCCGGCACGCCGCGCGCTGCCCGGCTGACCGCCCGGGGCCGGACCGTCGGCCGGCGCGGCATCCACACGCTCTATGTCTCGCCCCTCAAGGCGCTCGCCGTCGACGTGGCGCGCAATGTCGAGCGGCCGATCGCCGAGATGGGCCTGGACGTGACGGTCGAAACCCGCACCGGCGACACCCCCGCCCACAAGCGCCAGCGTCAGAAATCCGATCCGCCCGACATCCTGATGACCACGCCCGAACAGATCGCGCTGCTGGTCGCCGCGCGCGAGGCGGAGGACCTGTTCGGCGGCCTGAAGACGGTGATCTTCGACGAGCTGCATGCCCTGGTCACGTCGAAGCGCGGCGACCTCTTGGCGCTGGGCCTCGCCCGTCTGCGCAAGCTGGCGCCGGGCCTGCGCACGGTCGGCCTGTCGGCGACGGTCGCCAATCCGGACGAACTGGCCGCCTGGCTGGTCGCGCAGGACGGCGCCACGCCGCCGGCCGACATCGTGAGACTCGAGGGCGGCGCCAGGCCCGACATCCGCATCCTGGAATCGGCAGAGCGCATCCCCTGGGCCGGCCATTCGGCGCGCTACGCCATGGGGGAGATCTATGCGGCGATCAAATCGGCGAAGACCACGCTGATCTTCGTCAACACGCGCAGCCAGGCCGAGATGGTGTTCCAGGAGCTCTGGACCATCAACGAGGACACGCTCAGAATCGCGCTGCATCACGGCTCGCTCGATGTCGCGCAGCGGCGGCGTGTCGAGGCCGCGATGGCGGCGGGCGCGCTCGACGCCGTGGTGGCGACCTCGACGCTCGATCTCGGCATCGACTGGGGCGATGTCGATCTGGTCATCCATGTCGGTGCGCCGAAGGGGGCGAGCCGGCTCGCCCAGCGCATCGGCCGCGCCAACCACCGGCTCGACGAGCCGAGCCGCGCGCTGTTGGTGCCCGCCAACCGCTTCGAGGTGCTGGAATGCCGCGCGGCGCTCGACGCCAACTATCTCGGCGACCAGGACACCCCGCCGATCCGCCCCGGCGCGCTCGACGTGCTCGCCCAGCATGTGCTCGGCATGGCGGTCGCCGCCCCCTTCGCCGACGACGATCTCCATGCCGAGGTGACCTCCGCCTATCCGTACCGAGCGCTCGATCGCGCCACCTTCGACCGGGTCGTCGACTATGTCGCGACTGGCGGCTACGCGCTCAAGGTCTACGAGCGCTATGCCAAGATCCGGCGGCGCAAGGACGGGCTCTGGCGGGTCGCCTCGCCCGACATCGCGCAAGGCTGGCGGCTCAATGTCGGCACCATCGTCGAAATGCCGATGCTGAAAGTCCGGCTGGTCTCGAAGGTCTCGGGCGGCACGCCGGCACGCGGCGGGCGGGTGCTCGGCGAGATGGAGGAGTTCTTCTTCGAGACGCTCGCCAAGGGCGACACCTTCCTGTTCGGCGGCGAGGTGCTGCGCTTCGAGACGATCCGCGAGAACGAGGCGCTGGTCACGCGCACCCGGGACGAGAGCCCGCGCATCCCGGCCTATGCCGGCGGCAAGTTCCCGCTCTCCACCTATCTGGCCGATCAGGTGCGCCGCATGCTGGCCGACCCGTCCGCCTGGGGGCGGCTGCCCGACCAGGTCGGCGAATGGCTGGCGATCCAGAAGCTTCGCTCGGTGCTGCCGAAGCGCGACGAACTGCTGGTCGAGACCTTCCCGCGCGGCGGCCGGCACTACATGGTCGCCTATCCGTTCGAGGGCCGGCTCGCCCACCAGACCCTCGGCATGCTGCTGACGCGGCGCCTGGAGCGCTTCCGCGCCCGTCCGATCGGCTTCGTGGCGACCGACTATGCGCTCGGCATCTGGGCGGTCGAGGATCTCGGCCGGCTGTTCGCGGACGGGCAGCCGTCGCTCGGCACGCTGTTCGACGAGGACATGCTCGGCGACGATCTCGAAGCCTGGATGGCCGACAGCTATCTCCTGAAACGCACCTTCCGCACCAATGCGGTCATTGCCGGCCTGGTCGAGCGGCGCCATCCCGGCAAGGAGAAGAGCGGCCGCCAGGTCACCGTCTCGACCGACCTGGTCTACGACGTGCTGCGCAGCCACGAGCCGGACCACATCCTGCTGCGCGCGACCTGGGCGGACGCCTCCGCCGGCCTGATCGATCTCGGCCGGGTCGGCGCGATGCTGGCCCGCATCAAGGGCCACACGGTCCTCAAGCGGCTCGACCGCATTTCGCCCCTGGCCGTGCCGATCATGCTGGAAATCGGCAAGGAGCGCGTCCCCGGCGAGGCCGACGAGACGCTGCTGCGCGAGGCCGCCGACGCCATCGTGGCCGAGGCAATGGAGACGGCGTGAACCCGGCGGTCGCTACGGCCTCAATTCAAGCAAGGCCGGCCCGGACACCGGATCGGTGACGCCGAGACCGTTGCCCAGATCCTCGAGCGTGTGGCGAAAGCTGTTGAGCAGGCCGATCATGGTGGGGCGTGCCGCAGCCAGGCTGTCCAGATCGTCCCATTCCCCGATCACGCAGAAGGCGGCCGGGCCGGTCGAGATCAGTGAAAATCGCCGGAAGCCTTTGACATCCATCGATGCATTCGTATGTGCATCAATAAACTCGCGCTCCATTCCGGGCTTTGTCTTGAAGCGTACGACGTTGAATGCCGTCATGCCATCCTCCCGTCATGCGAACAGTTGAATATAATAGAATGAATATTTGATCGATGAAAGGCCGGATACGTGAGATCGACGCCGATGGCGGTGCCCCGAGGCACGCCATGCAGGCGAAGCGGAGGCCGCGGTCCGGCCGATTGCGTCGCCGGGAACGCAAAGAAAAGGCCCGGCGGTCGGCCGGGCCTGAAGGTGCACTTGGGGGAGGAAGGGGAGGGCAGGAAGATCAGGGGAAGCAGTGCCGTCAGATTTGACCGCGGTCCGCTCAGTTGCAGACCTTGGTCTTGTAGGGGTTGCCCCAGGAGTCGTAGGCCCAGACCTTGTAGCAGGTCGGCGCGTAGACCGGCGCCGGAGCATAGTAGCCGGGGGCGTAGTAGCCGGGCGCATAGGCCTGCGAGGCCAGCGCACCGCCGATGATGGCGCCGCCGACGAGGCCGGCCACGAAGGCGCCTCCCTTGGCTTCGGCCTGCGAGGCGGTGGAGACGGAGGCGCCGGCGACGAGGGCGACGGCAAGGGCGGCGGCGGCGATCTTGGCGAACATGGCGGGCTCCTTGAATTCGGGGTTCGGTCTGGGCTCTCAGGGGGTGGGGCGGGTCAGGCCCCGTCGTTCGATGGTTTGAGACTAGGCCCCCGCCCATGCACCCGACCCGAACGCCCGGTTCAGAAACCGTTCAGATGCCGGGCCCCCGATCACGAGACCGTGACCGGATCGAGCAATCGACCGGCAAGCCGCGATTTTCCGGTGGATTTGCCCCCTCCGCCGCCACCCCCCGAAACCGCAATCCCGGACAAGGCCCGGAGGGCCGCCGATCCGGGACCCACTCGCATCGCAGCGGCGTCAAGATCACGCGTCAACGCAGTGTCCTGCGGCAAGTCGGGAAGGGAGTAGGCCCCGGCTCTCCGCTGGCGCTCCGGCCGGGGATGCGCCGCGAGATCGACAATCCTCCCGAGGTATCGCGGCGAAGCGCCGCGGTAGCGTCCTGCGAGATGCGGTACCCGCCTGCAGCATCCCGTTCCTCGCCATCCCTCCCAAACCGCAATCCCGGACAAGGCCCGGAGGGCCGCCGATCCGGGACCCACTCGCACCGCAGCGGCGTCAAGATCACGCGTCAACGCAATGTCCTGCGGCAAGTCGGGATGAGAGTGGGCCCCGGCTCTCCGCTGACGCTCCGGCCGGGGATATGCCGCGAGATCGTCAATCCTCCCGAGGAATCGCGGCGAAGCGCCGCGAGAGGCGCGACGCGCCCTGCGGAACCTGGGGATGCGTCGGGAAATCCTCGTTTCTCCCGCGTCATCCCACCTTCGGCCCTCCCAAGCGGAAATCCCCGACGAACCGCTCCCGGCCTCAGAGCCGGCGGTAGCGGACGCGGGCGCTGTGTTCGATGGCGGCCGCGGCGAGCATGGGGACTTCGAGAGCATCGCGCAGCATTTCCAGGAGGCGCAGTTCTTCCTGGCGGGCGACCACGTCGGCGGAGGCGACTTCGACGGCGAGCGCATAGGCGGTCTCGTAGAGCCGGGCCGGCAGCGCCGCCTTGGCCATCTCGATGATCACGTCGAGCCCGTTATCCTCGGCCAGCGTGCGCGCGGTCGCCTGGGCGATCGGAACCAGGCGGGCGGGATCGAATCCGGCGAAGACCGGCATGCGATCGACCAGCATGCGGATGGCGGTCAATTCGACATGGGCCATGTCGCGATCGGCGACGCAGGTCGTCATCATCACATGGACGAGGGCTTCCTGGATGGTCGGCTGGTCTGTCATCGTATCCTCTCGGGCGCCGAGGGTCCGGCGGGGGTCGGAAGCTAGGTCCGGCGCGCGCGCGCCGCAAGGGTCGGCGTGAATCCGGCGTGATTGACGTGTCCGGAGGCCGACCTTAGTGTCGCGCGCGATCCGGGGCGGGCCTTCGCCCGCGGATCGGCCGGTCCGTCGCGGATCGGCCAGACCGCAAACCAAACGAGCGCTGCGCTCCGCGCCGACACGGCCCCTCCCGGCCGGCCGCCGGCTCCGGAGCGACAGCGCCGCCCTGCGCGGCCGGATCCGGTCGATCCGGCCGGCCGCACGCCCATCGACAGAAAGCCGTTGCCATGACCGCCCCGCGCCCGCTCGCTCTCGATCTCACCCCGGCCCTGATCGAGGCGGCGGCGAAATCCAAGGCCTGGCCCTTCGAGGAGGCGCGCAAGATCGTTGCCCGCCTGGAGAAGACCGGCAAGGGCGAGGTCCTGTTCGAGACCGGCTATGGGCCGTCGGGACTGCCGCATATCGGCACCTTCGGCGAGGTCGCGCGCACCACCATGGTGCTGCATGCCTTCCGGGTGCTGACCGGCGACCGGGTGCCGACCCGGCTCCTGTGCTTCTCCGACGACATGGACGGCATGCGTAAGGTGCCCGACAATGTGCCGAACCAGGATCTCCTGCGCGGCCATCTCGGCAAGCCGCTGACCCGCGTGCCCGACCCGTTCGGCACCCATGACAGCTTCGGCCATCACAACAATGCCCGCCTGCGCGGCTTCCTGGACGCCTTCGGCTTCACCTACGAGTTCGCCAGCGCCACCGACTACTACGCGGCCGGCCGGCTCGACGAGAAGCTGCTCGTCATGCTGGAGCGCTACGACGACGTCATGGCGATCATGCTTCCGACCCTGCGCGAGGAGCGGCGCCGCACCTATGCGCCCTTCCTGCCGGTCCATCCGAAGACCGGCGTGGTCATGCAGGTGCCGATCGAGGAACGCAACGTCGCGCGCGGCACCGTCGTCTGGACCGATCCGGACAACGGCGAACGCTTTGAGACCCCGGTCACCGGCGGCGGCGCCAAGGCGCAGTGGAAGCCCGACTGGGCCTTGCGCTGGGCGGCGCTCGGCGTCGACTACGAGATGTCCGGCAAGGATCACATCGACAACGTCCGCATCTCCGGGCAGATCTGCCGGGTGCTCGGCGAGCGTCCGCCGGAGGGCTTCAACTACGAGCTCTTCCTCGACGACCAAGGCCAGAAGATCTCCAAGTCCAAGGGCAACGGCCTGACCATCGACGAATGGCTGTCCTATGCCTCGCCGGAGAGCCTGTCGCTGTTCATGTTCCGCGAGCCGAAGGCGGCCAAGCGGCTCTATTTCGACGTGATCCCGAAGAATGTCGACGAATACTATCAGTTCCTGGAGGCCTACCGCCGCCAGCCGCTCGAGCAGCAGCTCGGCAATCCGGTCTGGCACATCCATTCCGGCCTGCCGCCGGAGCCGGAGCGGATCGGCGGCACGTCCGGCAATGCCCCGTCGAGCTCGATCTCCTTCACGATGCTGCTCAATCTGGTCTCGGCCTCGAATGCCGAGGATCGCGGCGTGCTGTGGGGCTTCCTGTCGCGCTACGCCCCCGGCGCGACGCCGGCGAGCAATCCCGAGCTCGACCGGCTGGTCGGCTACGCGATCCGCTACTTCCACGATTTCGTGAAGCCCGGCAAGGTGTTCCGCGCGCCGACCGCGACCGAGCGGGCGGCTCTGGAAGCGCTGGATGCCGCCCTCGGCACCCTGCCGGCAGCCCCGGACGGCGACGCCATCCAGGCTGCCGTCTACGATGTCGGCCGCACGCATTTCCCGGACGCCAAGAAGCTCGGCCCCGACGGACGACCCGGCGTGTCGCAGGAGTTCTTCGCCAGCCTCTACCAGGTCCTGATCGGTCAGGAGCGCGGCCCCCGATTCGGGTCCTTCGTGGCGCTTTATGGCGTCGCGGAGACGCGGATCCTGATCGGCAAGGCCCTGACCGGCACTCTGGCCACCAAACTGGCGTGAAACGGCGCTGCATGGCTCCCATATCCGGGGAAATGCTGCCGCCGGCCGCGCTTCCCTGTGATCCGGGATTGCACGCATGCAGAAACTTGGTTGAGTATCGTCGCCCCGGTTCCAGCGGAGCCGGTTCAGCTGGGGAACTTCAACCATGAAAAAGTATATCGCCGAAGTGGTCGGCACATTCATTCTGGTCTTCATCGGCGTCGGTTCGGTGGTGGCCGGCGGCCTCGGCGGCGTCCTGCCGCTGGGTCAGGTCGGCATCGGCCTGTGCTTCGGCCTCGCCGTGACGGCGGCGGCCTATTCGATCGGTCCGGTTTCCGGCGCCCATCTCAACCCGGCGGTGACGGTCGGAGCCTTCCTGGCCGGCCGCATGTCCGTCGCGGACGTGATCCCCTACATCATCGCGCAGCTGGTCGGTGCGACCCTCGCGTCGGTGGTGCTGCTCCTGGCCGTCTCCGGCAAGGCGGGTGGCTATGATGTGGCCACGCTCGGCTTCGGTCAGAATGGCTGGGATCCGGTCAAGGGCTTCTCGATGACCTCCGCCTTCGTGATCGAGGTCGTGGCGACCTTCGTGTTCGTCACCGTGATCCTGGGCGTCACCCATCCGAAGCACACCACCATCCTGGCCGGCCTGGTGATCGGCCTGACGCTGGCCATCCTGCACATGGCCTTTATCCCGGTCTCGGGCAATTCGCTCAATCCGGCCCGTGCCTTCGGCCCGGCCCTGTTTGCCGGCGCCGGCGCGCTCGGCCAGCTCTGGCTCTATATCGTCGCCCCGCTGATCGGCGGTGCGCTCGCCGGCATCGTCTCGCGCACGGGCCTGCTCTCGGCCGACTGACCGTCAGCCGGGCGGCGGCGGCCGAACGCCCCGCCGCCGCCCCTCTCCCGCCGCCGCCCGGGTCACCCGGCAGCCCGTCGGCCGGACGGCCCGGAACCGGGCGCCTCGACCCGCCCCGAACGGGCGTGCTATGCCTCCGTCGGAAATCTCCGGAGGCACGACATGGCAAACCCGATCGAACGCTTTCTCGGCGGCCCGCCGCTGAGGACGCTGCTATGGCTGGCCTTCCTGTCGATCGTGGTCGGGTTCGTGCTGGCCACCCTCGGTCTGCATCCGATGCGGCTGGTGCAGGGCGTGCTCGACGCGGTCGAAGGCCTGGTCGACGCGATCTCGCGGCTCGGCCTGGGCGCCTTCCGGTCCGTCGGCCAGTATCTGATCTGGGGCGCCATCGTGGTCGTGCCGATCTGGCTGGTCTCGCGACTGCTCGCGGTCGGCCGCGGACCGCGCTGATCCGCCGCCATGTCGGAATCGAAGACGTCCTTCCGATCCATCCTGTTCGTGGCCGTCATGGTTGGCGCGGTCCGCATGCTCAGCCATACGGCCGGCATCGACCTTGCCGGTGCGGTCGGCGGCGCGATCGTGAATTTCAAGAACCGCGTGATCGAACTCGGCAGCGACAGCCATTTCGCAGTCACCACCATCCTGACCCCGATCCTGACCCGGCCGCTGGTGCTTTCGGGCCTGGCCGCCCTGGCCGTGCTGGGCCTTTGGGGCTGGCAGCACCGCCTTCGCGAGGCGCGGCGGACAGGCCGCCGCCAGAGCAAGGCCTGACTGCGGCGGCCGCTCCGATCGGGCGATGCCATGGCGGCTCCGCCGTGGGCTCCGGGATCAGACGAACTCTCGCGCAACGCGGTGGATGATGGTGTGCAGGCGCGCCAGCCGGTCGATATCGTCCTGATAGCCGCCGCCCAGCACGCAGGCGAGCGGCAGCCCCCGATCGCGCACGGTCCCGATCACCCGCCGGTCGCGCTCGGCGAGGCCGGCATCCGACAGCGCCAGCCGGCCGAGCCGATCTTCGACATGCGGGTCGACGCCGGCATTGTAGAAGACGATGTCCGGCCGGTGCCGGTCGATCGCATCGGGCAGTGCGGCCGTCAGGGCCGCCAGATAGGCCTCGTCGGAGGTGTCGTCGGCCAGGCCGATGTCGAGGTCGGAGGGGACCTTGCGGGCCGGGAAGTTGCGCTCGGCATGCATCGAGAGCGTGAAGACGGACCCGTCGCCGGCGAAGATCGCCGCGGTGCCGTCGCCCTGGTGCACGTCGAGATCGACCACCAGCGCGCGCCCGATCAGGCCGTCGGCCTGGAGCACGCGGATCGCCACCGCGACATCGTTGAAGACGCAGAAGCCGGACCCCTGCTCGCGCCGGGCATGGTGGCTGCCGCCGGCGGTGTTGCAGGCGAGCCCGAATTCGAGCGCGAGCCGGCCGGTCATGACGGTGCCGGCGGAGGCCGTGCGGGCGCGCCGGGCGACGCGCGGCGTCATGGCAAAGCCGATTTCGCGCGCGATCCGGTCGGGCACCGCGGCGCCGAAGACCTGGTCGACATAGGCCGGATCATGGGCGAGCCCGATCCAGCCGGCCGGCGCCTCAGCCGGGACGTGGAACGCGCCGGCCGCCGCCAGTCCGTCCTCGACCAGGATCTCGGCGATGCGCCGGAACTTGGCCATCGGGAAGCGGTGGCCGGGCGGAAATTCCGCATCGTAGTGGGGATTGTGCACGATCGGCAGCATAGCGGGAGTCTATCGTGCGCGACGCGCCGGCGGAACGGTCGCGTCGGGAAAAGGCCGGTCCGACTTTCCGGTCTGTCGGCGATGCATGGGCGGCAGCCAGCCATGAGACGGCCGGGGCTTGCCGGATCGGCGGACCTGCCGCAAAGGTCGCCGCCATGACGTCCAGCGCCATCCCGCACCCACCCGAATCCAGCTCGCCGGACCTCCGGGCGCCCGACCATCGGGCCGTTCTCGCCATCGCGGTGCCGATGACGCTCGGCTACATGACCACGCCCCTGGTCGGCCTGGTCGACATGGCGGTGGTCGGGCGCCTCGGCGACCCGGCCCTGATCGGCGGCGTGGCGATCGGCTCGGTGATCTGCGATGTCGGCTTCACCACCTTCAATTTCCTTCGGTCCGGCACGACGGGCCTGACCGCGCAGGCGGTCGGCCGCAGCGATCGGCCGGAGATGCTCGCGACGCTTATGCGCGCGCTGGTCCTCGCCGGGCTCGCGGGCCTCCTGATGATGCTGGCGGCCCCGGCCGCGGCATGGGCCGGACGGGCGATCTTCGGCGGCAGCCCGGCGGTGATGGAGGCGATGGCCACCTATGTGCTGATCCGCCTCCTCGGCGCCCCGCTGGTGCTGGCCAATTTCGCGCTGTTCGGCTGGCTGCTCGGGCTCGGCCGGGCCGGCGCCGGGCTCTTCCTGCAGACGGTGCTCAACGGCGTCAATGTGGCGGTCGCGGTCGGACTGGTGCTCGGGGCCGGCTGGGGCGTGGCCGGTGCGGCTTGGGCGGCGGTCGCCGCCGATGCGGTCACGGTCGCGCTCGGGCTCGCCTTGCTGGCCCGGACACGGGACCGCTCGGCTTGGCCGGGTTGGGCGCGGGTGATCGACCGTCCCGCCGTCCTCGCCATGCTCGGCACCAACCGCGACATCATGATCCGCTCCTTCGTGCTGCTTGCCGCCTTCGCCTTCTTTACCCGGCAGAGCGCGCTGCAGGGCGACCTGGTGCTGGCCGCCAACGCCATCCTGGAGAAGTTCTTCCTGTTCGGCGGCTACTTCCTGGACGGGTTCGCGGCAGCGGCCGAGACCTTCGTCGGCCGGGCGGTCGGCGCCCGCCGGCGCGAGATCTACGATCGCGCCCTGGTGCTGACGGCCGTCTGGGGCTTCGCCCTCGCCGGACTGGTCAGCGCCACGCTCTGGGCGGCAGGCCCGGCGCTGCTGGCCCTGATGACGTCGGCGGCCGCGGTGGCCGAGACGGCGCGCGTCTATCTCGTCTGGGCGGCGCTGACGCCGCTGGCCGGCGTGCTGGCCTTCCAGATGGACGGCGTCTTCATCGGCGCCACCTGGTCGCGCGACATGCGCAACATGATGCTTCTGTCGCTGGTCGTCTATCTGGCGGCCTGGGCGCTGCTGATGCCGGCCTTCGGCAATCACGGGCTCTGGCTGGCCCTCCTGATCTTCCTCGGCGTGCGCGGCCTGTCGCTCGGCTGGATCAGCCGGCGGCGCGCCGCCGAAACCTTCGGGACGCGCTGACGGCAGGCCGCGGACCGATCAGGTCGCGTTGCCCTGCAGGGCTCTCAGGAAGGCTTCGTCGGGTTCTCCGGTCGGCTTCATGTTCAGCTTGCGCTGCTGGGTCCGGACCGCCTGCCGGGTCTTGTCGTCGAGCGTGCCGGTGATCGCCCCGCCATAGAGACCGCGGGATTGCAGCAGCGCCTGGACGCGCTGGATCGTGTCGGCCGGACCGAGACCGGCCTGCGATGCGCCGGGCTCGATCCAGACCGTTGCCTCCTCATTGGCGGTCTTGTCCGCCGCGCGGGCCCGGAACACCTCGACGGCGGCCTTGGCGGCGGCGAGATTGCTCTTGTCGAGATGGCCCGCCACCTCGTCGCGCTTCTTCTCGGCGTCCTTGTCGCCCTGCAGGGCCGCGAGGCCGAACCATTTGTAGGAGACGGCGAGGTCCTGCTTCACGCCAGAGCCGAGCGCATAGATGATGCCGAGGTTGAACTGGCTGTCGCGCAGTCCGTATTCCGCCGCCTTCTGGAACCACGGCACCGCATTGGTCATGTCGCGGTCGTTGGCGAACAGCACGCCGAGATTGTGCATGGCGCGCACATTGCCCTTCTCGGCCGCGGAAAGGTACCAGCGGCGCGCCTGGATCGGATCGCGCGTGCCGGTATGGCCCTTCTCGTAGGCGGAGCCGAGCCGGTACTGTGCCGGCGGGAAGCCGCGGTCGGCGGCGCGCTGATACCAGATCGCGGCCTCCTTCGGATCGGCGATCACGCCGCGGCCTTCGGCAAAGCGCATGCCGACCTCGAACTGCGCCTTGACGTCGCCCGCCGCGGCCGCCTTGCGCAGCGCGGACGAGCCGATCGCCTCCGGCGGCTCGAGGTTGGCGCTGCCGCCTTGGTCCTCGGGGGCCTTCTGGATGCCGCCGGTGATGATCGGATCGGCGCCGAGCGAAGGCGGCGGGGCCGCGATGCGGACCGGCTGCACACCCGCCTCGGGCGTCGCGGTCGGGGTCGTCGCGAAGCCGCCCGGTGCGATCGACGGGCGCGGCGTGTCGATGAAGCCGCCGGGCGGGATCGACGGCGGAGTCAGGCTGGCGCTGCCGGACTGGGAGGGCGCAACGAGGGCGGGCGGCGTGCCGCCGGTCGCCGGGGTGCCGCCGACTGCCGGGACGGCCGTCCCGGCCGGGTCGCGCACCGGCTTGCCGAGTTCGGCCACCTGCGGCGCTTTCGCGGCCGTACCGGCGGTCTCGGTCTGGCGCTGGCCGGGCAGCATCTGCAGCGCGAAGACGGCGAGCAGCACGGCGGCGGCCGCCAGCATCAGCGGACGGCGCCGGCCCCGCAGGGCGGCGCCGATCCGCGCCAGCGGACCGCGCGGATTCTCTTCGGGCACGAGACCGTCGTTCTGCGGGCCGGGCTGCGGCTCGACGAACGGTTCATCGACCGGGAGCGTCTCCGCCTGCTGGGCTGCCTGCGCGGCCCGCCGCGCCGCCGCGATGAAGTCGGTGCGCCGCGGGGCCGCGGCCATCGTCTCGTCGGTTTCGCCGGCCCGCCGATCGGACGATGCCGCCTCCGGATCGGCCGCACGGCCGCGCAGGCCGGGCTTGCCCGACCCGACGGCGAGCGGGCGGGCGTCCTCCGTGACCGTGCGGCTCTGTTCGGCGCGCAGCAGGCCGCTCTGCAGGCTCGCCAGCAGTTCGGCGGCAGGCGGCGTCGCGGTCCGGCCCTCGACGGCGCCGAGCCGCTGGATCACCGCCGCCAGGGCGTCGTGGACCGAGCGGAGCGTGGTCGCCGCGGCCGCCTCATGCTCGCGCATGCCGTTCTGGAGGGCGGCCATCTCGGCCCGCAGCGCCTCGACGGCGGCCAGGGTTCCGCGATCCTCGGTCACCCCGGCGATCTCGGACAGCGCCTCGCGGGCCACCTGACGGGCCGTCTCCATGGTCAGATCCTGTTGTTCCGACAGGATCATCTGGATGCGCGTCAGGGTTTCCTCGATGGCGCCAAGCCCGGAATTCCGGCTCTCGCTCTCCTCGATCTGCCGATTGAGGCGCCCGAGCTGCTCCTCGATCAGGACCATCGCCCGCTCATCGACGGTGATGCGCGCCCGATCGATCCGGTCGCCGAGCTCGTTAAGGCGCGCCTCGATCGCGGCGGAGGACGGCTGCGCCACCGAACGGGCGATCTCGGTGCGCAGCGCGGCGATCTCGCGTGCGAGCGCGCTCGGGTCGAGGCCGGTGAACGGGCGCAGTTCGAGCCGGTCGAGCTTGTCGACGAGGGTCGTGACGCGCGCCTCGAAGGCCTCCATCATGTCGAGATGGTGCGACGGCCGGAGGCCGGCCATCTGCTCGTCGATGCGATGCAGCAGCGCCTCGATCGCCCCGAACTGGGGCGCGTCGCCGGAGCGGGGCGCCTCCGCCCGGTCGAGCCGTTCGACCAGGTCGGCGATCGCCGTCTGGATGGCCGCAACCTGGGTCGCGTCCGGGGTTCTTTCGCCGAGCCGGTCGAGCTGCTCGGCCAGGGAGGCGATGCGGGCCGTGATCACCGCATTGTCGTCGCGCCGCGCGGCAGCCTCGATGGCGGCAAGCCGGCGGGTCACCTCGAAGGTCTGATCCTCGATCGCCTGCAGGGCCTCCGCGGTGCCGCTGCCCGCCCGGATCGCCCGCAACTCGTCGATCAGGGCCTCCAGCCGATCCGGGGCGAGCCCGGGTCCGGGCCGGCTCTCCAGGGCCGCGATCTTCTCGGCGATCTCGGTCAGCCGCTGGTCGAACAGGCGAACCAATCCGCCGGCATCGAAAGCGCCGAGCGCCTGCCGGATTTCCTCGAGACCGGCGGCGAGGCGGCGCGCCTCGGCGGCGTCGGCCCCGAAAGTCTCGACCTGACCGGCGACGCCGGCGACCAGCGCGCGCAGGCCGGCGACCTCGCCGGCATCCGGCAAGGCTTCGAGCCGGGTCCGCAGGGCACCGAGCTCCGTGGCGATGGCGGTCAGGACGGCGCGATCGGCCGCGTCCCGCTCGACGTCATGGCGGCCGAGATCTTCGACGCGTGCGACGACATGGCCGAGCCCCGCCTCCAGCCGGGCGAAGCCGGGTTGCGGATCGGACTGCGCGATGGTGTCGCGCAGCCGCGCGATCTCCAGCACCAGGGGATCGAGCATGTTCGGGTCGATGCGCGCGGCCGCCAGCGCGTCGACGCGCCCGACGATCGTCTCGACCATGCTCAGGTCGGCGGCCGTCGGATGGCGGCCGCGGCTTTCCATGTCGGCCCGGAAGGCGCGGATCTCGTCGAGGAGGTCGGTCGGCCCGACCGGATCGCGTCTGGCGGCCAGTCCGTCGATCCGTTCGGCAAGGGCGCGGAAATGCCGTTCGATCTCGGCCATGCTGGGGACGGCCGCGGGCGCCAGCGGCGGGATCGCCGCGCCCAGAGGCGCCTGGGGCTGCGGTGCCGGTGTCGGCGGTGCCGGGGTCAGCAACACCTGGGTCAGCGGCGCGGCCGGCAGGTTCAGTTCCGGCAGGCGCGGCCGCGGGGCCGAGGCGACCGGCGGCGCGGCCGAAACGGCGATCGCCTGCGGTCCGGGCCGCTCCGCGCTGCCGGTCCCGGCTTCGGCGGCCAGGGTCTGGCGGCGCGCCGTGATCTCTGCGATTGCGCTCTGGAGGAGGTCGAGCCGGGTCGACAGAAGCGTTCCGGTCTCGGCCGGAGGGGCCACGGGGGAGCGGACGGACGCTTCCGTCCGGGCGGTCGCTGCAGGCCGGGCGGTCGGCTCCGGCGCGGCGGCCGGGATCCGGATTTCGGGGCCTCCGGCAGGGGGCGCCGCTGCCGCCGAAAGCGCGACCGTCGTCTCGCCGCTGCGGTGTGCGGCCGTCTCCGGGGATGACGCTGCGGCACGGAGAGTGCGCAGGCGTGCGTCGAGGTTCTCGAGGGTCTTCAACAGCCCGGTCGTGCGGTCGCCGCCATCCAGGCTGCCGCGTCCGCCGGACGGCGCGAGTTCGGCGCGCGCGGGCGGATCGGCGGTGACGACCGGCACCTCGGCGGGGCGGTTGACGGCCGGCCGCATCGGCTCCTCGGGTTTCGGGGCGCCGATCAGCCTGGCGAGGGCGCGGGCGAGCGCTTCGGGATCGTCCATCGGCCGGCCCGCTGCGGCGGCCGGCGTCGCGGCCTGCGCGGCGACCGGCATCGGGCTCGGGGCGGCCTGGGCGGGGAGTGCGGGGAGTGCGGGCGAGGCGCTTGTTGCGGTCGGGGCCGACATGCGGGGGGGCGCAGACGGCGTGGCGCTCAGCCGCTGCAGTCGCTCGGTCAGTTCGGCGAGTTTGCGTTCGACTTCCACCGCCATCGGATTGGCGGGGGCCGCCGGTCCGATCCCTCCGGCGGGCGCCGCCGTGGACGGATCCTGGCGCCGGTCCAGAATGACCGAGTTCAGCCATTCGCCGACCGACAGCCCCGCGCGCCGGGCTTCACCCAGCGCACGTTCCCTGGCCTCGTCGTCGATCCCGCGGACACTCCACGTCATGTGCGACCTCATCGAGGGCGGGGCGCCGAAATTCCGATCGGGCGATTCGGCGCCCGCCGCCGTCACCGGAGGCAGAGTCAGGCGGTCATGGTAAATAACGGGTTAACCGCTGCGGGACGCATGAAGAGTCGGGAAACCTCCGTTAACGAATCCCCACAGTGATCGGCCCCGGAATTGCGTGCCGTGCGGGCGCGGATGTCCTGACCGAGGGCGGAAACGGTTGCGGCTCCCCCGGTGCGGTCCTGTCAGCAATGCCCTGATGGGATGGCGGCGATGCAGCAAACCCGGCATCGATCGGTCCCGCCGCTATTGACCTGACGTGAGGTAGAGAATATCACGTCACCTGATATAAAAAATAATGATGATCCGGGGTGGGGGAACTTCTCTCGATTCTCTTTCGAGATAGGAGCTGTTCCCATGGGTACGAATGCACGGACGGCTGAAAAGCCGGGGTCCGACGACGTGGAGCGCCTGTCGGGCGGTCCCGTCGAAGCGCGGCAGGCTTGGTTTACGATAGGGGATCTGGCGCGTGAATTCGATGTGACCTTGCGCACCTTGCGCTTCTATGAAGACAAGGGGCTGCTGAACCCACGGCGCGAGGGTCTCAATCGCATCTACAATCGGCGGGATCGGGCTAGGCTGAAACTTGTCCTCATGGGCAAGCGGGTCGGCTTTTCGCTGACCGAGATCAAGGAAGTCCTCGATCTCTATGACCTGAAAGACAATCAGCTCACGCAATTGCGTGTCGCCCTGAAGAAGTTCAACGAACAGATCGGCGTGCTTGAGGCCCAGAAGCGGGATTGCGAGCTGGCGCTTGACGAACTGAAGACGACGGTCGGCCAGGTCGCCGACATGATCAAGATGCGCGAGAAGACCAGGAACTGACCGATCCGGCCGGGGCGGCCTGTCGGGTCGACCCCACAGTCTATCGGAAGGCCCTGGCAGAGGCGGATCGGTACGATCCGTACGGCTGTGGCGACGACGGAACGGCATCGAAACGGGGCGATGCGGTCCGCTCGCCGCGGCGCTGCGGGTGGCATGCCCGCCGCCGCGGGTGGCATGCCCGGCGCCGCGCTTGGCAGCCTTGCCGGGCAGACACGGACCGGGTCGGGCGCGCCGGCGGGATCGGCGCGGCTCGCGCATGTCCGAGCAGGTCCGTTGGCCCCCGCATGGCGAACCGGCGACGCCATCCAAGGCGATCCTTCCGTGCGGACCTGATCAAACCAGGCTCGGTTCGCCCCAATTGCCGCGGACGAGGAGGCTGCGCCGCGGGCGATCAGGCGCGCCGGCTCCCAGGCGACCAGGCCCGACGGCCCCGAGGAGCCCCCACCGGCGAGGCAGCCTCACGCGAGGCGGACGGGCCATCGGGCGCGCGGTCTCCACCTCCGAAAGGCAATCGGTGCCGAAGCGATCCGGCCCGGTGTTTCTCGTCCCAGACGAAGGCGGCTCGGAAACGCAAACGGGCCCCTGGAGGGGCCCGCCGGATCGGCGCCAAGAGCGGTCGAACTGCACCCGGACCGGGCGCACCGGCCTACTGCTGTTGCTGCGCCTTGCGCTGGGCGGCGCGCAGCTGATCCTCGATCGACTGGCGCTTGGCGTTCACTTCCGCCGCGATCGCTTCTTGGCGCTTCTTGAAGGTTTCCTGGTCGATCGGCTTGCCCTCGTTGGCCGCCTTGTAGGTCGCCAGCGGGAAGTTGAAGGCAACCGCGTTGGCGGCCTGACCCTGAGCGTTGACCACGATGGCCTTGCCCTTCTTGAGGGCCGCCACGAAGGGATCGCTCGCCACCAGCTGGACCACGCAGCCGTCGGGCGCGCACCAGCCGAACTTGCCTTCTTCGGCCTTGCCGTCGTCGACCTGGACCTTGAGGCCCGGCTGCAGCAGAAGACCGGTCGGAACGATCAGGCGAACGATCTTGCGCGCCTCTCCGGTCATTTCCATCAGCGAGAAGGACGCCAGGAACTGGCCGCTGGTGGTGCGCAGATCGTATCCGGTCTGACACAGCTCCTTCTTGGCCTTCTCGTCCGTCCGGCAGATCTTGATCCAGCCGTCGGTCGCGATCCCGTCGCCGCTCTTGGCACCCTGTGCCACGGCGGAGCCGACGGCCATACCGAGGAGCGTCATGACCGCAGTCATCGTCGTGACGACCACCTGCTTCACGACGCTTTTCAGGACATTCATCATGGTTCTCATCGACCCCCGGGGCTGATCGGTGCCCGTCATAGCCCATCCGGACGGATTGGTTCAATGGGGTACGGCATTCGTATCCCACCGCTTCCTGACCATCCATTGCGGCGAGAAAGCGGCCGGGCCGTTCCGCCATGCGGCTTTGTCTCCCGGCGATGCCGACGCGCCACGCTCACCGGCTGCATTCCGCCAGGAAACGGTCCATCCGCGCCAGGCTCGCCTCGGTCTGGGCGGACGGAAAGGCCTGGAAGACGTGGCAGCCGCCCGGAAAGACGGCCAATTCGGCCGCGTTTCCGGCCGCGCTCCAGCGCGCCGCCATGAACAGGCTGTCGTCGAGCAGCGCATCGCGGGTGCCGACCGAGAACAGCGCCGGCGGCAGGCCGGCCAGGTCGGCCTGCAGGGGCGAGATGTCCGGGTCGGCCGGATCGCCGCCGCGCAGCAGGAAATGGCGCACGAACATGGTGATGTCGCGGGTCGACAGGACCAGCTTCTCGAGCCCGAACCGGCGCGCGCTCGGCGTCAGCGCCAGATCGAAGCAGCCCGCGACCAGGTTGGCGGCATGGAACGGGGTCAGGCCGTGCCGGTCGCGCAGGCGCAGGAGGGTTACGACGGCGAGATGCGCGCCGGCCGATTCGCCGCCGATCGCCAGCCGCCCGGTCTCGAACCGTGTCCGGCCGGGGCCGAGCAGCCAGAGTGCGGCAGCCTCGCAATCGTCGGGGCCGGCCGGATAGGGATGCTCGGGCGCGAGCCGGTATTCGACCGACACCGCGGTCAGCCCGGTCGTGTCGGCGATCCGTTCGAGCCGTGGGTCCTGCTGGTCGGCGGCGCCGAGTGTCCAGCCGCCGCCATGGATGTGCAGGTAGACGCCGCGGGCCGGACCCTCCGCGGGCGCGATCGTCCGCAGCGTGATCGGGCCGCGCGGGCCGTCGATATCGAGCGCCTCGGCGCGCGCCGACTTCGGCGCCGGCGGAAACGGGCCGAGGCCGCGGGCGCGCCGGTCGCGCACCACATGGGCCGGCACGCTCCAGACATCCGGCAGGGCCTCAATCTTCGCCGTGATCTCGGCATTGAGCCGGCGGGTCTCCTCCGGGATGGCGTCGGGACGGAAGAGAGCGGGATCGGGCAGTCCGGTCATCGGCGCGTCGCGGCTCCGGGGGATCGTTCGGGAGCGCCGACACTATCCGCCCCGCCGGCCGGCCGGAAGGGCGCCCTTCGTTGACCCTGCGCCGCACCCATGGAAGGTTCGCGCCCAGCGAGGCTTCGATGCACCACACGACCGCGTCCATTCTGCTGCTCCAGGCGACCGTCGTGCTGGTCGTGCCCTTCCTGTTCTGGTGGGTGCTCGGGTTGCGCCGGTTCCTGCCGCTGGTCGTCGTCCAGATCCTGACCGGGGTCCTGCTCGGACCTTCGGTTCTCGGCATGGCGGCGCCGGATGTCTTCGCCTTCCTGTTCTCCAAGGACCTGCTCGGCGGGGTCAACGCCATCGCCACGCTCGCCGTCACCCTGTTCGCCTTCAAGGCCGGCACCGAGGCCGATCACGACCTCGTCGGCCCGGCCGCCCGGACGATCTTCGCCGTCGGGGCCGGCGGCCTCATCGCCACCTGGGCGATCGGTGCGGCGGCCGGGTGGGCGCTGGCCGGCCGCTTTCCGTCGATGGCGGGCGGCCAGGGGGCGGCCCTGTTCGCGATCGCCTTCGGGCTGTGCAACGCGGTCCCGGCCCTGCCGGTGCTGGCCGTCCTGCTGCGCGAACTCGACATCCTGCAGGTGCGGGTCGGCGCGGTGGCGCTGGCGGCGGCCGGGGTCGGCGACGCCATTCTGTGGGCCGGCATGGCCGTGCTGCTGCCGTTTGCGGCCGGCGAGGGCGGTCTCCTGCGCGAAGGCGCCATGGCGCTCGGCAGCGGGCTGGTCGCCTGCCTCGGCGTGCGCTTCGTCGCGGGGCCGCTGATCCTGGCCATGATGGCGCGCCGGGCGCCGGAACGGGTGGTGATGAGTGCCGTCGCCATCGTGATCTTCGCCGCGTCCTCGCTGACGCTGCTGTTCGGCCTGCACAACGTGGTCGGCGCCTTCGTGGCCGGCCTGTTCCTGCCCGAGCGCATACGCCAGTTGGCCGCCGACAGGCTCGACGTGCCGACCGCCCTGATCCTGATGCCGTTCTTCTTCCTGGCGACCGGCCTGAAGACCTCGTTCAGCCTCGCCGATCCGGCGATCTGGACCATCTTCGTGGTCGCACTGGCCGTCTGCGTCCTGGCCAAGCTCGCCGCCACCATGCTGACCGCCCGGCTCGCCGGCGAGACCTGGGCGATGGGTGCCGGGCTCGGCGTGCTGCTGCAGACCAAGGGGCTGATGGAACTCGTCATCGTGACGGTGTTCTTCGAGCGCGGTCTGGTCGGGCCGGCGACCTATTCGGCGCTGGTGATCGTGGCGCTGGTCTCCACCACGCTGACCATGCCGCTGTTCGATCTTCTGGAGCGGCTTTACGGCGCGCGCCTGCTCGGCGGGCGTCGGGCCGGTACCACCGTCGTCACACGGCCTCGAGCCTGAGCAGCGTCGAGCCGAGTTCGATCACGTCGCCGATCGACAGTTCGCGCTCGCCGGTGACCAGCACGCTGTTGACATGGACCGGGTTCAGCTTGCCGCCGTCATAGATGCGGAAGTTGAGGCTGCGATCGTCGCAGACGATGATGGCATGGTCGATGCGCGAAATGGTGTCGTCGCCGAAATCGAGCGCGACCCGGTTCTTGCGGTCGCGGCCGATCGAATTGGTGCCCGGATAGATCGGCTTGGCATTGCCGAGGCCGTGGCCATCGATCACGACGAGGCGGGCCATCGGGTTGTTGGAGCGCCGCATCACCAGTTGCGTCTCGACCGCATCGAGATCGCCCTCAAGCCGTAGCGCCTCCTCCTCGCCCGGGCGCGTGCCGACGACGCGGGTGCGGTCCTCTTCGGGGTCGTTGAACCTGGACATGGCAAAGTCCTCGAATGAACGATGCGGCCGATCGGGCCGCCGGAATGGATGAGGCCGCACGGTCCGGCCGGAGGCTCGATCAGGCCGCCGTGCGGGCCCCCTCGCGCCGGAACCGGAAGGTGACGCCGCCGATGGTGACCAGGTCGCCGTCGGCCAGTTCGGCATGCTCGCGATAGACGCCGTTGACCAGCAGCGGGTTGGGCTCCGAGCGTCCGGCGGTCTGGTTGTGGATCTCGAACAGGCCCTGCGCGTTCATCTGCAGGACGGCGTGATGGCGCGAGACGGTCACGTCCTTGACGCGGATGTCGTCGTCGGAATGCCGGCCGATCGTCACGCGCGGCTGGTCGATCGCGACCACGCCCGGGTCGTCCTCGAATTCCAGCACCGCGAGCGCGACCTTCGGGGGCGCCTGCTTGGTGATGATCGGCTGCGGGGCCGAGGGTACGGCGCCGGCCGCGGCGCGCGCCAGGGCGGCCGCCTCGCGCTCCCGCTTAACCGTCGCGGCGATGCCGATGCCGACCGCGACGACGATGAGCACGAGGACCGCCAGTTGCACGCCGGCCGTCGCGATCCAATCGAGCATGGGGCCAGAACTCCTGGGCTTCGCAGTCGTCCGTATCTTGTCGGAGCGCGCGGCACTATTCAATGGCGACGGACGCCTCATCGATGACGGCGCGCCGGCTGGGGTGGCCGGTGCCGGCGTCGAGGCCCCAAAACGGAGGAGAAGGGCAGGATGCGGGCAGCATCATGGCAGAACGGCATCGCTCGGAGCGATCTTGCCGGTCCTGAGGCGGTCGGGAGACAGGCGCTCGCCCGCCTCGCCGTGCCGACCCGCGGGCGCGATGCCGTCGACCTGACGGCGGCGGTCTCGGAGTGGCTGGCCTCGATCGGGGCGGCCGACGGTCTCGTCACGCTGTTCCTTCGCCACACCTCCGCGTCGCTGACCGTCCAGGAGAACACCGATCCGGACGTGCTGGCCGATCTTGCCGGCCTGCTCGACCGTTTCGCGCCGGCGGACCGCGACTATCGGCACGCCATGGAGGGCGCGGACGACATGCCGGCTCATGCCAAGGCGGTGCTGACCGGGGTGTCGCTGGCCGTGCCGGTGATCGGCGGCCGCGCCGATCTGGGCACCTGGCAGGCGATCTATCTTCTCGAGCACCGAACCCGGCCGCACCGGCGCGAGGTGACGATGCACTATCTCGGCCGGTGACGGGGCATGGCCGGACGGCGCGGGGCCGCGATTGAACCGACCGGTACGCCGGCGCGTAGACGGGCGGAGGAGACAGTTCCGATGCCGCTGCCCGCGACCCTGATCCGCCTTGCCGCCCTCGCTGCCGCCGCGGTCTTTGCCGGCGTGATCGTGTGGGCGAGCCGCCGCGCCGATCTCTTCGCCTCCTTCGCGACGGTGGCGGCCGATCCCTGGGGGCTGGTCGCGCTGATCGACCTCTATCTCGGCTTCGTCGTCACGACCGGTCTGGTCGCCGCCTTCGAGCGGCGCGTCGGCGTGGTGCTGGCTTTCGTGGTGGCGCTGTTTGTGCTCGGCAATCTCGCCACGCTGGGTTGGGTCGCCTGGCGGGCGCCGTCGATCGCCCGGCGGCTGGCGGCGTCCGCCGCGCCGCCCACCCGATAGACCCTTCCGGCTGGCGGCGCCCGCCGCGCTGCCCACCGTGCGATGGCGTCGCCCCGTTGGACGGCTCCCCGTCAGGCCGGCCGGGTCTTGAACCGTTCCGTCGCCGCGATCAGTTCATGCGTGATGCCCGGCTCGGTGACGGCGTGCCCTCCGTCCGGCACGATGCGGAAATCCGCTTCCGGCCAGGCCCGGGCGAGATCGTGGGCGATGAACACCGGCGTGCACATGTCGTAGCGCCCGTGCACAATGACGCCGGGGATGTGACGGATGCGCCCGACATTGTCGATCAGCTGCGAGTCGCTGTCGAAGAAGCCGCGGTTGACGAAGTAGTGGCATTCGATGCGGGCGAAGGCCTCGGCATAATGGTCCTCGCCGAAGGCCGCCTCGCGGGCGGGATCGAGCAGCAGCGACAGGGCGGAGCCCTCCCAGCGCGCCCAGGTCCTGGCCGCCGCGACCCGAACGGCGGGGTCCTCCGAGGTCAGCCGCCGATGGTAGGCGGCGATCATGTCGCCACGCTCGGCCTCGGGGATGTGGTCGCGATAGGGCTCGAACGTCTCCGGAAAGATGGCATTGGCGCCCTGCTGGTAGAACCAGAGCAGTTCCTTGCGGCGCAGGGTGAAGATGCCGCGCAGGATCAGTTCGCTGACCCGGTCTGGATGGGTCTCGGCATAGGCGAGCGCCAGCGTCGAGCCCCAGGAGCCGCCGAAGACCTGCCAGCGCTCGATGCCGAGCAATGCGCGCAGGCGCTCCATGTCGGCGACGAGATCCCAGGTCGTGTTCTCGCGCAATTCGGCATGCGGCGTGGACCGGCCGCAGCCGCGCTGGTCGAACAGGACGATCCGATAGGCGGCCGGATCGTGCAGCCGCCGCATCGCCGGGTTGATGCCGCCGCCCGGGCCGCCGTGGAGCATGATCACCGGCTTGCCGGCCGGGTTGCCGCATTCCTCGAAATGGATCTCGTGCAGGTCGGAGACCTTCAGGCGCCCGGTGCGGTAGGGTTCTGTCGGCGGGAGGAGGGTATGGCGGGTGGCGGTCATGGCGGCTTCCGATGTGGCGTTGGGGAACGTGGCGATGGGATCAGAGCCCGCCGCCGGCCGCAAGCCCGGTCCGGTCGGAGGCCCGGCGGAGCTCCGTTGCGGGGCCGTCATGCCGGGCGGGAGGCACGGCCATGGGCGCCGCACCCGGCCCGCGCGATCCCGCGGCGCACGGTTCGACCGTGACGTGATCGCCCTGCGACTTACGCCTTGCATGACGGCGGGCGCGAACCGATAATTCCCAACGACATGCATGTGTCTGCGAGGAGGGCGCAGGCGCGTGACTGAATACCGCGGCAAGACGGTGCCGGATACGGCAAAGCAAAACGCAGGGGGGAACACGCGTTGGCCAGCAGCCCGGTCTACAGGTTCGTGATAGCGGACGACCATCCGTTGTTTCGCGGCGCTTTGCGCCAGACACTCGAAGCCATGTTCGCAGGCGTCACCATCGCCGAAGCCGGCTCCCTCGATGCGGTCTCCAAGCTTCTGGACGAGGCCGGCGATGTCGATCTGGTCCTGCTCGACCTGAACATGCCGGGCGTGCGCGGCTTTTCGGGACTGATGTATCTTCGAGCGCAGCATCCGGAAGTGCCGGTCGTGGTGGTTTCGGCCAACGAGGATCCGTTGGCCATCCGCCGCTGCATGGAATTCGGGGCCGCCGGCTTCGTGCCCAAGTCGCTCGGCACGGATTCGATCCGCGAGGCGATCGCTACCGTGATGAACGGCGGCATCTGGACCCCGCCCGACGTCAACATCGCGGCGATGCCCGGCGACGAGACCGGCAAGCTGGTGCAGCGCCTGTCGACTTTGACGCCGCAGCAGGTGCGCGTCCTGATGATGCTGAGCGAGGGCCTGCTCAACAAGCAGATCGCCTACGAACTGTCGGTCTCGGAAGCGACCGTGAAGGCGCATGTCTCCGCCATCCTGCAGAAACTCGGTGTCGAAAGCCGGACCCAGGCGGTCATCGCGGCGTCTAAGATCGAGGCGGGGCAGTGGCAATCGCTGGAAGTGTGACACGGATGCGGATGCGGCCCGCCGGCGCCGGCCGGCGGGTGGGCGCTACGGGATCGTGACTGTCTAGGGGGTCGTGACCGTATGGGCCGGGCGGGACAGGCGGCGTGCCGGGACGCCTGCGTAGATGCCGTCCGGTTCCGTATCCGCCACCACGACCGCGCCGGCCCCGATCACGCAGCCGGGCGCGATCGCGATCCCGTCGCGGACGGTGGCGTTCAGCCCCACGAAACTGCCGCGTCCGATCCGGCACCCGCCGCCCAGGACCGCGCCGGTGGCGACGAAGCAATCCGCCTCGACGGCGACGTGGTGGGAAACCTGCACGCCGTGGCGCAGGATCGCATTGGCGCCGAGGGTGGCAAAGGGCTGCACCGACACCCCGTCGAAAAGAATGCGGTTGTCTCCCGGCGGATCGTCCGCGCCCGCCGGCAAGGCGATTCGCGCCCCGGAGGCCCGGAAGCCCGGCAGGCGGAACCCGCGTGCCGCCGCTTCGGCGACGAGCCTGCGGCGGACCGCGTTGGGTCCGCTGCCGTCGCCATGGGGGCCGATCGGGATGATCAGGTCGGTCTCGGCGGGCAGGAACCGTTCGCCGGCATCCGAAAAGTCGACCAGGGGCAATCCGTCGAACCGCTCCGACTGACGGTACCCGGCCTCGACCGTGAAGGCCGCGACCGCCCGTCCCTCCGCGGCGAGGCACGCCCGCATGACGGCGGCGAGCGCGCCGCAGCCGTAGATCACGATCGTCGGCGCCATGCCAGCCACCACGGTTTTCTTGGAGTCCTGCGCTTCCGGCGCCGCAGCGCCTGGATGTCCTCGGGCGTCCCGGCCCCGACCTCGCCGGCCACAACCGTCAGCAGGCTGCGGATCTCTTCGTTCGAGATCGCGGCCATGCCCGGATGGCACGGCAGGTTGAGCATGCGCCGGTAGATCGAGGCGGCGACCGGCGCATCCGGCGACAGCGGCCGGTAGTAGCGGCCGCAATCGAAGCGGGCCGGCGGCAGATCCTCGGACCGGTACGCGGCCGGCATCAGGACCGGCAGGCTGGCCAGAACCGACCGGGCGGGCGGGCGCCCGAGCGGCCGCAGACCCAGATGGCCGACGATCAGCTCCATCCTTTCGCGTTGGGATACATAGAGCGGCCGCCAGGACGGCAACCTCTCCAGCCGCTCCAGCGCCGCCGCCGCGGCGATCTCGGACATCTTTCCGTTCGCCGCATAGGACCTTGCGACCGGGTCGAGCCCGACGCCGAAATTCAACAGCGCGCGCAGGCGCGGCGCGTCCTCTTCGGACACGATGGCGAAGCCGCCTTCGCCGGTTCCGATCGGCTTGGTGGCGTGCAGGCTGACGATCTCGTCGGCCTGGTGTTCGGGCGCGTCGCGCTCGATCCCCAGAAAGCCCTGCGCGGAATCGACGATCAGCCGCTTGCCGCGCGCCCTGCAAAAGGCGATGACCGGCGCCATGGTCTCCTGAAGTCCGAACGCATTGGTGGCGATCAGCCCGTCCCAGTCCGCCTCCGGCAGGGCCGCCACGGCGGCCAGGTCGATCATGCCGGATGCGTCGCAATCCACGAAGATCGTGTCCGAGAGTGGGCCGATCCCGCTCGACAGGAACCCATAGGCCGAGGCCACCCAGCGCGGATTGCGTCCGAGGGCGACGGCCGACAGGCCCGCCAGCGCGTAGGTCGCCGCAGTCCCGGAGGCTGCCGCCACGACCGTGCGGCCCCGACCGATCTTCAGCAGGCGCGCCAACTCGCGCTCCAGGGCCGCCACCACAGGACCGGCATTGGCCCACATGCCGGCCGTCTCGGAGAGTGCGGCGAAGGCGGCGATGCGGCCCCAGTCCGGCCGCTTCGCCTCGACGAAGCGCACATGCCTGGCGCCCAGGTCGGGCCGGTCGAGCAGGCTCGACCGGGTGTCCGGGCGGCCGATGCCGACCCGCCGCCACAGCCCGGCGAGCCGGCCGGTCGTGAATTCCTCCCAGAGCTCCGCCGCCGCCTCGGGCGCCAGACCGGGGGCGGCGCGCGGATCCGCCGGCCAATCGGGATTGATCGACAGGATCGTGTCGGCGACCTCCATGCGGCGGTGCTGCGCCCAGCGCCAGCGCGTGGCCTTGGGGATATGGCAGAGATCGAGCGAGGCGCCGAGATCGACGACGGTCGAGCCGGCGAGGGTTTGGGCGATGCGCGGGCCGAGCCAGGCGGAGACGTACCCGGCCTGGATCAGATAGACCGGCGCCTCCTCGGCACGATGCGCGGCGGCGATCCGCTCCAGGATCGCATGACGTTCGGACAGGGCGGCTGTTGCCGGGATGGGCTCGAACCGGCAGTCGGGAAGACGCGCGAAGGCGCCGAAATGCGCGAGCCATGGCGGGCCGACGACCACCACCTTGCGGCTTCTGAGCGCGTCGACGAAGGCCGCCAGGGTCCCGTCGAAGACGGCGCGGCGCCAGACCTGCGCATCCGCCGTCAATGCCCGCGCGGGGACGAATTCGGCGACGATCGGCGCGAGGATCTCGGCCGGAAAATGCGGCGTCGGCGCCTCGCGGCCGGAGCCGGGCCAGTTGTCCAGGCTCACGCCGAAGTCGATCGGCGGATCGGCCGCCGGCAGGGCTTGGAGCTGCGCCTTGAACTCCGCCAGGAAGGCCGCGTCGTCGGCCTTTTCGCTCGCGCTCAGCGCATCGAAGCGGTCCAGGCCGCGCAAGGCCCGATGGTCGCGGGCGAGGGCATAGCGCTCCCAGAAGCCGTGATTGATCTTGACGAAATGGAACGGTTCCCCGCGCCGGATCATCCCGGCATAGTCGAGCGCAGTCCGGCAGCGCGTGTTCACGGCGAGCCCATCCGGTTGCGCAATCGTCACTCGGCCGCCTGCCTCTGCTGGCGCCACTGTCCGATCAGGGCCCTGAGGGCGGCTGGCTTGAGCGGCTTGTTGAGGACGTGGATCGACTTCTCGCGCGCCGCCTCGCGCACCTGCGGCGTGCGGTCGGCGGTGATCAGGACGGCCGGAATATCGGCACCGAAGCGCCAGCGCAATTGGACGACCGCGTCGATGCCGGTGCCGTCATCGAGATGATAGTCGACCAGAAGGACCTCCGGGCTCCGGCCGAGCTCGGCGATCTTGGCCGCGGCCTCGCGCTGGTCACGCGCGGTGATGACGGTGGCGCCCCAACCTTCCAGCAGGCGTCCCATCCCGTCCAGGATCGCGTCGTCATTGTCGAGACAGAGCGCGATCATGCCGTCGAGACGGCCGGGAACGAGGCGGAGCTGCCCGCCCTCCGGTTCGGCGACCGGAATCGCCGCCGCGATCGGCAGTTCGACCCAGAAGCGCGAGCCGCGCCCCGGCGTCGAATCGAGGCCGATCGGGTGGGCCAGAACGCGACCGATGCGTTCGACGATCGACAGCCCGAGGCCGAGCCCGCGGGCCACGCGCGCGCCCTGTTCCAGACGCTGGAATTCCTGGAAGATCACCTTGCGCTTCGACGTCGGGATGCCGAGCCCGGTGTCGAACACCTCGATCACCACCTTGCCGCGCCGGCGCCGGCAACCGACCAGGATTCGGCCGGACGGGGTGTATTTGATCGCGTTGGAGATCAGGTTCTGCACCAGCCGCCTGAGCAGCCGGCGATCCGAACGCACCGTTAGGCTGGACGGCAGGATGCGGAATTCGAGCCCCTTCTCGCGCGCGATCGGCTCGAAATCGACCTTCAGCGGCTTCAGGATCTCGTCGAGCCGGAAGACGCCGAATTCCGGCTTCAGGGCGCCGGTATCGAGCCGGGAGATGTCCAGAAGCGCGCCGATGATCTCCTCGACCGCATCGAGCGAAAGCCCGACATTGGCGGCGAGGTCGTTGAAGGTCGTGCCTTCGGATTTTTCGACCAGGCTGGTGACGTAGAGGCGCGCCGCGTTGAGCGGCTGCAGGATGTCGTGGCCGGCGGCGGCGAGAAACTTGGTCTTGCCGAGATTGGCCTCGTCGGCGGCGCTCTTGGCGATCTGCAGCGCCTCGTTGAGCCGGGTCAGTTCCTCGGTCCGCTCGCGCACGCGCCGTTCCAGGCTCTCGTTGGCGCGGGCCAGTTCCTCGGCGGCGGCGACCCGTTCGGTGATGTCGGTCCAGGTGGTGACGATGCCGCCGTCGGGCATCGGGCTGGTGCGAACTTCGAGCACCCGGCCGGACGAGACCATCTTCTCCTGATAGGTTTCCATCCGGACGACCAGCTTGTCGATCCGGTCCTTGACGATCCGGTCCGGATTGCCGGCGCCGAACTCGCCCCGCTCGGCGCGGTCGCGCACCAGGGCGGCCAGCGAGGTGCCGACCTGGGTCAGGTCGGGCGAGAGGTCGAGCACCTGCCGGAACTGCCGGTTCCAGCAGATCAGGCGCAATTCGCGGTCGAACACCGAGATGCCCTGGCGCACCTGATCGAGGGCGGTCTGCAGCAGGTCGCGGTTGTACTGGATCGCCGCCGAGGCGTCGTCGAGCAGCTTCATCGCCGCCTTGGCGCTCGGGTCGCGCCGCTTGACCAGGAGCGACAGGACGAGGCGCGACGAGGCCGCGCCGATCGCTGAGGCGAGCAGCTGTTCGGACAGGCGCAGGAGATACATGTCGGCCTGCGCGGCCGGGTTCAGCACCATGTTGCGCGAGCGGCCGTAGTCGTCGAAGGCGGCATGCGTGCGCTCCTCGCCGAGATAGCGCGACACGGTCTTGCGCAGATCGTCGACCGTGACGGCGGTGCGCCAGAGCCGCAGCGCGGGAGCGGGCGGCCGGTCGGAGGGGACGAAGATGTTGGCCTGCAGCCGCTCGATCGCCTCCGGCGCGCGGGTCAGCGAAACCGCCACATAGGCGGCGACATTGACCACCAGCGACCAGAAGACGCCGTGCGACAGCGGGTCGAACGAGAAGGCGAACAGCGCCTGCGGCCGCAAGAGCCAGATGCCGAAGGGGCCGTCGGTCAGAAGCGAATGTGGGCCGATGCCGGCATCGACGAAGGCCGGCAGAAGCAGGGTGTAGAACCAGATGCCGAAGCCGGCGAGCATGCCGGCGATGGCGCCGCGCGCCGTCGCCCGCCGCCACAACAGGCCGCCGAAGAAGGCCGGCGCGAACTGGGCGATGGCTGCGAAGGCGAGCAGGCCGATCTCGGCCAGCGCGGCGCTGTCGGCGACGGTGCGGTAGTAGGCATAGGCGAGCAGCAGGATGCAGAAGATGGCGATGCGGCGCACGACCAGCAGTTGGAGGCCCATGTCCTCCTTCTCGTCGCCGAGGCTGCCGTGCCGGATCAGCACCGGAACCACGAGCTCGTTGCAGACCATGATGCCGAGCGCCACGGAGGCGACGATCACCATGGCGGTGGCGGCCGACAGGCCGGCGATGAAGGCCAGGATGGTGAACACCGTCGAACCGGCGTCGAGCGGCACGCGCAGCACGAAGCTGTCGACATCGACATGCGGGCCGAGCAGGGCGTGGCCGGCCATGGCCAGCGGAATGACGAAGACGTTGATGGCGATCAGATAGACCGGGAACAGCCAGCGCGCGGTCTTCAGTTCGTCAACGGAATTGTTCTCTACCACCGTGACGTGGAACATCCGCGGCAGAAGCAGGATGGCGAAGAAGCTCAAGAGCGACATCACGATCCAGCTGCCGCCGGACAGGTCGCGCTCGAACATGGCATGCACGCCCGGCAGGTCCGCGGTGCGGGCGAGGAAATCGGACGGGCCGCCGAACAGGCCCCAGACGACATAGATGCCGACGGCCGAGAAGGCGAGCAGCTTGACGATGGATTCGGCTGCGACCGCCAGCATCAGGCCTTCCTGATGCTCGGTCGCGTCGATGTGGCGGGTGCCGAACAGGCAGGCGAAGGCCGCCATGGTGAGCGCGACCAGGAGGGAGACGTCCGGCATCCGCGGGATCGCGCCGCCGGCGACCGAGCCCATGTCGAAATGCGCCACCACGGTTTCGACCGAGAGCGAAACCGCCTTCAATTGCAGTGCGATATAGGGGACGATGCCGATGAAGGCGATCAGCGTCACCACGACCGCGACGGTCTGGTTCTTGCCGTAGCGGGCGGCGATGAAGTCGGCGATCGAGGTGATCCGCTCCGACTTGGCCAACCGCACGACCCGCCTGAGCAGCGGATAGGCGCCGAGGAACATGATCATCGGCCCGACATAGATGGTCAGGAAGTCGAGCCCGCGCGAGGCGGCGAGGCCGACCGAGCCGAAGACGGTCCAGGAGGTGCAGTAGACGCCGAGCGACAGTGCGTAGATGTAGGGGCGGCCGCCGGTCGGGCGCGAACGCTGGCCGGCGAGATCGCCGTAATGTGCGACGCCGAACAGCAGCCCGATATAGGCGAGGGCGATGCCGAGGACGATCCAACCCTGCTGCATCTCCGCTCCGGCTTCTTGTCGATCGCTCGGGGGCGGCGATCTGCTCTTGGCTGATTTCGATCATATTGCAACCGACCTGTCCATCGGGCCGGCAAGACTCTCGTCTGGAGCCCGTCGCGGGGGTACGATCATGCCGGTCCCGGCCGCAGCCGGCCGGGCGGATCCGGGGAGACGGGATCATGTGGAAGGAATTTCGCGCCTTTGCGATGAAGGGCAACGTGGTCGAACTGGCCGTGGCGGTGATCATCGGCACCGCCTTCGGCAAGATCGTCGACAGCCTGGTCAACGACATCTTCATGCCGATCGTCGGCGCGGTGACCGGCGGGCTCGATTTCACCAACTACTTCATCCTGCTGCGCAGCCTGACCGAGGGCGTTGCGGCGCCGGCGACCTACGACAAGGCGCGCGAACTTGGCGCGACCATCGGCTACGGCAAGTTCCTGACCGTCTCGATCAACTTCATCATCATCGCCTGGATCCTGTTCATCGTAGTCAAGGCCGTGAACCGGGTCTCGGCTCGGGATTCCGCAGAATCCGCCGCCAAGCCGCCGCCGGCGCCGAGCCGCCAGGAAGTGCTCCTGGAAGAGATCCGGGATCTGCTGAAGTCGAAGTGAGCCTGCCGACCGCCGGGGCGGCCGCCGGCCGCTGCCCCGGCGGTCGATGTTGGGGAAGAACGGTCCGCCCGGGCGACCCGAGCCTGCGCGGGTCGCTCGGGCGGTCGCACCAGCGGACCTGATCGGTCCGATCACCGGAATTCATCGCCGGGCGCCGGGCTGCCATGCTAAGAGGCGGCCTCGTTTCGCAGCGCCGGATCCCGCCATGCCTCTCGACTTCCGTTCTGCCATCCGCTCCGAGGCGCGTCAGGCGCCGGAAAGCGGCATCGTCGGCGTCTTCAACTACGGCCGCCATCGCGAGGGGCTTATCCCTCTGTGGGTCGGCGAGGGCGACCTGCCGACGCCGGACTTCATCTGCGCGGCCGCCGACCGGTCGCTGAAGGTGGGCGAGACCTTCTATACCTATCAGCGCGGCATTCCGGACCTGCGCGCTGCGCTTGCGCGCTACCATGCGCGCCACTACGGCATCGCCGATGATCCTGAGCGCTTCTTCGTGGTCGGCTCCGGCATGCAGGCGATCCAGATCGCCGTCGCGATGGTGGCCGGTCACGGCGACGAGGTGATCGTGCCGACGCCGGCATGGCCGAACTCGGCGGCGGCCGTCGAGGTGCACGGCGCCAAGGCGGTCGATGTCGTGATGACGCTCGGCAACGACGGCTGGACGCTGGACCTCGACCGGCTCGAGGCCGCCGTGACGCCGCGGACGCGGGCGTTGTTCGTCAACAGCCCGTCCAATCCGACCGGCTGGACGGCGAGCCTGGCCGATCTGACGGCGATTCTGGCGTTGGCGCGCCGGCACGGCCTGTGGATCGTGTCCGACGAGGTCTACGGGCGCTTCGTTTATGACGGCGCCGTGCGCGCGCCGTCCTTCCACGATGTCGCCGCACCGGAAGACCGCATCCTCTACGTCAACACCTTCTCCAAGAACTGGGCCATGACCGGGTGGCGCATCGGCTGGATCGAGGCCGATCCCAGCCTCGGGCAGGTGATCGAGAACCTGGTCCAGTATTCGACCTCGGGCGTGCCGACCTTCGTCCAGCGGGCTGCCGTGGTGGCGCTCGACGAGGGCGAGGATTTCGTGGCCCGACAGATCGCGCGTGCCGATCTCGGCCGGCGGACGGTGGTCGACGGGCTTGGCGGCACGGGACGGGTCCGTTTCGCCCGCCCGACCGGCGCCTTCTATCTCTACCTCGCGGTCGACGGCGAGCCGGACGACCAGGCGCTCGCCTATCGGCTGGTCGACGAGGTCGCCGTCGGCCTCGCGCCCGGTCGAGCCTTCGGGGCCGGCGGCGAGGGTTATCTGCGCCTCTGCTTTGCACGCAGCCCGGATGCCATAGCGGAAGCCACCGAAAGGCTAATGCGCTGGCTGCGAAAGGGCGGCTGAACGGGCTTTCCCCCGTAAAAATCCGTAGCTATGGTGATGGTCACGCCGGGGACGTGGCCGGCGCTGGCGCGTGCCGCCGTCCGGTCGGGGACGGCTTGGGCGATCGTCGCGCGAACAATGGCTGGCTCCGGCCGGTCGGGCAGAAATGCTCGCCGCGGCCGATCCCGCCTACAGATTTGATCCAGGACAAGGTGCGTCGATGACCGGATGCGCCATGGTCTGGCGCCGCCACCGCATGATTGCGGATGTTTTCGAGGACGGTGCATTGGAAGCCGCCTATGCAAGATGTGCCCGCCAATCCCCCATGCGATGCCCGAACGGTTTCGGAGGCACGCCTGCTCAGTGTGCTCGACACGGCGGTCGACGGCATCATCGTGATCGATTCCCGGGCGCGCATCCTGGTCTTCAACAAGGCCTGCGAGGCTCTGTTCGGCTATGAGGCGCGCGAGATCATCGGGCAGAACATCAAGGCGCTGATGCCGCCGGAATTCTCCGATCATCACGACCAGTATCTCAGTCACTATCACGAGACCGGCGAGAGGCGGATCATCGGCATCGGCCGCGAGGTGCGCGGCATGCACCGCGACGGCACGATCTTCCCGCTCGAACTTTCGGTCGGCGAGGCACAGACCCCGGACGGGCGCCAGTTCATCGGCGTCCTGCGCGATCTTCGCGCCCGCAAGGCGGTCGAGCACCGGCTCAACCAGCTGCAGGCACAACTCGTCAATCTCGCCCGAATCAGCGCCATGGACGAGATGGGGGCGGCCATCGCCCACGAACTCAACCAGCCGCTGACCGCGGTCATGCTCTATCTGCAGGCCATCCTGCGCAAGAAGAAGGATGCGCCGGACAGCGAACGGCCGATCCTCGAAATTCTCGGCAAGGCGCTGCGCGAGGCCGAGCGGGCCGGCAGCATCATCCAGCGCATGCGGCAATTCGTCGAGAAGCGGGAGCCGGAGCGCCAGGCCATCGATCTGGAACAACTGATCGACGAGGCGCTCGAGCTGACGCTACTCGGTCACGATGTCCACGGCATCGAACTGCACCGGGAGAAGGCGCCGGACATGCCGCGCGTCGAGGCGGATCCGGTCCAGATTCAGCAGATCGTCTGCAATCTGGTCCGCAACGGGCTCGAAGCGATGAAGGGACGTCCGTCGCGCGTGCTCAGGGTCTCCACCCGCACCGACGGCAATGTGGCCAGCGTTGAAATCCAGGATTCCGGGCCGGGCATTCCGGGTGATGTTGCGCAGAACCTGTTCCGCGCCTTTTCCACCTCGAAGCGCACGGGTCTCGGGCTTGGCCTTGCGATCTCGCGGACCATCGCCCAGAACCATGGCGGCGATCTGGTCGTGGATCCCGGAGGCGAGGGGCGCGGAGCGCGCTTCATACTTTCGTTGCCTCTGACCGGTCACGCGTCGGCACCTGATAGGATCTTGCCGCGCCCGTGATTCGAAAGTGCCTTCGATATTGGGACGGTTGGCGATAGTGGGAAGAACGGGGGGGTCGCAGATGGCAAAAGGCGAAAACACGATCTATATCGTCGACGACGATCCTGCGGTCCGCGACGCGCTGGCGGTTGTGTTCGAGCTGGAGGGCTTCGCGGTCGAGGCCTACGAATCCGGCGACGCATTCCTGGAAGCGGCCCTGGCGCGGCAGCCGGCCTGCGTGATCCTGGACGTTCACATGCCCGGCCGGTCCGGCCTCGATGTGCTGAAGGCCCTCAACGCCGAGCACTATCCGGCGCCGATCTTCATCATCTCGGGCCAGGGCGACATCCCGATGGCCGTCTCGGCCGTGAAGCAGGGCGCGTTCGATTTCATCGAGAAACCGTTCGATGCCGACACGGTCGTGGAGCGCGTGCGCGAGGCCCTCGAAGCCGTCGCCCGCCGCAACAGCGACAACGGTCGCAGCCATGCCGACCCGGCCTTCGTCGGCCGCGAACTGCTGACGCCGCGCGAACTGGAGGTTCTCGGCCAGATCACCGCCGGCGCGTCCAACAAGGAAGCCGGACGCCAACTCGGCATCAGCCCGCGGACGATCGAGGTTCATCGCGCCCGCATCATGGAAAAGCTCGGCGCCCGCAATGCCGCTGACCTGGTCCGGATCGTCCTTACCGGGAACGATCACGCCGGCTAAGTCGCCCGCGCCGATCTCGGGGCCGGCCTTTTCAAAGCCCTGCTTGCGACGCGGGGCTGGCGGGCCGATCGACGCCCCCCCGCCCTTGACCCGCGCGCCGATCGTCCGCGGTCCGGGTCATCGGTCCGCGTCATCGGTCCGCATCCTCAGTCCGCGTCCGCAGCCTTCTCGGGCGACCGCCCCCGACGGCTTTGACCCGCCGGCGGAATCCGCGCCGGCGCGGTGGCCTGCCCGACAGCACCCCATGTCATCAACGACTTGTGTTGCCGGCGATCGGCGCCCGTAAGAAAGAGTACGAATGGCAGAGCACGCGGTTTGCCCCGATAGTCCGGCAAAACCGCTCCGCCTGCCCTCCAACTCCCGGCGCCAGACCGGGAGGGTTTGCCATGGTCATCTACATCATCGAAGACGATCCCGGCGTATCCGACTCCCTGCGCTTCCTGCTGCAGGCGATGGGGCATGCCGTCTCGGCCTATGACGATGCGGAGACCTTTCTGGTCGAAGCCGAGCCGCAACCGCAGGACGTGCTGATCATCGATCTCGGTCTGCCGGGCATGAGCGGCGCCGAGGCGATTCGCGAAGTGACCGGACGCGGCTGGTCGCCGCGCATCATCTGCATCACCGGGCAGGCCCAGAAGACGATCGACGAGAGCCTGCGCGACATGCCCAGCACCCAGGTGCTGCGCAAGCCGCTGTCCGGGGAAACCATCGTGGCGCTGTTGTAGGGCCACCGACTGGCAACGCAGCGTAAGGCGGGCGTCTGACAGGCGCCTGACATCGGATCCTCTCTGAGGATTTTCTAATATGAAGTACAATTCTTCGGACGACTTCGCTTCTATTTTGACGGGCGGAAGTCTACTCGTTTGTCTGCGTATTGGTGCCCGATGAAGGCATGGATTGCCACATAGGTACAAAGTCGTAAGTACGGCAACGGGATTGTGAAGACTCGGATTGATGCCTAGCCTTTCAGCATCGGATGGCGGATCGAACGACTGGCATCGGTGGCGGGGGTAAGGGCCTGCGACCGCAACGCTTCGATCGAACCCCGCCCCGATAGGCGGAACAGCCCGACGCGGACGGACGCAGATTTCGATTTGCGCGCGGTAGGACTGGTCCTTTTCGAGGAGGGACTACCATGGCTTATTCGGATCGCGGTCTTGCGGCCGGCGGCAGCGCACGGCTCGGCGGCAACACTCATGGCGATGAGGCCTGGGCGGAATTTGCCCGCTCGCCCCGCGTCAAGACGAACCGCTATGAAGCGCACGATGTCGTCTTCTTCGAAGGCGACCCGGCCGAGCGGATCTACGAGCTGATCGAAGGTGCGGTCATGCTCTACAAGCTGCTGCCGGACGGTCGCCGCCAGGTTGTCGAGATCCTGGGTCCGAACGACATGTTCGGTCTGCTTTCCAGCCGCCAGTACGACTGCAATGCCGAGACGCTGACCCCGGCGGTCATCCGGGTCGTCGATCGTCGCGATGCTGAGCAGACGCTGGCCGCGCAGAGCCACATCACCCGCTGCCTGCTCGCCCAGATGGAGGCGCTGCACGAGCACGCTGTGCTGCTCGGCCGCAAGTCGGCCTATGAGCGCGTGTCCTCCTTCCTGATGCGCTTCGTCGCCGGGCGCGGTACCGCGGATTGCCCCGGTCCGACGGCGGCCGGTCGCGACGAGCATGTCATCGCGCTCAACATGACCCGGCAGGAAATCGCCGATTATCTCGGCCTGACCATCGAGACGGTCAGCCGCGTGATATCCGACCTGAAGCGGCGCGGCCTGATCGCGATCGAGAAGCAGGACCGGATTCGGATCACCAATGTCTGCACCATGTGTCACCAGACTGGGACACAATGACCGATACCGGTACCCGGGCGCTTCGGGCATCCTGGGTCCGATCGGTGCTGGAACGGACGTGACGTTTCGGCACCGGAGTCGGTCGGCTCTGCCTGACGGAGTGGGGCGGGACCGGCTGCCGAAGCAAGAGTGAGACATCCAGCGCGTTTCGATCGCTGCGTCCGATCCGCCGAACAGGCGATGTCGACGGCGGCCGATCGGTTCAGCCATTTCCTCTCGAGCGTTCTCCTCCTCTTGCCACCTTGCGCCGTGCCTCGAGCACGGCGCATCTTTTTCAGGCCCGCCGAATCCCCGGCGGCAGACCGATCTGAGAGTTGCTGTCTTGGCGGCCACCCCGGCGACGACCTTCCTCAAGGCGCGCGCGATCGAATTTTCGATCCTGGAATACGATCACGATCCGCGCGCGGAGGCCTATGGGGTCGAGGCGGCGGAGAAGCTCGGGCTCGATCCGGCGGCGGTCTTCAAGACCCTGGTCGTCTCCGACGAGGCCAAGGCCCATGCGCTGGCGCTCGTTCCGGCCGCCATGCGCCTGAGCCTGGCGGAAGCGGCCCGGGCGCTCGGCTGGAAGCGCGCCGTCATGGCGGATCCGGCCGCGGCGCAGCGCCTGACCGGCTATGTCCTCGGCGGAATCAGTCCATTCGGCACCAAGAAGAGCCTTCCGGTCGTGGTCGACGGGTCGATGACCGGACTTGCCCGGGTCCATGTCAGCGGCGGGCGGCGCGGACTGGAAGTTGCCTTGGCGCCGGCGGCCCTGATCGCGGCCTTGAATGCACGGACCGCAGCGATCGCGGTCTGAAGCCCTCCTTGCCATCCGTCATTGCCACCCGTCAGCACGCCCGGTCGTCGGCCGGTCCGCCGTCGAAGGGCGGACGCCTCGCCGATCCGCGCCTCCGGTCGCCGAGATGCGGGAGATCGCGACCGGAACCCGGCCGGCCAAATCCGCTTCGAGCAATCGCATCCCGGCGAAACGTACCGGGGCGAAACCTGCCTGAGCGAAATGAGACCGGCCGCCCTCCGCCCGGAGCGGCTTGCTGAATGGTTAGCTTGGCGTTAAGTTGTAAGCTGTCTTAGGTTCACGTGGACGGACGTGACGATGAGCGGCTTGGCATTCGACCCGGTTTTCGCCGGGTCGGACAACGGTTTATTGCGCCGTCTCGCCTTTGTGTCTCGTGCGGCTTGGTCGATGCTGAATGCATCGCCCAAGGCCCGTCAGGCAGGGCGGGCGGTGGCGTCTGCGTTGCGGATGCCCTTTGGTGGGCTTTGTTTTCTGCGCGAGAAGACCTGCTTCGTCTTCGTCGATGCGACCATGCACATCTATCGGGTTCCGGCGACGCGGCGCATGATCGCCGAGTTCGAATCCGAATATCGGATCATCGATCTGGTCCGACCCAATCTCCGTGTCCCGATCCCGCAGGCCGAACTGTTCGGATCGGATCCGCCGATTGCGCGCTATCGCGCCATCCCGGGTCAGCCGCTGTCGCGGATGATCGATAGGCTGCGGTCGCGCCGTCAGACCGGATGGATCGACGATCTGGCGCAAGCGATCCTCGCCTTGCACGACACGCCGGTGCCGGACTATGCACGGCCGGCTGCGTTCGTGGGCGACCGGATACGGCTGCGGCGGCTTCTTGCCGGCAAGGGCGCGACCGATATGGCCGCGGAATTGGAGGCATCGAGCCAGATTGCGCGCGCCGCCCTGGAGGGGGCCGACACGGCCGCGCTCTGCCATGGCGATCTGAAGGGTGGCAACGTGCTGATCGATCCCGCGACCGGCCGCCTGGCCGGCTTGATCGACTTCGGCAATGCCGGCTTCGGCGCGCGGGAGAGCGATATCGCCCATACCCGACTGCCGGAACCGGAGCATGACGCCCTGGTTCAGCGCTACGAGGCCCTGAGCGGGCGGCGCCTCGACCGGGACCGGCTCGCGGCCTTCGTCCGGTTCGAACGGGCCTGCCATGCCGCCACCCGGTTCTGCGGCCGCGGCGACGGATAGCGCGCCGCGCCGCGTCCTGACGCTCAAACCGCCGTCAGACCGCCATCGAATGCCGGGCGGCGGCCTGTGCCAGATAGGCGTCGAAGGCCGCGGCGGCGAGGCGGACGAACGGGCGCCCCGCCTCGGTGATCACGATGGTATCGCCGGCGATGGCCACCAGGCCGTCGCGGGTCAGCTCGGCGAGCCGCTCGATCCCGTCGGCGATCGCCGCAATCCCGACGCCATGGGCGGCGGTGACGGCGGCGAGGTCGACCCGGTAGTCGCACATCAGCCGCTCGATGATCGCGCCGCGCAGGCGGTCGTCGGCGTCGAGCGCCTTGCCCTTGACCACCGGCAGCCGGCGCGCCTCGATGGCCCGGCTCCAGCGGCCGATATCGGGATCGTTCTGGACGAAGCCCTGCGGCATCCGGCCGATCGAGGAGGCGCCGAAGCCGATTAGCGTGTCGGCCTGGTCGGTGGTATAGCCCTGGAAATTGCGCCGGAGGGTGCCGTCCGCCTCGGCGCGCGCCATCTCGTCGTCGGGCCGGGCGAAATGATCGAGACCGATCGGCAGGAAGCCGCAGACGGCCAGCGCCTCGCGGGCGGTCGCTTCGAGCGCCAGCCGTTCGCTCGCGCCGGGCAGGGCCATCTCGTCGATCAGCCGCTGGTGCTTCTTGAACCACGGCACATGCGCATAGCCGAACAGCGCGATGCGCGTCGGCCCGAGGCGCATGGCGAGGTCCACGGTGGAACGGATCGTTTCCGCGGTCTGATGCGGCAGGCCATACATCAGGTCGAAATTGATCGCCTCGATGCCGACCGCCCGCAAGGCCGCCACCGCCTGCTCGACGACCGGGAAGGGTTGCACCCGCCCCATCGCCTTCTGGACCGCGGGATCGAAATCCTGCACGCCGAGGCTCGTCCGGGTGATGCCGGCCTCCGCCAGCATGGCGGCGAGTTCCGGCGTCACGGTGCGCGGATCGAGTTCGATGGCGTGCTCGGCACCGTCGAGGAAGCGGAAGCGCGTCTTCAGGGCGGCGACCACGGCGCGGAAGGACGGCGCCGGCAGCAGGCTCGGCGTGCCGCCGCCCCAATGCACATGCGCGACATCCAGGCGACGCCCGATCGTGTCGGCGACCAGGCCGATCTCGTCGACCAGCCGCTCCGCATAATGGATCACGGGATCGTCGCGCAGCGCCGCCTTGGTGTGGCAGCCGCAATAGTGGCAGATCGCCCGGCAATAGGGGACGTGCAGGTAGAGCGAGACCGGCGCCTCCGGCGGCAGCGCGGCGAGCCAGCCCGCATAGAGGTCGGCACCGACCGCGCCGGTGAAATGCGGCGCCGTCGGATAGCTGGTGTAGCGCGGCACGGTGCGCGCGGCATAGCGGGCGTGGAGCGACGTGTTCATGGCCGGCATGATGCGGGCGGCCCGCAAGGTCGGCGTTGATTCTCGTCAAGCGCCGGGGGTCCCGCATCAAGAATGTTCGCAAGCCTTGCGATCCGACGGCATCCGGCGCGTGTCGGGCCGGCCCCGGCTGCATGGCGCAATCCCGCAACGGCCCCTGCCACGGCGGCGAGAATTCGCTATGACGGGGCTGTGCCGTCCGGAGCCGCCATCCGCATGATCACCTGGAACCGCCCGCCCGATGCCCTGCGCACGACCTGGATCGTGTTGCGCGGCTTCCTGATCGCCTTTCTGGGCGGCGGGCTGTTCACGCTTCTCGACTTTCCCGCCGCCTGGGTGGCCGGTTCGACGGTGGCGGTGACGTTCGCGGTGCTGGCGCGGCTCGAAGTCGCCATGCCGGTCAGGCTGCGCAATGTGCTGTTCGTCCTTCTCGGCATCTCGATGGGCGGCGGCGTCACGCCCGACACCGCGCATCGCCTGCCGCAATGGCCGGTCAGCCTGACCATCCTGACCGTCACCATGGCGCTGGTCACGGCCGGCAGCTACTGGTGGTTCCGCAAGGTCGGCGGCTGGGATCGGATGACCGCGCTGACCGCCTCGGTGCCGGGCGCACTCTCCTATGTGATGGTGATCGCGCTCGATCGCGGCGCCGACCTGCGCAAGGTCGCGATCGCCCAGACGCTCAGGATCATGGTGCTAGTCGTGATCGTGCCCCTGGCCGTGACCGGCTTCGGTCACGCTTCTGCGGCGGCGGCGCCGGCCGCTCCGGACGGAAGCTGGCTCGATCTGGCCCTCCTGATCGGAGCGGGCTGCGCCGCCGGCCTGCTCGCCGAATGGATCAAGGTTCCGGCCGGCCTGCTGACCGGCGCCTTCCTGGCGAGCGCGCTCCTGCACGGCGCGGGCTTCGTCGCCGCGAGCCTGCCGCCGGTCCTGCTGGTGCCGTGCTTCCTCGGCGTGGGCGTGATGATCGGCGGGCGATTCGCCGGGACCGACCGCGCGACGCTGCGGGCGAGCTTCGCACTCGCCGCCGGCGGCTTCGTGGTCGGCGGGGTGCTGGCGGCGGTCGGGGCGTTCCTGACCGTGTTGGCGATCGGGGTCGGCTGGGGGCAGTCGGTGCTCGCTTTCGCGCCGGGCGGACTGGAGGCGATGTCGGCCCTGTCCTTCGCGCTCGCCGTCGACCCGGCCTTCGTCGCCGCCCACCAACTGTTCCGCTTCATCGGCATCGCCATCGTCATGCCGGCCGTGATCGGCCTGATCGACCGGGCCGACGGAGCGCCGCCGGCGCGGTGAGCGGACCGGACCGGGTCTCCGGTCGCCGCAGCGCCGGGCGCCGGAACGGCTCTGTGCGGCGCAGCATCGGGTGCCGCAACGACGACCGATGCTGCGCTGCGACACTGCCGTCTCGTCCTTAAGATCCAGGCGCTAATCGGCATCCCGTTGACCTGAATCAAAGCCCTTCGCGCCGATCTGCCTAGGGTCGTCCCGCTACCCTCGGATGGTCGCGCGGCGGTGCCTGACGCCAGTCGTTCGCCTCATCGGTCAAAGAACCGGCGACCCCTCCCGTTCGATCCATCGGACGGGGCGGCGTCGTCCGAGGTGTTTCGGGTACTCGAGATACGGGGCGAACCATGGCTCGCACAGTCGAGGCAAAAAGGATCACCGCCGAGGAGATAGGTTACGTCCTGTTCCTCGGTGCTCTTCTCGTCGCCTGTCTCCTGATCGCATCGCGCGCTTGGGATCAGGTGATGGCGATACATGCCGGCGTGGGGGCCTTGTTCTCCGCGCTCGGTATCTTCCTTGTCTTCAAGGGCTTCTCCGACCGGCCGAGCCAGCCGGACCAGCTCGTCGACGGCAAGCCCAACTATAACTTCGGACCGATCAAGTTCGCGTCCGTCGCGGCGATGTTCTGGGGCATCGCCGGCTTCCTCGTCGGCTTCATCATCGCGATGCAGCTCGCCTTCCCGGCACTGAACTTCGACTTTCCGCTGTCGAATTTCGGCCGGCTCCGGCCGCTGCACACCTCCGCGGTGATCTTCGCCTTCGGCGGCAACGTCCTGCTCGCGACGTCCTTCTACGTCGTGCAGCGGACCTGCCAGGCCCGCATGCCGGGCATCGTGACGCCCTGGTTCATCGTCCTCGGCTACAATGCCTTCATCGTCATCGCCGGCACGGGCTACCTGCTCGGCGTCACGCAGGGCAAGGAATACGCCGAACCCGAATGGTACGCCGACCTGTGGCTGACCATCGTTTGGGTCGTCTACCTGCTCGCCTTCCTGGGCACGATCTGGAAGCGCAAGGAACCCCACATCTACGTGGCCAACTGGTTCTATCTCGCCTTCATCGTGACCATCGCGATGCTGCACCTCGGCAACAACATGTCGGTGCCGGTCTCGATCTACACCTCCAAGTCGGTGCAGGTCTTCTCGGGCGTGCAGGACGCGATGGTGCAGTGGTGGTACGGCCACAACGCGGTCGGCTTCTTCCTGACCGCCGGCTTCCTGGCCATCATGTACTACTTCGTGCCGAAGCGCGCCGAGCGTCCGGTCTACAGCTACCGCCTGTCGATCGTGCACTTCTGGGCCCTGATCTTCCTCTACATCTGGGCCGGCCCGCACCATCTGCACTATACGGCGCTGCCGGAATGGGCCTCCACCCTCGGCGCGACCTTCTCGATCATGCTGTGGATGCCCTCCTGGGGCGGCATGATCAACGGCCTGATGACGCTCTCGGGCGCCTGGGACAAGCTCCGCACCGATCCGGTCCTGCGCATGCTGGTCGTGTCGGTCGCCTTCTACGGCATGTCGACCTTCGAAGGTCCGCTGATGTCGGTGAAGGCGGTGAACTCGCTGTCGCACTATACCGACTGGACCATCGGCCACGTGCATTCCGGTGCGCTCGGCTGGGTCGGCTTCGTGTCCTTCGGTGCGCTCTACTGCCTGTATCCCTGGTTGTGGAACCGCAAGCAGCTGTATTCGCTGAAGCTGGTCAGCTGGCACTTCTGGCTCGCGACCCTGGGCATCGTCCTCTACATCTGCGCGATGTGGGTGTCGGGCATCATGCAGGGCCTGATGTGGCGCGCCTACGACAAGCTCGGCTTCCTCGAATACTCGTTCATCGAGACCGTCGAGTCGATGCATCCCTTCTACGTGATCCGGGCTCTGGGCGGCCTCCTGTTCGTCCTCGGTTCGCTGATCATGGCCTACAACCTGTACATGACCGTGCAGAAAGGCGAGCGCGAAGAGCCCGCCGGCCAGCCGGTCCTGGCCCCCGCAGAATGATGGAGGGCTGATCCATGTCTCTCTTCGACAAGCACGCAGTCCTCGAGAAGAACTCCATTCTTCTTCTCGTCGGGATCCTGATCATGGTCGCCATCGGCGGCATGGTGGAGATCCTGCCGCTCTTCTACCTGAAGAGCACCATCGAAGATGCGAAGGGGATCCGTCCCTATTCGCCGCTCGAACTGGCCGGCCGGAACATCTACCTGCGCGAAGGCTGCTACAACTGCCATAGCCAGATGGTCCGTCCGATGCGCGACGAGATCGAACGCTACGGCCACTTCAGCCTCGCCGCGGAGTCGAAATACGACCATCCGTTCCAGTGGGGTTCGAAGCGCACCGGGCCGGACCTGGCCCGCGTCGGCGCCAAGTATTCCGACCAGTGGCACCGCGAGCATCTGAGCAATCCGCGCTCGATCGTGCCGGGTTCGATCATGCCGGGCTATCCCTTCCTGGCGAAGAACGAACTCGACTACAGCCACATCGCCGATGTGATGCGCACCAACCAGCTTGTCGGCGTCCCCTACACCGACGAGCAGATCACCAACGCGGTCGCCGATCTGCGCGCCCAGGCCAATCCCGACGACAAGGCTGTCGACGCGATGCTGAAGCGCTACCCGAAGGCCGTGGCTCGCGATTTCGACGGCGATGTCGCCAAGGTCTCGGAGATGGACGCGCTCGTCGCCTATCTCCAGATGCTCGGCACGCTGGTCGACTTCAAGCTCTATGACGACAAGGCCAACCTGCGCTGAAGGAGGCGATCATGAGCAGTCCGTATATCGCGGCCGCCGAGTTCGCTCAGACCTACGGCCTCGTCTACTTCTTCGTCATCTTTCTCGGCGTGCTCGTCTATGCACTGTGGCCGTCCAACGGCAAGCGCTTCGATGACGCCGCCCGCGTCCCCCTGCGGGAGGATTGACCCATGGCAGATAAAGAAATCGACCGTCTGTCCGGGATATCGACCACCGGACACGAGTGGGACGGTCTGAAGGAACTCAACAATCCGCTGCCGAAGTGGTGGCTCTGGACGTGGTACGCCTCGATCCTCTGGGCTCTCGTCTACTACGTGCTCTATCCCTCCTGGCCGCTGGCCACGAGCTACACCAAGGGCCTCCTGGGCTATTCCCAGCGCCAGGATGCTCTCGACAAGGTCGCGGAAGGTCAGGCAGCCCGTGCCGTCGTCGGCAAGGGCCTCGCCACGGCGGAACTTTCCGCCATCGCGGCGGATCCGAAGATGCGCGAATTCGCCATGGCCAACGGCAAGGCGGCGTTCGGCGACAACTGCGCACCGTGCCACGGTTCGGCCGGCGTCGGCGGCCCGGGTTTCCCGAGCCTGCAGGACGACGACTGGCTGTGGGGCGGCAAGCTCTCCGACATCCACCAGACCCTGAAGGTCGGCATCCGCTCGACCCATGACGAGACCCGCCAGACGCAGATGCCCGCCTTCGGCAAGGACGGCGTCCTGAAGAAGGAGGAAATCTCGACGGTGGCCGACTATGTCCTGTCCCTCTCGGGCAAGGCCACGGCGTCCGATGCCGGCAAGCAGCTCTTCGCCGACAACTGCGCGAGCTGCCACGGCGAGGACGGCAAGGGCAATCTGGAAATGGGCGCGCCCAACCTGACCGATGCCATCTGGCTCTATGGCGGCACCAAGGAGAAGATCGTCGAGACCGTCACCAATTCCCGCGCCGGCGTCATGCCGACCTGGGAAGGCCGTCTCGATCCGGTCACCATCAAGTCGCTGGCCGTCTATGTGCACAGCCTCGGCGGCGGCAAGCCCGACTGATCGGCCAGCCCGATCGGTTCGCCTGATCGGTTCGGGGGAGCCCAAGGACGACGCAAGGCGGCGGGGAGTGATCCCCGCCGCTTTCATTTTTGCGCCCAGCTTAAGCGCACGACGAGGCTGGCGTTCGCGACGTTCAGAACCGAGTCGTGAGCGCAGTCAGCCAGGCCGGCGAGATCGCCACCAGTTCGGCCTCGATCCGCTTGTCCCAGCCGGTCGCGACCAGGATGGCGAGGCTGACCAGGACGCCGCCGAGCAGCATCTTGCCGCCGCGTCCCGTCGCGGCCAGACGTCGACGCAGCGCCGACAGCCTTTCGCCCGACAGCCGGCCGAGCAGGGCCAGCGGCAGGGCGGCGCCGACGCCGAAGGCCAGCATGGTCAGCGCCACGGCGCCGAGATCCTTGCCCTCCGCGGCGAGTACCGAGGCCGCCCCCAGCGTCGGGCCGACGCACGGGCTCCAGACGGCGCCGAGCAGCAGGCCGACGCAGAACTGACCGAAGGGGCCGTCGGTCGAGAAGCCGCCGAAGCGCTGCTCGACCCAGGCCCCGGCGCGCCGGCCGCCGCCAGCCGGGTCTGCATGGCCGGAACCATCAGCACCAGCCCGACCGCGCCGATGGTCAGGGCCCCGACCATCCGGAACACGCTGCCGTCGAGCCCGATCGCGAAGCCGATCGTGGCCACGAACAGCCCGATTGCGGTGAAGGACAGAGCCAGGCCCGAAGCCAGAGCCAGCGGGCCGTGGCGGTGTTCGGACGCCGCGGCGCCGAGAACGATCGGGACCAGCGGCAGCACGCACGGGGATAGGATCGACAGCAATCCGGCCAGACCGGCGAGCAGGATCGAGGCGATCATGGCTCAGAGGCTCTTGGCCAACAGCGCCTCGATGGCCCCGCGTTCGGTCACGCCGACCGAGCGACCGACCTCGCGATCGCCCTTGAAGACGATCAGCGTGCTCTGCGTGCGCGCGTCGAGCGCGCGCAGGGCGTCCTTCTGGCTGTCGAAATCAACCGTCAGCACGGTCATGTCCTTGAATTTCGGCATGGCGCGGAGTTCGGACAGGATCGGCTTCTGGGCCCGGCAGGTCGGGCACCAGGGCGCGGTGACCTCGACCAGGATCGGTCCGCCCTTGGCCTTCGCGGCCGTAAAGGCCGCGGCCGAAAAGGGGGCCGGCTCGGCGGCCCGGGCCGATGGTGCGATCGCCAGTGCGCTGGCGGCGAGCGCGGCGGAGACCGAAAGGGCGAGGAGAGATCGGCGATGCAGCATGGTTCCCATCCTAATCTTGCAACCACTCTTGATCGGGTGGTTCAGGATGGAGTTCGGCGATCGCGCCGGCTGGGTTACCGCATCACGGCGAAGTGTCCGGCTGCGGGCTCCGCCCTCAGGCCAGCTTCAGGGTGACGATGCCGGCCATGATGACTCCGGCTGCTGCGATACGCGACCAGCCGGAATGTTCCTTCAGGACGAAGGTCGAGATTGCGACGGCGAAGATGATGCTGGTTTCGCGCAGGGCCGAGACGAGGGCGATCGGCGCCTCGGTCATGGCCCAGAGCGTGATCACATAGGCGCCGATGCTGCAGGCACCGCCACCAAAGGCGATCGGCAGGCGGGACCGGACCCGCAGGGCGATGCCGGGCGTGCGACCGTAGACGGCGCCGCCATAGACCATCATCGGCAGCGCCATCAGCAGGAATCCCCACAACGTATAGGCGGCCGGGCTGCCCGAGGCGCGTGCGCCGAGGCCGTCGACGAAGGTGTAGCCGGCGATTACCAGCGCATTGGCCAGCGCCAGCAGGTTCGGCCGCAGGGCAGGCGCGCCGCCGCGATGGCCGACGAAGGCCATCGCGAGAATGCCGCCGCAAATGAACAGGATGCCGCACCATCCGGCCGGCTTGAGGGTCTCGCCGATCAGCGGGCCGCTGGCGAGCGCGACCAGCAGCGGCGGCGTGCCCCGCATCAAGGGATAGACGTGGCCCATGTCGCCGGCCCGGTAGGCCGCGCCGACGAGGACGAAATAGACGAGGTGGATCAGCGCCGACACGCCGAGGAAGGGCCAGCTCGCCGATGCCGGCGGCGTCAGGAAGGGCAGCACGGCCGCCGCAATCACGGCCGATCCGGTCGCCACCAGGACGATGTCCAGTCCCTTTTCCTTGCCCGATTTGACCACCGCATTCCAACTGGCATGCAGCAGGGCCGAGACCAGGACGGCGAACATCACGGTGGTGGACATGGCGGGCGGCCTCGCATCGGGCGGATCGCCCGGCGTCGGGGCGTCCCGCCCTGATTGGCAGCCTTGCCGCCGATTTGCAAAGCCGTCTCAGGAAATGGCAGCCGTGCGGAGGCTGCTGTCATCACGCCTCGAGCAGTTCAAGCGGCCGCCCAACTCGCATTCAAGCCCGTCTCGATACAGGCTATGATTGCAAAATGCCGATTCGATATCCTGTCGGACCCGGAACCATCCTGCTCTGCGACTACTCCTTGGGCGGTTTTCGCGAGCCGGAGTTGGTCAAGCGACGCCCGGCCGTCGTGGTCTCGCCGCGTCTTCCCTTTCGGGACGAACTCTGCACCGTCGTCCCATTGTCGGGGACCGAGCCAGCAAGGTCGCTTCCCTATGTGGTCCGCGTTGCGTTCGAAACTGAATTGCCGGCGCCGTTCAGCCAGACCGTTTGGTGGGCGAAATGCGACATGATCGCGACGGTCGGCTTCGGCCGACCTGATCTTTTTCGGACCGACCGCGACCAGACCGGACGCCGCAAGTACCTGCATCCAAAATTGCTGGAATTTGATCTTGTCCGGGTCCGCCAGGGCATACTGAATGCGCTGGGTATGGGGCCTTGACTTCCTCGTAGCAATGAACACATTGGTGGCGATTGCTTGCGGTACAAGCCGTTGAGCCTCAAGACCCTTCGGGGCGGCCCCGCCATCGCGATAACAAGCATGGCGGGGTTTCTTTTTCTGCACCTTCTTTGAAAACCACGACGTAGCGAGAAGTCCGGGTCCGCCCGCCGAACCGCTCGTGCCCTCCGTGACTCCGTCACCGACAGCGGTTTGCTGCAGTGCGATGGTTCGTCGCGCGCGCGTAACGGACGGGTGCCCCGGTGCTTTGACGTCGATCAAGGCGGGACGGCGGCGCCGGGCGCATGGATCGGGTTCGGTTGCCGGGTCCGGACGACAAGGGATCCCGCGCGGCTGCAGAGGAGTGGAATCCATGAAGGCCGAAACGGTCGCCGGCGGGGGCGCGGTCCACGAGGACTCGCTCTATGCGGAACACAAGAAGATCTATCCGGCTGCGGTGCAGGGCCTCTTCCGGCGGATCAAATGGGGTCTGCTGATCGCCTGCCTGGGCGTCTACTACCTGCTGCCCTTCGTGCGCTGGAACCGCGGTCCCGATGCGCCGTCGCAGGCCGTGCTGATCGACTTCCCGAACCGTCGTTTCTACTTCTTCTTCATCGAGATCTGGCCGCAGGAAGTCTACTACATCACCGGCCTTCTGATCCTGGCAGCGTTGACGCTGTTCCTGATGAATGCCGTCGCCGGCCGCGTCTGGTGCGGCTATCTCTGCCCGCAGACGGTCTGGACCGACCTCTTTCTCGCCGTCGAACGGCTCGTCGAGGGTGATCGTCGCGACCGGATGAAGCTCGACCAGGCGCCGTGGAGTGCCGTCAAGTTCGGCCGCAAGGTGCTGAAGCATGCCCTTTGGCTCGGAATCGCCTGGTGGACCGGCGGCGCCTGGGTGCTCTACTTTTCCGATGCGCCGACCCTGGTGCGCGACCTTCTGTTCTTCGACGCCCCGCTGGTCGCCTATATCTGGATCGGCATCCTGACCTTCACGACCTATATCCTCGCCGGCTTCGCGCGTGAGCAGGTCTGCATCTACATGTGCCCCTGGCCGCGCATCCAGGCGGCGCTGACCGACGAATGGGCGCTGAACGTCTCCTACCGGGTCGATCGCGGCGAGCCGCGCACGTCGGTCAAGGCGGCCGAGCGGCTGCGGGCCGCGGGCCAGGACGCCGGCGACTGCATCGACTGTCAGCAATGCGTCGTGGTCTGCCCGACCGGCACCGACATCCGCCTCGGACCGCAGCTGTCCTGCATCCAGTGCGGCCTGTGCATCGACGCCTGCAACAACATCATGGACAAGATCAACCGCCCGCACGGTCTGATCGCCTATGACACCGACATCAACATCGACCGGCGCGAGCACGGCAAGCCGGAGATCTACAAGTTCGTCCGCCCGCGCACGATCCTCTACGTGGCGGTGATCTCGATCGTGATCGGCATCATGACCTTCGTCTTCACCACCCGCGCCACGCTCGGAGTCAACGTTCTGCACGATCGCAGCCCGGTCTATGTGGTCAATTCCGACGGCTCGATCCGCAACGGCTACACGATACGCATCCTGAACAAGCACCGCGAGGCGCGTGACTTCGTGCTGTCGGTGACCGGAGCGCCCGAGCGGACGCGCATCGAGGCCGTCGGCGCGACGCGCAAGCAGGACGGCAACCCGATCATCGAAGTCGGACCCGACCAGAGCCAGGAAGTCCGCGTCAACCTGATCGCCCCGCGCGACGCCAAGGTCGACACCACGGCGCCGATCCACGTGACGGTGACCGAAACCAGGGGCGGCGAGAAGGCTTCGGCGAAGGACTTCTTCAAGGGGCCGTGAGGTCCGATCCGGGGCGGCGATGCGCATCGCCGGCGCCGCCCGCATGATCTCCCTCAAAGACGCTGGCTCCGGGACGGCCTAGAAACGGGCCAGACCGGGGCCGGATCCTTCGAGGGGAGGGGATGGTCCGCTCGACCGTTGCGGAGGGGCAAATGTCGACCAAAGCCGAAACCCGTGAATTCCGCCTGACCGGCTGGCATGTGCTGGCCATCTGCGTCGCCTTCTTCCTCTCGATCTTCGCCGCCAACGGCGCGCTGGTCTATTTCGCGCTCGGCTCCTTCCCGGGCGTGGCGACGGACAGCCCCTACCGGGTCAGCCAGACCTACAATGCCGAGATCGCGGCTGCCACCGCGCAGACCGCGCGCGGCTGGCATGTCGACGCCTCGGCCAGACGGGATCCCGATGGGCACGCGCTGGTCACCGTCTCGGCGCGCGACGCCGAGGGACGGCCGGTCACCGGGGTCGCCTTCAAGGCCGAGCTGCAGCACCCGATGAACCGCGCCCAGGACCGCAGGCTCGTGCTCGGCGAGGTCGCCGGCGCCAGCGGCACCTTCTCGGGCAAGGTCGAGAACCTGCCGGCGGGCCAGTGGGAACTGGTCATCGAGGGCGACGGCAAGGGCGGTCGCCTGTTCCTGTCGCAAAGCCGGCTGATCCTGCGCTGAGCCCGGATCCGGCCATGAACGCCCCCGTCGCCAGCCCGCTCGTCGCCGAGCCGCTCTCTCCCCATGTCCGCGACTGGAGCGCCTTCGCGGAACCGCGTGCCGACGGCACCGTGCATATGGACCTTGCCGTCGAGGGCATCACCTGCGCGGCCTGCATGTCGACCATCGAGCACGGCCTCGGCGTCGTGCCCGGTGTCGCCAAGGCGCGGCTGAACCTGACCACCCACCGGCTCGCCGTCGACTGGGATCCGGCCGCGACCGATGCCGGCACGGTGGTGCGGCGGCTGGAAAGCCTCGGCTACCGCGCCCATCCGTTCGATCCGGCGCGCCGCTCGGCCGAGGAGGAGGCGGAGGCCAAGGCGTTGCTGCGCGCCATGGCGGTCGCCGGCTTCGGCGCCATGAACATCATGCTGCTGTCGGTCTCGGTCTGGGCCGGCAATGCCAGCGACATCGAACCGGTGACGCGCGACTTCTTTCACTGGCTGTCAGCGCTGATCGCCCTGCCGATCGTCGCCTATGCGGGGCGCACCTTCTACCGTTCGGCCTGGCGGGCGCTGCGCGTCGGCCGGACCAACATGGACGTGCCGATCTCGATCGGCATCACGCTGACGGTCGGCCTGTCGCTGTGGCAGACCATGCGCTCGGCCGAGCACGCCTATTTCGATTCGGCCGTGATGCTGCTGTTCTTCCTGCTGCTCGGCCGCTTCCTCGACCACAACATGCGTCGGCGCACCCGGTCGGTCGCCGAGAACCTTGCCGCGCTGCGCGCCGACACGGCGCTGCGGATGGGCCCGGACGGCCGCCTCGGCGAGGTGCCCGTGTCCCGCATCGACCCCGGCGACCGCGTCCTGGTGCGCGCCGGCGAGCGCGTTCCCGTCGACGGCATCGTCGAGGCCGGCCTGTCGGAGATCGACCAGAGCCTGGTCACCGGCGAGACCATCGCCGCGCCGGCCGCCGCGGGCGACCGGGTCTATGCCGGCACCATGAACCTGACCGGCCCGCTCACAGTGCGGGTCACGGCGGCGGAAGCCGGCACGCTGCTCGACGAGGTCAACAAGCTCCTGGAAGCCGCCGCGCAGGCCAAGTCGCGCTACATGCAACTGGCCGACCGGGTCGCCCGGCGCTATGCGCCCGTCGTCCACCTGACCGCACTCGTCACGTTCCTCGGCTGGCTGTTGGCCGGCGCCGAGGTGTCGGAAGCGCTGGTCGTCGCCGTCTCGGTTCTGATCATCACCTGCCCCTGCGCGCTGGCGCTGGCCATCCCGGCGGTGCAGGTCGTCACCTCCGGCCTCCTGTTCCGGCGCGGCGTGCTGGTCCATGCCGGCGATGCGATCGAGCGGCTGGCCGCCGCCGATACCATCGTGTTCGACAAGACCGGCACCCTGACGCTGCCGGAACCGAGCCTGATCGATGCCGGCGGGATCGATCCCGCGATCCTGGAGCGTGCCGGCCGTCTCGCCTGCGCGAGCCGGCATCCGCTCGGCATCGCCCTGGCCGCCGCCGCCCGGGCCACCCACGCGCCCGAGACGGCGCGGGAAATCGCCGGATCGGGCGTCGAGGCGGAAATCGACGGCGTCCTGCACCGGCTCGGCTCGCCCGCCTTCTGCGGTGTCTCCGAGGCTGACGTTGCCGCCGTCACGGCCTTCCATCCGGACGCCTCGCTGGTCGCCTATCGGGCCGGTGCGGCGGAGCCGGTGCTGTTCGCCTTCCGTCAGGGGCTGCGCGCCGATGCCGCCGATGTGGTCGCGCGCCTGGTCCGGGCCGGCTATGGCATCGAGATCCTGTCCGGCGACCGGCCGGATGCGGTCGCCCGCGCCGCCGCCGCGCTCGGCATCGACCGTTGGCAGGCCGGCCTGACTCCGGCCGGCAAGATCGCCCGCCTCGAAGCCCTGAAGGCTGAGGGGCGCCGGGTGCTGATGGTCGGCGACGGGCTGAACGACGCGCCGGCGCTCGCCGCCGCCCATGTCTCGCTGTCGCTGGTCACCGCCGTGCATCTCTCCCAGGCGGCCGCCGATGCGGTCTTCCTCGGCGAGCGGCTGGCGCCGGTCGCCGATGCGCTCGCCATCGCGCGCGCCGCCAAAGCGGCGATGGTGCAGAATCTCTGGATCTCGATCGTCTACAATCTGATCGCCGTGCCGGTCGCGATTGCCGGCTGGGTGACGCCGCTGATCGCTGCGCTGGCCATGTCGGGCTCGTCGATCGTCGTGACCGTCAACGCATTGCGGCTGCGCTGGGGCGGGACGGCGCCGGGGCCGGCGCCTGCGGAAACCCCGGCTGGCGGTGCGGCCGTCGCCGAGGCCGCGACCGGCGCAGGGAGGTTCTGATGGATGTCCTGATCTACCTGATCCCGATCGCGCTTGGCCTCGGTTTCCTCGGCCTCGGCGCCTTTCTGTGGAGCCTGAAGACGGGACAATATGAGGATCTCGACGGCGCCGGCTGGCGCATCCTGTCCGACGAGGACCTGCCGGATCGGGACCGGCGGTAGCATGGCTTGCCGGCGGCGGGTATGACGGGGCGTCGAAATCACCGAAAGGATCCGCCCATGCACCGTCGCGCATTCCTGCTCCTGGCCTCGGCCTCCCTGGTTGCCGCCCCCGCTCTCGCCGCCGCCAAGAAACCGGTCCCGGCCCCGGCGCCGGCTTCGGCAAAGCCCGAGGACGTCGTGCGCAATCTCTATGCGCGGCTCGATGCGGAAGCCTATGACTACATGACCAATCGGAAGCTGGCGCAGCGCTACTTCACCGCGTCGACCGTCAAGCTGATCGACAAGGTCGATGCCAAGTCGAAGAAGCTCCAGGAGCCGGGTATCGACTACGATCCGCTGATCGACGGACAGGATGGCGAGGTCAAGGGCCTGGCGGTCACGGTCGAGAGTGCGACCGCGGATCGGGCGACGGTGGTCGCCGCCTTCACGTCCTTTGACGAGAAGCTGCGCGTCACCTTCGACATGCAGCTCGAGAAGGGCGCCTGGCGGGTCGAAGACATTCGCGGCCGCGAAGGATCGAGCCTAAAGGCCGTGGCGGCGGACTATCTGAAGGACTGATCCGCGCGACCCCCGGATTGCCGCTCTCCGCCTTTCGCGGTCGGGGAGGCATGGGAGCCGGGGCGGTGCGGCCGATCGGGCGTGTCCGGTCAGGTCGGAGCGCGAGGCGATCTGGCCCGATCCGCGCGAGCGTCCAGCCGCTTTTCCATGAACAGGCTCAACGGGTCAGGTCGGTAGCCGGCGAAGGGCGGGCATTCGACGAAGCCTGCGGCGCGGTAGAGGCCGAGCGCCTCCAGGCTGGCGATCCCGGTTTCGAGCCGCAGGAGCGCGATGCCGTGGTCGGCGGCCTCCGCTTCGAGCACCGCCAGAAGCCGGCGGGAAAGGCCGCGCCCGCGCGCCTCCGGCTCGACCCACATGCGCTTGATCTCCGCCCAGCCGTCGTGGAGCACGATGGCGGCGGTCGCAAGCGGCGTGCCCGACCGCCCCGGCTCGTTGCGGGCGGCCGCCTCCGGCTTCGAATTCGCGGCAACGTCACCGCGGGCCACGAAGAAGCGCACGTTCTCGGCGCGCAAGCCGTCGAGATCGAGATGATGGTTGCTTTCGGCCGGGTAGAGGCTGGCCGAATGGGCTTCGCCGGCCGCCAGCAGCGCGAGCACATCGGCGCCACCCGGGTCCTCCCGGGCGATGCGGATGCCGTCTGCGTGCCGAGCCGCCATCGGGCCGAAGCCGGGTTCAGCCACCGGAGCGGGCGAGCGCCATCCGGGTCACCGGAAGCGGTGCCTCGGTCTCGTCGGCGCTGGTCACCTCGGTCGGGCCGGACAGCGGCAGGCCGAGCTCGCGCCAGACCGACACCAGGGCCTCGGCCAGGCGCACGATCAGGGCGTCGTCGTGGAACGGCGTCGGCGTGACGCGCAGGCGCTCGGTGCCGCGCGGGACTGTGGGATAGTTGATCGGCTGAATGTAGATGCCGTGCCGCTCCAGCAGCAGATCGGAGGCCTGCTTGCACAGGTCCGGATCGGCGACCAACACGGGCACGATATGGGTCTCGCTCGGCATCACCGGCAGGCCGGCGGCCGACAGGACGGCCTTGGTCCGCGCGGCCTGGCGCTGGTGCGCCTCCCGTTCGGCCGCGGAGGCCTTCAGATGGCGGATCGAGGCGGTCGCGGCGGCGGCGACCGACGGGGGCAGGGCGGTGGTGAAGATGAAGCCGGGCGCATAGGAGCGCACCGCATCGACCAGTGCGGCCTTGCCGGTGATGTAGCCGCCGAGCGCCCCGAAGGCCTTGGCGAGCGTGCCCTCGATCACGTCGATCCGGTGCATCAGGCCGTCGCGGTCGCAGATGCCGCCGCCGCGCGGGCCATACATGCCGACCGCGTGGACCTCGTCGATATAGGTCAGCGCGCCGTAGCGCTCGGCCAGATCGGCGATGGCGGCGATCGGGGCGATGTCGCCGTCCATCGAATAGACCGACTCGAAGGCGATCAGCTTGGCCCGGTCGGGACCGGCCGCCTTCAGAAGTTCCTCCAGATGGGCGAGATCGTTGTGCCGGAACACCTTCTTCTCGCAGCCGGAGCGCCGGATGCCCTCGATCATCGAGGCATGGTTCAGTTCGTCGGACAGGATCAGGCAGTTCGGCAGGATGCGCGCCAGGGTCGAGATGGCCGCCTCGTTGGAGACGAAGCCGGACGTGAAGGTGAGGGCCGCCTCCTTGCCGTGCAGGTCGGCGAGTTCGGCCTCGAGTTCGACCAGCGGGTGGTTGGTGCCGGAAATATTGCGCGTGCCGCCGGCGCCGGCCCCCATCGTTTTGGCCGCCTTGATCATGGCGTCGACGACCGCCGGGTGCTGGCCCATGCCGAGATAGTCGTTGGAGCACCAGACCACGATTTCGCGCTCGACGCCGTCACGGCGCCAGACGGCATGCGGGAAGCGCCCGGCGATGCGTTCGAGGTCGGCGAAGACGCGGTAGCGCTTCTCGCTCTTGAGGGCAGCCACCGCCGTCTCGAAAATCGCGTCGTAGTTCATCATCCGTCCTCGCGTCGGAGGAAGCCTCGGCCCATCCTCGCCGTGCCTCCCCATTCCCAGCTTCCACTCGCCCATGCGGCATCGCGATGCGGTGTCCGGAGCGTATCCGTCCGGAGCGTAGTTAGACCATTCCCCGGGGCATTGACCATGATCAAGTCACGCGATCGTGGTCTGCGTTCCCGCCCCTGCGGTCGATGGTCGCCACCCTCCCTTACCACCGCATTCCTTGCGGCATCCTGAGGACGTCCGACGAAACCCCAACCCCGCCGTCGTCCGAAGCGGATACACGGCCGCGCCGTCCGCGGATGCAGCCGGCATCCGGTCCGTCCGGGATGCCGGTTCTAAACCAAACCTTCACGCCTTTCGGTCACCGTCGGGACCCGCGGAGGGCGGCGTGCCTTGAACCTCGATCTCTCGACCCTGACCTTCCTCGTCGTTGAGGACAGCGCCTATATGCGCACGATCCTGCGCACCATGCTGCAGGGGTTCGGCGCGCGCCGCATCGTCGAGGCGGAAGACGGCGCATCCGGCCTGGAGGCAATGGATCGCGCCAATCCGGACATCATCATCCTGGATTGGGTGATGCCGATCCTGGACGGCGCCGACATGGTGCGGATGATCCGCAATCCGCAGAATCCCTTCGCCTATGTGCCGGTGATCATGGTCACGGCCCATACCGAGCGCAGCCGCATCCTGGAGGCACGCAAGCTCGGCATCCACGAACTGCTGTGCAAGCCGATCTCCGCCAAGGCGCTCTACCAGCGTGTCGCCAGCGTGATTCTGCAGCCGCGCGAATTCGTCAAGACGCCGACCTATTTCGGCCCTGCGCCGCGCAAGATCCGCAACCGGCAGAAGATTTGGGAATCCAAGCCCGGCGCCGCAAAGCCGACCGATGTCGAGGCTGCCTGAGGCGGCCAAGACTGAAGGCCCGCCCGGAAATTTTCGCGCACTCGGCCGGACCGCTTGCATCGGCAGCGCTTTCGGCGTGCCATCGCGCTCCGTCCGGCCGGAGACCCCGATGCAGCGCGAGACCGCGATCCTTTCCACGAGCTTCCGCTATTTCCTTGCCGTAGCCGAGGTCGGCTCGATCCGGGCCGCCGCGAAGGTGCTGAACATCGCGCCCTCGGCGGTCAACCGTCAGGTGCTGCTGCTGGAGCGGGAGATCGGCATCGACCTGTTCGAGCGCCTCGGTCGCGGCCTGCGGCTGTCCGAACCCGGTGCGGTGCTGCTGCGCCAGATCCGGGTGATCCTCGAGACCTTCGGCGAGACCAAGGCCGACCTCGATGCCTTTCGCGGCCTGAAGCGCGGCCGCGTCCGGATCGCGACGGTGGAGAGCATCTCGGTCAATGTGTTGCCGGACATCCTGGCCGGCTTCTGGATGCAGTTCCCCGGCATCGAAACCGCCGTGACGGTGACCGGCTCGGAGGCGGTCGCGCAACTGGTCGAGGACGGCAAGGCCGATATCGGCTTCTCGTTCAATCCGCCGACCACCAGCCGCCTCGAACCGCTCTATCACCGCGACTACCGCATCGGCGCCCTGATGACGCCGGACCATCGCTGCGCTGGGCGCGCCTCGATCGAGCTTGCCGAACTGGCCGACGAGCCGCTCGCGTTGCCTGCACGCGGGCTCAGTCTGCGCTCGGCGCTCGATCCGGCGCTCGTCCGTCTCGCTCGCGATGTCCGGCCGCGCCTGGAATCCGACAGCCTGCGCCACATGGCCGGCCTCGTCCGCCGGCGCCAGCTGATCGCCTTCCAGACCACGGTCGGGATCGAGCGGGACCTGCTCGACGGCTCGCTGGTGCTGGTGCCGCTGGCCGATCCGGACGTGGAGGTGGACCGGCTTGTCGTGGTGGCGCAGACCGGCCGCGTGCCGAGCCTGGCGCTGACCGTCTTCTGCGAGCATGTGAAGGCGGCCCTCGAACCGTCCGTGCCCTGACGGGGTCTGCGCGCCGCGATGGCCCGGCACGGACCGATCGGACGGCGTTTCGCCGTTGCCGAATCGCTACCCGCACCGCGCGAACACTTCGCGTCATCCTGGCGCATTTCGCGGCAATCGGACGCCATGGCGGGCATGCCGACCGGATCGTGCGAATGCGGCGAGCGATCCGGTCGAAAATCTCTTCTTTTTCGTTCAGTCCTTATGCGCAAAGATCGCAGCTGGAATGCAGTCCCGCCGGAGCCGGGAAACCCTGCGACCGGTCGGCCCGCATCCTGCATGGCATGCGGAGGGTCCGGTCGGCTTGGCCAGAGGCATCCGCCGGACAGGACGATAGCAGGGGCGCGAGGCGCAGCATGGGGCGACTGACGACGCATGTGCTCGATACCGCGGCCGGCAGGCCGGCGCAGGGTCTGACCATCGAGCTCTGGGCGCTCGACGGCGAACCTGGTCTGATCAAGACCGTCCTGACCAATGCCGACGGCCGCGTCGACGGGCCGGTCCTCGAAGGCGACAGCCTGCGTCCGGGTGTCTACGAACTGCGCTTCCACGCCGGCGCCTATCTGCGTGCCGTCGGTCACACGCTGCCCGAGCCGGCCTTTCTGGACGTGATCCCGATCCGCTTCGGCATCGCCGATACCGGGGCGCACTATCATGTGCCGCTGCTGATCTCGCCCTATGCCTATTCGACCTATCGGGGGAGCTGAGGGCATGTCGGCACCGCGCACCACCGTCCGCTATCTCTCCGCCGGCCGCGTCATCGAGGTCGCGGACTTTCCGCCGATGACCACGCTGCTCGACCATATCCGCCTGGAACGGCGCCGGACCGGCACCAAGGAAGGCTGCGGCGAGGGGGATTGCGGCGCCTGCACGGTCGCGGTCGGCCGGCCGGTGGACGGGCGCATGGTCTATCAGCCCGTCAATGCCTGCATCGCGCTGCTCGGCCAGATCGACGGTTGCGAACTGGTCACCGTCGAGGACCTTGCCGCGCGCGAGGGGCGCCTGCATCCGATCCAGGCCGCCATGGTCGAGAAGCACGGCTCGCAATGCGGCTTCTGTACCCCCGGCATCGTGATGAGCCTGTTCGTGCTCTATCACGGCGACGGGCCGGTCGACCGCAAGGCGGTCACCGACCAGCTCGCCGGCAATCTGTGCCGCTGTACCGGCTACCGTCCGATCGTCGATGCGGCGCTGGAGGCCTGCGCCGGCCGCGGCGCGGGTCCGATCGACGCGATTGCGGCGGCGGAGGCCGAGACACTCGCGCTCATCGCGGCGATCGACGACGCGCGCGACCTGACGGTCGGCACGGACCAATCCTTCTTCGCCGCACCCGCCTCGATCGAATCCCTGGCCGCGCTCGTGGCCGCCCATCCGGATGCGACGCTGGTCGCCGGGGCGACCGATGTCGGCCTCTGGATCACCAAGCAGCTGCGCCATCTGCCCAAAATCATCGCACTCGGCCGCGTCGCCGGGCTCGATGCGATCGCCGACCACCCCGACCGGCTGGAGATCGGCGCCACGGCGACCTTCGCGGCCGCGGAAGCAGCGATCGGCGGCATCGATCCGGATCTGGCCGAGATCTGGCGGCGGATCGGCTCCAAGCAGGTGCGCGCCTCCGGCACGGTCGGCGGCAATATCGCCAACGGCTCGCCGATCGGCGACAGCCCGCCGGCGCTGATCGCGCTCGGCGCCGAACTGGAGCTGCAGTGCGGTACGGAACTCCGCCGCCTGCCGCTGGAGGCCTATTTCCTCGAATACGGCCGTCAGGACCGAAGGCCGGGCGAATTCGTCCGCCGGGTGATCGTGCCGAAGCTCGTCCCCGGCCAGGTCTTCCGCGCCTACAAGATCTCCAAGCGCTTCGACCAGGACATCTCGGCCGTGATGGGCGCCTTCCGGCTGACGCTGGACGCCGGCCGGATCGTCGCGGCCCGCATCGCCTTCGGCGGCATGGCCGGCACGCCGAAACGCGCCGCCGCGACCGAGGCCGCCCTCGTCGGGGTCGATCCGGCCGACCCGGCGACCTGGATGCCGGCACTGGCGGCGATCCGCTCCGACTACGCGCCGCTCTCGGACATGCGTGCCAGCGCCGCCTACCGGTCCGATGTCGCCGCAGGTCTCCTCGAAAAGGCCCTGATCGAGAGCGCCGGGACGGCGACCGACCTGACCCGCATCACCGGCCAGAGGGAGGCTCGCCTTGACCGTGTCGCCTGATCCCGCCGGCCTTGCCGACGCCGCCGCGCTGGCCGTGGTCGGCCGCCCGCTGGTGCATGATTCTGCCGTCAAACATGTCCAGGGCGCCGCCGCCTATATCGACGACATCGCCGAGCCGGCGCGCACGCTGCAAGTCGTGCCGGGCCATGCGCCTTCCGCCGCGCGCGGGCGCATCCTGTCGCTCGATCTCGGCCGGGTCCGCGCCGCGTCCGGCGTCGTCGCCGTGCTGACCGCCGCCGACGTGCCCGGCATCAACGACTGCTCGCCCTCGGTCGGCGGCGATCCGGTCTTCGCCGAGGGCCGCATCCTGTTCCACGGCCAGGTGGTCTTCGCGGTCGCCGCCGAGACCCGCGACCAGGCCCGCCGCGCCGCGCGGCTGGCAGTGATCGAGGTCGAGGTCGAGACCCCGGCGGTGACGGTCGATGACGCGCTCGACCGCAACACCGAGGTGCTGCCGCCCTACGAGTTCCGCAAGGGCGAGGTCGCCTCGGCGCTGGAGGCCAGTCCCGCCCGGACCGGCGGCACCTTCCGGATCGGCGGCCAGGAGCATTTCTATCTGGAGGGCCAGGCCGCCCTTGCCGTTCCGGGCGAGGACGGCGACATGCTGGTCCATACCTCGACCCAGCATCCGACCGAGGTGCAGCACATCACCGCCAAGGTGCTCGGCCTGCCCGATGCCGCGGTGGTGGCCGAATGCCGGCGCATGGGCGGCGGTTTCGGCGGCAAGGAAAGCCAGGCGACCCAGTGGGCGGTGATCGCCGCCCTGGTCGCGCGGGCGACCGGCCGGCCGGCCAAGGTCCGCCTCGACCGCGACGACGACATGATCATGACCGGCAAGCGCCACGACTTCCGGGTCGACTGGGAGGCCGGCCACGATGCCGACGGCCGGCTGACGGCGGTCGACGTGGCCTTCTACGGCCGCTGCGGCTATTCGGCCGACCTGTCGCTCGGCGTCAACGACCGGACCATGTTCCACGCCGACAACGCCTACAACTACCCGGCGGCGCGCATCCATTCGCGCAGGCTCTTGACCGACACCGTCTCCAACACCGCCTTCCGCGGGTTCGGCGGTCCGCAGGGCACCGTCTTCGCCGAGCGCGTCATGGACGAGATTGCGGTCCGGCTCGGCCTCGATCCGCTCATCGTGCGCAAGCGGAACTTCTATGCGCCGGCCGGCGACACGACGCCCTACGGCATGCCGGTCGAGGACAACATCATCCACGATCTGGTCGCCGAACTGGAGCGCACCTCGGACTATTGGGCGCGGCGCGAGGCCGTGAAGGCCTTCAACGCGTCGAGCCACATCCTGAAGAAGGGCCTCGCCCTGACGCCGGTGAAGTTCGGCATCTCCTTCACGCTGATCCACCTGAACCAGGCCGGCGCGCTGGTCCATGTCTATTCCGACGGTTCGATCATGGTGAACCATGGCGGCACCGAGATGGGGCAGGGGCTCTATCTCAAGGTCGCCCAGGTGGTCGCCGAGGAGTTCGGCGTCGGCATCGAGCGGGTCAAGATCACCGCCACCACCACCGCCAAGGTGCCCAACACCTCGCCGACCGCGGCCTCCTCCGGCTCGGACCTGAACGGCATGGCGGCCAAGATCGCTGCCGGCGCCATCCGCGCCCGCATGGCGGCGGTGGTGGCGGCCGAATTCGACGTGCCGGCCGGGGAGATCCGGTTCCGGGACGGTCGCGTCTTCGGCGGCAACGCCTCGATCGGATTTGCCGATCTGGCCAAGAAGGCCTATCTGGCGCGCGTGCAACTGTCCGAAGCCGGCTTCTACAAGACGCCGGAGATCCATTGGGATCGGCCGACCGCGACCGGACGGCCGTTCTTCTACTTCGCCTATGGCGCCTCCTGCACGGAGGTGACCGTCGACACGCTGACCGGCGAGATGCGGGTCGACCGGGCCGACCTGCTGCACGATGTCGGCCAGTCGCTCAATCCGGCGCTCGACATCGGCCAGATCGAGGGAGCCTTCGTCCAGGGCATGGGCTGGCTGACGACGGAGGAACTGGTCTTCGACCGGGCCGGCCGGCTGCGCACCCACGCGCCCTCGACCTACAAGATCCCGACCGCCTCCGACGTGCCGGCGGACTTCCGCACCGCCCTGTTCGAATCCGGCGGTTGCCGGGCCGATACCATCTACCGATCCAAGGCGGTCGGCGAGCCGCCGCTGATGCTGGCCAACTCGGTCCTCTCCGCGGTCTTCGACGCGCTCGCCGCGCTCCGCCCCGGCCGGGTGCCTCCGCTCCACGCCCCGGCGACCCCCGAGGCGATCCTGACCGCCGCCAAGGCCATGAGGAGCGACTGATGCTCGCCTGGCGCGCCCTCGACCAAGCCATCGTCCGGAGCGGCCGTGCCGCCCTGGTGACGGTGCTGGCGTCGAGAGGCTCGACCCCGCGCGAGGCCGGCGCCCGCATGGTCGTCGAACCCGGCGGCACCTTCACCGGCACCATCGGCGGCGGCGCCCTGGAACTCAAACTCATCGAAGCCGCCGTCACGGCGCTGGCCGAAGCCGATGCCGCCGAGTTGCCCCCCTCCCTTCTCCCCCTGAGGGGGGAGAAGGGGAAGGAGCCGGGGATTTCGGGCTTGAAGTCAGACGAAGCGAGCGTTTCGCCCCCTCCCTTCTCCCCCCAGGGGGGGAGAAGGTGGCCGAAGGCCGGATGAGGGGGAATGACCCGGCGCTTGAGGGAATTCCCGGTGTGAGCCCGGATGCAACGACCTCGACCCGCGGCTCCCGCTCCGCTGCCGCATCGTCCCCCTCATCCGCCCTTCGGGCACCTTCTCCCCCCTCAGGGGGAGAAGGGGAAGGAGCCGGGGATTTCGGGCTGGAAGTCAGACGGAGCGAGCGTTCTGCCCCCTCCCTTCTCCCCCCAGGTGGGGAGAAGGTGGCCGAAGGCCGGATGAGGGGGAATGAGCCACGTATCCGTTCGTATCGTCGGTCGGACGTGCCGACCGGGCGACCGGATCGAAGCCGGATACCGGACCGCCTTCTGGCGATGGCACGTCGCCTTCGGACAGGTCAGACCGATGCCGAAGGAATGCTGTGGTCGGCCCTGCGTGATCGGCGCTTCGTCGGCCTCAAGTTCCGCCGGCAGGCCCCGATCGGCCGCTACATCGCGGATTTTCTCTGTCCGGCCGCCCAACTGGTGATCGAGGCCGATGGCGGCGGACATGCGGAGAGTACGCGCGATCCGGATCGCGATGCTTGGCTGGCGCAGCAGGGCTACCGGGTGCTCCGCTTCTGGAACGACGAAATCCTTCGCCAGCCGGACATGGTGCTGGAGGCGATCTGGCACGCTTTGGATGAAGCCGGGGTGATCCCGCCGGAAGCCTGGGAAAAGAGCGTCCCGTCCCCGGACCGCAGCACCAGTTCCGCTGCCGCATCGTCCCCCTCATCCGCCCTTCGGGCACCTTCTCCCCCCCTGGGGGGAGAAGGGGAAGGGGCCGTATATTCTGCGGTTACAACAGGACAAAGCGAGCGCTTCGCCCCCTCCCTTCTCCCCCCAGGGGGGGAGAAGGGGAAGGAGCCGGGGACTTTGAGGATGAACCGACCAGCAGGCGGTTTCGGGTGTTGTCCTTTGCGCTCGGGCCGCAGCTCGGGCAGTGCTGCGGGGGGCATGTGCGGGTCTCGTTGGAGCTATTCGGCGTGGGCGATCTCGCGCGTATCCGGGATTTCGCCGCGCGCGAGGCGGCGGGGCCGTTCGCGACGGTCGGGCGGATCGGCCCGCGCGGCCTGGAGCGGACCGTGGTCGAGGGCGAGCATCCGGCGGCGGCGATCGAGGGCGATCGGGTCGCCGAGACCTTCGGCGAGGCGCGGCGCGACCTGGTCCTGTTCGGGGCCGGCCATGTCGGCCGGGCGCTTGTGCTGGCGCTGGCGCCGCTGCCGTTCCGGGTCGTCTGGGTCGACCCGCGCCCCGATGCCTTTCCGCGGGCGGTGCCCGGCAATGTCATGCTGGTGCGCCCGGCCGATCCGGTCGCGGTGCTGGATCAGGTCGCCGACGGCGCCTTCGTGCTGGTCATGACGCACGACCATGCGCTCGACCTCGCCATCGTGGATGCCGCCCTTCATGGGACTCGCTTCCCCCATGTCGGCGTGATCGGATCGGCCACCAAGCGGGCGCGATTCGAGAAAAGGCTGCGCGAGGGCGGACATGGACCGGCCGCCATCGCCCGGCTGATCTGCCCGATCGGCGCCACGGGGCCGAAATCGAAGCTGCCGGCGGTGATCGCCGCGGCGACGGCGGTTGAACTGATCGTGGCCGACGAGCGGCTGAAGGCGGTCGGGGAGCGGCGCTCGGAGCCGCTTCTGGCCAGCGTCGGGGGAGGAAGGGCGTCGTGACCATGGTGGAGGACCGCCCCGCAACGGCGGAAGGCGCGTCGGGACCCTATCTCCTGGAGGCCGTCGGCATCACCAAGCGCTTCTCGACGCTGGTCGCCAACGATCATGTCGATCTTGCGCTGAAGCCGCACGAGATCCACGCCCTCCTGGGCGAGAACGGCGCCGGCAAGTCGACGCTGGTCAAGATGATCTACGGCTCGCTGCAGCCCAACGAGGGCGAGTTCCGCTGGAAGGGCGAGCGCGTCGCGATCCCCAATCCGGCCGCCGCGCGCCGGCTCGGCATCGGCATGGTGTTCCAGCACTTCTCGCTGTTCGAGGCGCTGACCGTCGCCGAGAATATCGCGCTGGCCCTGCCGCCGACCGCCATGGCGGCGCTGGCGACGCGCATCGAGACCGTCTCGAAGGAATACGGACTGCCGCTCCGGGCCGACGCCGTGGTGGCCGATCTGTCGGTCGGCGAGCGCCAGCGAATCGAGATCGTGCGCTGCCTGCTGCAGGAGCCCAAGCTCCTGATCATGGACGAGCCGACCGCGGTCCTGACCCCGCAGGAGGCCGACCAGCTGTTTCTGACGCTGGAGCGGTTGGCGCGCGAGGGCTGTGCCATCCTCTACATCTCGCACCGGCTCGAGGAGGTGAAGCGTCTCTGCCACGCCGCCACCATCCTGCGCCACGGCAAGGTGGTCGAGCGGGTCGATCCGCGCAAGGAGACCGCCGCCAGCCTCGCCCGCCTGATGGTCGGCTCCGAGGTCCATGCCGTGCGGCCGTCGCGCCGGCGCATCGACGGGCCGGCCCGGCTGAAGCTCGACCGGCTCGACCTGCCGCCGAGCGGCCCCTTCGCGGTGCCGCTGGTCGGTGTCTCGCTGGAAGTGCGCGCCGGCGAGGTGGTTTCGATCGCCGGCGTGGCCGGCAACGGCCAGTCCGAGCTGTTCGACGCCATCTCGGGCGAACGGCCGGCGGCACGAGACGCGGCGGTGCTGATCGACGGCAAGCCCTGCGGCGACCAGGGCGTGACCGCCCGGCGCGGGCTCGGTGCCGGCTTCGTGCCGGAGGAGCGGCTCGGCCATGGCGCGGTGCCGGGCTTCCGGCTGTCCGAGAATGTCGTGCTGACGCGCCATTCGACCGGCCCGGGCGGCGGCCGGTCGGGCTCGGGCCTGCTCGACTATGCGCAGGCCGGCGGCACCGCCAAGCGCGTCTCGGAAGCCTTCGACGTGCGCAAGGGCAAGCCGGACCCGGAGGCGCGCGCGCTGTCCGGCGGCAACCTGCAGAAATTCGTCGTCGGTCGCGAGCTCGATCGCAAGCCGGTGCTGATCGTCATCAACCAGCCGACCTGGGGCGTCGATGCCGGCGCCGCGGCGCTGATCCGGCAGGCGCTGCTCGATCTCGCCGCCGACGGCGCCGGCGTGCTGGTGATCAGCCAGGATCTCGACGAGATCTTCGAGATTTCCGACCGCATCGCGGTCATCTCGCGCGGCCACCTGTCGCCGGCCTATGACGCGCATCTGGTCACCATGGAGCGGCTCGGGCTCCTGATGGGCGGCGCCCATGGCGACAGTGCGGCGGTCGAGACGGCGGAGCGGCTGAGGGAGGCGGACGGCCATGCGCATTGAACTGGAGAAGCGGCCGGAACGCGCCGAGATCTTCGCCTGGGCCTCGCCGCTGATCGCCGTGGCGCTCACCGTCGTCACCGGCGGGCTGATCTTCGCGCTGGCCGGCATCAACCCGCTGAAGGGCCTCTACGTCTTCTTCATCGAGCCGTTCACGTCGCTCTGGTCGATCGAGGAACTGATCGTCAAGGCGACGCCGCTGGTGCTGATCGGCGTCGGCCTGTCGATCTCCTACCGCGCCAATGTCTGGAATATCGGCGCCGAGGGGCAGTTCACCATGGGGGCGATCTTCGGCGCCGCGGTGCCGATCCTCCTCAACGGCTGGAACGATCCTTCGACGCTGGTCGCCATGCTGGTGCTGGGCACGATCGGCGGCATGGTCTGGGGCGCGATCCCGGCCCTGCTCAAGGTCCGCTTCGGCGCCAACGAGATCCTGACCAGCCTGATGCTGGTCTATGTCTCGCAACTGCTGCTCGACTGGCTGGTGCGCGGCATCTGGCGCGATCCGAAGGGGTTCAACTTCCCCAAATCGGTCGGCTTCGACGGCTGGCAGACCATGCCGGTCATCGGCGACGGCCGCGTCAATCTCGGTACCGCCATCGCGCTCGCCATCGCGGTCCTGCTCGCCATCCTGATGAGCCGCACCCTGAAGGGCTTCGAGGTCCGCGTGCTCGGTCAGGCGCCGCGCGCCGGGCGGTTCGCCGGCTTCTCGTCGGAGCGGATGGTGGTGTTCGCCTTCCTGCTATCCGGCGGCCTGGCTGGTCTCGCCGGCATCATGGAGGTCGCCTCGACGATCGGCCAGCTGCAGCCGAACATCTCGCCCGGCTACGGCTTCACGGCGATCATCGTCGCCTTCCTGGGCCGGCTCAATCCGATCGGCGTCATCTTCGCCGGCATCGTGCTGGCGGTGAGCTATCTGGGCGGCGAGGCCGCGCAAGTCGGGCTCGGCATCTCCGACAAGACCGCCCGGGTCTTCCAGGGCATCCTGCTCTTCTACATCCTCGCCTGCGACACGCTGATCCTCTACCGGATCAGGCTGGTCGGCCGGGCTCCGGCGGAGGCGCGCGCGCATGCTTGAGGCCACCATCCTGACCATCATCACGGCCGCGACGCCGCTTCTGCTGGCGGCGATCGGCGAACTGGTCACCGAACGCTCCGGGGTGCTCAATCTCGGCGTCGAGGGCATGATGGTGATGGGCGCGGTCGCCGGCTTCGGCGTCGCGCTGACGACCGGCTCGGCACTCGCCGGCGTCGTCGCGGCGGCGCTCGCCGGCATGGCGCTGGCGCTGCTGTTCGCCTTTCTGACCCAGACGCTGGTCACCAACCAGGTCGCCACCGGCCTTGCCCTGACGCTGTTCGGCATCGGCCTGTCGGGGCTGGCCGGCGAGCGCTTCGTCGGCCAGCCGGGTGTGCGTCTGCAGAAGCTCGACATCCCGGGCCTGACCGACCTGCCCTATGTCGGCAAGATCCTGTTCGGGCAGGACATTCTGGTCTATTTCTCGGTCGTGCTGGTGCTGGTCGTCGGGCATGTGCTGTTCCGCACCCGGATCGGGCTGGTGCTGCGCGCGGTCGGCGACAATCACGGCTCGGCCCATGCGCTCGGCTACCGGGTGATCGCGGTCCGCTACGGCGCGATCCTGTTCGGCGGCGCGGCCTCAGGGCTCGGCGGCGGCTACCTGTCGCTCGCCTACACGCCGCAATGGGTCGAGAACATGACCGCCGGGCGCGGCTGGATCGCGCTGGCGCTGGTCGTGTTCGCCTCCTGGCTGCCCTGGCGCGCGATGGTCGGTGCCTATCTGTTCGCCACCGTGACCATTCTGGGCTTCGCCGCGCAGGGCATGGGGCTCGGCATTCCGGCGCAGTTCCTGTCGTCGTTGCCCTATCTGGTCACCATCCTGGCGCTTGTGATCATCTCGAAGAACCGGCTGGTCATGCGCGCCAACACGCCCGCCTGCCTCGGTCAGAGCTTCGTGCCCGACCGCTAGTGGTTCGATCGAGACGGATGGTTCCCATCCGTCTCGTGAATCTGAACCACTAAGTCTTTGATTGCGTGGTCAATTCAATCTAAAATTTGCGGAACGCAAATTTCAGATTTTGACCACCGGCCGGGTTACGGTCGGAAGGTTCCGCGCCAGCGGCCCGGCGCGGGGGCTTGAAGCGAAAGAGAGCGGCCGCGAGGGTTACGGAGGTATTCGGATGAAGAGGTTTGTGGCGATCGCCGCGGCGCTCGGGCTCGGCCTGGCGGGCGGACTGGCGGCCGGTGCCGCGAAGGCGGCCGAGAAGCTGAAGGCGGCCTGGGTCTATGTCGGCCCGGTCGGCGACTTCGGCTATTCCTATCAGCACGACCTCGGCCGCAAGGCGGTCGAGAAGGCGCTCGGCGACAAGGTCCAGACGACCTATGTCGAGAACGTCCAGGAAGGCCCCGACGCCGAGCGCGCCATCGAGCGCCTCGCCCGCGACGGCAACAAGATCATCTTCACCACCTCGTTCGGATTCATGGATCCGACCATCAAGGTGGCGAAGAAGTATCCGAACATCTATTTCGAGCATGCCACCGGCTTCAAGCGCGAGAAGAACGTCGCGACGTTCTCGGCCCGCTTCTACGAAGGCCGCTACGTGATCGGCCAGATTGCCGGCAAGATGAGCAAGACCAACACGGTCGGCTACATCGTGTCCTTCCCGATCCCGGAGGTCGTCTCCGGCATCAACGCCTTCATGCTCGGCGCGCAGTCGGTCAACCCGAACATCAAGGTCAAGATCGTCTGGGTGAACAGCTGGTACGATCCGGGCAAGGAAGCCGATGCGGCGAAGGTTCTGGTCAGCCAGGGCGCCGACATCCTGGTCCAGCACACCGATTCGACCGCGCCGCTGCAGGTCGCCCAGGAAAAGGGCATCCTCGGCTTCGGCCAGTCCTCCGACATGGCCAAGTTCGCCCCGAAGGCGCAGATCACCGCGATCACCGACGACTGGGATCCCTACTATATCTCGCGCGTCAAGGCGGCGCTCGACGGCACCTGGAAGTCGATCGATACCTGGGACGGCATGAAGGAAGGCATGGTCGTGCTGCCGCCGATCCAGAACGTTCCGGCCGACGTGAAGGCGCTCGCCGAGGACACCATGGCCAAGATCAAGGCCGGCACTCTGAAGCCCTTCGCCGGTCCGATCTTCAAGCAGGACGGCAGCCAGGTCATCCCGGCCGGCAAGGAACTCGACGATCCGGCCATCCTGAGCATGAACTGGTACGTCAAGGGCATCGACGACAAGCTGCCCCAGTAAACCCGAGAGTATCGGCGGGCTTTCCGGAGCCCGCCGGTCGTCGCGGGCGGCATCGCGCGCGGTCCACGGCGACCGCCGCATCAGCCGGCCGAATTCCGCACCGCCGGCGTCGGTCTTTGACCGGTGGCGCGAGGCTCCGGCGCGCGCCACGGCTCCGAAACCGAAAGCCACCCTCTTCGGGGTGCCGTGTTCCTGGCCTGTCGCTTCGGCGGGCCGCCGGTCCCGGCGATTGTCCTATGGCCCCGCCGATCGGTCGACCGTCTTCCGCGCCGACCGTTGGCCCGGCCGGCCTTCCGGCACCGGTCGCGACCGGCACGATCGCCGCCCGCATCTCCTGCCGCCGCGCCATGCACGAAACTTGCTAGGCCCCGCGCGCGCCGGCATCCGCCGGACCGCGATCCTCCCGGACGGACCCGCCCATGGAAGCCTTTGCCGCCGACTGGCTCAATCTCCTGATCCGCTGGTTTCACCTCGTCGTCGGCATCGGCTGGATCGGCGCCTCCTTCTACTATATCGGCCTCGACGTCTCGCTGCGGAAGCGCGAGCGCATGAACGAGGGCGTTTCCGGCACGGTCTGGCAGGTCCATGGTGGCGGCTTCTATCATGTCGAGAAGTATCTGGTCGCTCCGAAGGCACTGCCGGACGATCTCGTCTGGTTCAAATGGGAGGCCTATCTCACCTTCCTGTCCGGCTTCGCGCTGCTGATCGTCCAATACTATTGGAATGCCAAGGCATTCCTGATCGACCCGAAGGTGATGGCGCTCGCCTCCTGGCAGGCGATCGCGATCTCGGTCGCGGGGCTCGCCGCCGGTTGGGCGGTCTATGACGCGGTCTGCCGCTCCCCGATCGGCCGCAACACCGCGCTTCTGGCCGTGACCGTGTTCCTGATGATCGTCGCGGCCTCCTGGGCCTTCAGCCATGTCTTCTCGGGCCGCGGCGCGCTGATCCATGTCGGCGCCTTCGTCGGCACCATCATGGCCGCCAACGTGTTCATGATCATCGTGCCGAACCAGCGCAAGATCGTCGCCGCGCTGATCAAGGGCGAGGCGCCCGATCCGAAATACGGCGCCATCGGCAAGCAGCGCTCGGTGCACAACACCTACCTGACCCTGCCGGTCCTGCTGATGATGGTGTCGAACCACTATTCGATGCTGACCGGCCATCCGCAGGCCTGGGCGGTGGTGGCGCTGATCCTGATCGTCGGCGGCATGGTCCGGCATTTCATGGTCCGCCACGAGGCCGGCGATCCGGTCGCCAAGATCGCCTGGGCGCTCGGCCTCGCCGCGCTCGGTCTGGTCGGGGCGCTCTGGCTGACCGCGCCGAAGACCGATCCGCGCTTGGCGGGGCTTGCGGCGAGCGATCAGGACGTGATCAGGATCGCCGCCAAGCACTGCACCATGTGCCATGCCGCCAAGCCGCGCCACGAGGGTTTCGGCGAGCCGCCGAAGGGGGTCATGCTGGAGACGATCGAGGACATCCGCCGCTATGCGGTGCTGATCGACCAGCAGGCCGTGAAGTCCGATGTGATGCCGCTGGGCAACGAGACCGGGATGACCGACGACGAGCGCCGCACGCTCGGCGCCTGGGTCGCCCGCCAGTGAGGGCAGCGATCCGGTGATCAGCCTTTCCGACGTGAACATCCTGCCGATCGAGCGCTTCGTCGATCGCTTCGGAGACGTGGCCGAACATTCGCCCTGGGTGGCGGAGGCGGCCGGTGCGCTGCGCCCGTTCGCCTCGCGCGAGGCGATGGTGCTGGCCTTCGCGCAGGCCGTACGCACGGCGCCGCGCAACCTGCAACTGAAGCTGGTCAACGCCCATCCGGATCTGGCCGGCCGGGCTGCGCGCGCCGGCAGTATGGCGGCGGATTCGGTGAGGGAGCAGGCCGGCGCCGGCCTCGACACGCTGACGGACGAGGAATATGCACGGTTCACCGATCTGAACGACCGCTACCGCGCCCGCTTCGGTTTCCCCTTCATCCTGGCCGTCAAGGGCGCCACCAAGCACCGCATCCTCGAATCCTTCACCGAGCGCGTCGGCAACGCGCCGGCGGTGGAGTTCGAAAATGCGCTCGGTCAGATCAGCCGAATCTTCCGCTTCCGCATTGAGGATCGGGTCACGCCCGATTGAGCCCTTCGAAGAGCCCGCCATGGCCGACATGATGATGATCCACGATCTCGGAACCCGGACGCTCGACCTGCTCGACCGCCTGGCCGCGATCACCGACGAGCCCGGCCGCATCACGCGGCTCTATCTCTCGCCCGCCCACCGGCGTGCGGCCGATCAGGTCGCCGACTGGATGCGCGACCGCGGCCTCGACGTGGCCGAAGACGCGATCGGCACGGTGCGCGGCTTCCTGGCACCGTCGGCCCCGGGTCCGCAGGCCAATCGGCGCCTTCTGATCGGTTCTCACATCGATACGGTCATCGACGCCGGCAAGTATGACGGCAATCTCGGCGTCGTCGCCGGCCTGATGGTGGTCGAGGAATTGCGCGCGCGCGGCATCGCGCTGCCGTTCGGACTGGAGGTCCTGGCCTTCGGCGACGAAGAGGGCGTCCGCTTCCCCAGTTCGCTGTCCTCGTCCTCTGCGGTCTCCGGCACCTATCGCGGCGAGTGGCTGGACACGGCCGACCGCAACGGCATCAAGCTGCGCGATGCGATCCGCGCCCATGGCGGCGATCCGGCGCGCATCCGCGAGGCGGTCATCCCGCCCGGCTCGGTGATCGGCTATGTCGAACTGCATATTGAGCAGGGACCGGTGCTCGAGCACCAGGGCGAACCGCTCGGCGTGGTCACCTCGATCGCCGGCCAGTCGCGCTTCCGCATCCTGATCACCGGCGAGGCCGGCCATGCCGGCACCGTGCCGATGGGCCTGCGTCGGGACGCCTTCGCGGCACTGGCCGAACTCGCCACCTTCATTGAGCGTGCCACGCGCGAGGGTACCGCCAATCTGGTCGCCACGATCGGCCGGGTCGACGTGAAGCCGGGCGCCACCAACGTCATCCCGTCGGAGGTCGAGGCGACGCTCGACATCCGGGCCAGCGCCGACGCGCCGCGTCTGGCCGCCATCGAGCGCATCCGCTACGAGGCCGACCAGATCGCCCAGCGCCGCGGCGTCAAGATCCGCTTCGAGCGTTTTGCCGACGTGCCGACCTGTCCGATGAACGAAGAGCTGCAGACCGGGCTCGCCGCGGCGGTCGCCTCGCTCGGCGAATCGACCCGGCGCCTGCCCTCCGGCGCCGGCCACGACGCCATGGCGATGGCGCGCGCCTTCCCGTCGGCGATGCTGTTCGTCCGTTCGCGCGGCGGCATCAGCCACAACCCGGCCGAGTTCACCAGCGTCACCGATCTGGGCCTGGCGGTCGAGGCCATGATCCGCTTTGTTGCCGGCATGGCGGCGCACCACGCCGCCTGAAGGAGGTACCATGAGGCTTCTCACCGGCCGCACCCTGTCCTTTACCGGCGATCCCGAGATCGACGGCAGCGGCGCGCTGCGCTGGGAGGAGCACGGCGCGATCGCGATCGGCGACGACGGCCGCATCGCCTGGACCGGCCCGCTCGCCGAATTGCCGCCCGGCCTCGGCATCACGGCGCGCGAGGATTTCGGCGAGATGATCCTCGCCCCCGGCTTCATCGACGCGCATATCCATTTCCCGCAATACCGCATGCTGGCCGCGCCGGGCCGCGACCTGCTCGACTGGCTCGCCCGCTTCACCTTCCCGGAAGAGGGCCGCTTCGCCGACCGAAGCCATGCCGAGGTCGCCGCGGAAATCTTCCTCGACCGCCTGCTTTCGAGCGGCACCACGGCGGCGCTCGCCTTCTCGTCCGTCCACAAAGGGGCCGCCGAGGTGCTGTTCGCGACCGCGGCGCGGCGCGGCATGGCGCTGGCGACCGGCAAGACCATGATGGACCGCAATGCGCCGCCGGTCGTGCTCGACGATGTCGAGAGTGGCGCGCGCGACACGCAGGACCTGATCGCGCGCTGGCACAACCGCGGCCGCCTGCGTTACGCGATCAGCCCGCGCTTCGCCATCACGTCGACGGAGGCCCAGCTCGAGGTCTCCGGCGCGCTTCTGAAGGCCCATCCCGGCTGCCTGATGCAGACGCATCTGTCCGAGAGCCGGCGCGAGATCGAGACCGTCCGGGTCCTGTTCCCGAACGATCGCGACTATACGGCGGTCTACGAGCGCTTCGGTTTGGTCGGCCCGACCTGTCTGTTCGCCCACGGCATCCACCTGTCCGACGACGAATGCCGGCGCCTGTCGGAGACGGGCTCGGCCGTGGTGCATTGCCCGACCTCGAACACCTTTCTGGGCTCCGGCCTGTTCGATCTCGGCCATGTCGGCGCCCCGGCCCGCCCGGTCGACTTCGGTCTTGCGACCGATATCGGCGGTGGCACCAGCTACTCGATGCTGACCACCATGGGCGAGGCCTACAAGGTCGCCATGCTGGCCGGCCGGCGCCTCGCCGGGGGCCGTGCCTTCTATCTGGCCACCTTGGCCAATGCACGGCTGCTGCATCTCGATGCCGAGATCGGCAGCCTCGAGGCCGGTAAGTGGGCCGATATCGTCCTGCTCGATCCGCGCGCCACGCCGGTGCTGGCCGCCCGCGACGATCTTTCCGAAAGCGTCGAGGATCGCCTCTTCGCCCTCGCCGTGCTCGGCGACGACCGGGCCGTGGCCGGCACCTGGGTGGCCGGCCGCAGGGTCTTCGCGCGCGCCGGCTGAAGCCGGCGAACTGACCGGCCGGCGTCCGATCCCCCGCCATCGAGCCGAGTGGCCCGGCTGCCGCCTGTCCGGCGGGGCCGGCCGGATTCGGCGTTTCCGCGCGCCTCCGGAGCGATATCGGCTGTTCGCATCTGCCATGCCTGAAAAATAGCCATGAGGAAAATATAGCCAGTCGTTCTGAAATGTTTCTTCTTAACACAAGACATGGAAATAAAGAGAGATCGGACGCACAGAAAACATTGCATGCTTTTCTCGTGCATCGTCGCCAAATGTGTTCGCATTGTAATTAACTCATCGAATTTCCAATTGTCATTAACATTGAAAAGGATAAATACTGTAGATAATCGTTCGCGCATCGAGTTGGGAAATTTCGACGATGCGCAATGTCAAGTTCTTCATTGCTGCCGCCGCCGCCATTTGGGTCATGTCCGGGACCGGGCAGGCGTTCAATCTCTCGGGCACCGCAACCCACTTCAAGAAGGCCCGTTCGGGCCTGATCCGGGAAGGCGGCTGGTCGGTCAGCCCGATGGGGCATGTCATGTTCTGTCAAACCCAGCCGGCCGAATGCCGCAAGCCGAGCCTGGTTCGCGCGATGCATGTCTCGATGACCGGCGCCCGCTTCGCCGCGCTTGAGACCATCAACAGGGCGGTCAACCGGGCCATCATCCCGCTCAACGACAGAACCGGCCCCGGCGTGATCGACCAGTGGAGCCTGGCGCCGAAATCGGGCGACTGCGAGGATTTCGCCATCACCAAGCGCCATCGCCTGGTCGCGGCCGGCTGGCCGGCTTCGGCGCTGCGCCTGGCGATCGGGCGCCTGCCCGACGGTGAGGGGCACGCGGTGCTGATCGTCAGGACCGACAAGGGCGACTTCGTGCTCGACAATCGCACCGACGACATCCGGCCCTGGCGCGGGACCGATATCCGCTGGGTCTCGATGCAGTCCGGCACCAATCCGCAGTTCTGGCGCAGCATCTGATCAACAAGAAGAGCCGGACCCTCTCTCCATGCCGACGTCCCGACGATCGGCCGCGCCTCAAGAAGCGCATACCGGCCCGCAAGAGTCCCCAAGACAACTGAAAAGCCCGCCGCTCTCTGACCGAGCGGCGGGCTTTTTCCTTTCGGAATGGACGGGTTCCTGATCGGTTCAGCTGCCGCCGGGGCCGACGGTCACCACGGTCAGCGGCTTGGACAACAGCCGTGCGGCGACCCGCTTCACATCGGCGAGCGTCACGGCGTCGACCAGCGCATTGCGCTTGTCGATATAGTCGATGCCGAGATCGTCCATCTGGATGGCGAGCAACTGGCCGGCGATCTTGTCGGAGGTGTCGAAGCGCAGGGCGTAGGAGCCGGTCAGATAGGACTTGGCCTTGTCGAGTTCAGCCGGCGTCGGGCCGACCTCGGCCATCCGCTTGATCTCGTCGCGGATCACCCGGATGCTTTCCGCGGCCCGGTCGGCACGGGTGCCGAGGCCGCCGTAGAAGACGCCGGTATGGTCGTAGGGGGCGAGCGAGGTATAGACCGAATAGGCCAGCCCCCGCTTCTCGCGCACCTCCGTATAGAGCCAGGACGAGAAGGAGCCGCCGCCCAGGATATGGTTCATCACATAGGCGGCGATGAAGTCCGGATCCTTGCGTTTCAGGCCCTCGGCCGACAGCCGGATCACGGTCTGCGGGTTCGGGATCGTCTCCGAGACGGTCAGCCCGGACAGGGGCGCGACTTCGGCGACCGGGGTCAGGCGCTGGCGGGCGGGCAGGTCGCCGAACACGCGGTCGAGCAGGGGCGCCAGCGTCTTGGCATCGATCGCGCCGACGACGCCGATCTTGAGCCCGTCGCGGGCGAAGACGCGACCGTGAAAGTCGCGGATGTCCTGCACGGTGATCGCCGCCACCGAAGCCTCATCGCCGTTGGACGGGCGTCCGTAGGGATGGTTCGGGAAGATCGACCGGGCCCACAGCCGGCTCGCGACGGTATCGGGATCGCGCTTCTCGCGGCGCAGCCCCGAGATCGCCTGCACGCGCATCCGTTCGACGGCGTCGTCGTCGAAGCGCGGCTTGGTCAGCGACAGGCGGAGCAGGTCGAAGGCCTCGTCGCGATGCGCCGACAGCGTCTTCATCTCGCCGTAGAAGGCGTCTCGGGAATCCTCGAAGGCGAGCCGGATCGACAGATCTTCGAGACGGCCCTGGAAGGTCTGCCCGTCCATATCGCCGGCGCCCTCGTCGAGCAGGGTCGAGAGGAGATTGGCGAGACCGGCCTTGCCGTCCGGATCCTGGGCATTGCCGCCCTTGAAGGCGAAGTTGACGGCGATCAGCGGAACCGCCTGCTCCTCGACGAGCCAGGCCTCGATGCCGCCGGGACTGACGACGCGCTGGATCTGGACCGCCTCGGCCGGGCCGGCGGCGAGCGCCGTCAGGCCGATGCCGGCGGCGAGGGCGAGGGCGCCGGTGGCGCGGCGGATGGACTGGCGGACGACGGACATCATGCCGGATCGTTCCTTGTGGTCGTTGCGGCGCGGGGCGAGGGGGCGAGGGGCGATCGGGTCAGCGGATCGCACCCGAACCCGGACCGGCGACCGGCCATTGCGCGCGGGCGGTCGGCTTCTTGCCCGTCGGCGGGGCGGAAACCAGGAAGGCGGTGGTGGCGATGTCCTTGCGCAGATAGGTGGTGGCCGCCTTCTTCACGTCGTCCGGCGTAACGGCATAGACCTTGGCCGGCCAGGTGCGCACATCCTCGACGGTCGACCCGGTGGTCAGCGCCGTTCCGAAGATGCGGGCGAGCGAGGCCTGGCTGTCCTGGGCGTGGATGGCGTTGGCGACGATCTTGCGCTTGGCGCGGTTGAGTTCGGTCTCGCTGACGCCGTCGCGCACCACCGCGGCCAGGACCTCGTCGACGGCCGCCTTGAGCTGGTCGAGGGTGACGCCGTCGCGCGGCGTCGCATAGAACATGATCTTGGTGTCGTCCCAGGCGGTCGACTGGTAGTAGCCGCCGGCCGAGGCGGCGAGGCCCTTGTCGATGACCAGTTCGCGATAGAGCCGGCTGGTCGGACCCGAGCCGACCACTTCGGCGAGCAGGTCGATCGCCTCAGCTTCGCCCTTCGCGGCCGTGCGGTAGGACGGCACCACCCAGGCCATGCGCAGGCTCGGCTGGTTGACGCGCTCGTCGGCCAGCGTCACGGTTCGACTGGCCAGCGCCTCGGGCTCGGTCGGCCGGTTGCGGATGCCGGGCTCGGCGCGGCGCGGAACCTTGCCGTAGGTCTCCTCGGCCAGCTTGCGCACCGCGGCCGGGTCGACATCGCCGGCGACGATCAGCACGGCATTGTTGGGCGTGTACCAGAGATCGTAGAACGCCATGGCGTCCTTGTAGGTCAACTGCTCGATCTCGTGGCGCCAGCCGATCACCGGAATGCGGTAGGGGCTCGCCTGATAGAGCGCCGCCTCCATGGCCTCGCCGAGCTGGGCGGAGGGGTCGTTGTCGGTGCGCTGCGAGCGCTCCTCGAGTACGACCTGCAACTCGGGCTTCGCGGTCGCCTCGACGAGCCGCAGGTTGGCCATGCGGTCGGCCTCCAGGCGCATCATCAGCGGCAGGTGTTCCTTCGCGACGCGCTGGAAATAGCCGGTATAGTCGTTCGACGTGAAGGCATTCTCCTGGCCGCCGATCTCCGAGACCTTCTTGGAGAAGGCGCCGGCCGGATTGTCGCGCGTGCCCTTGAACATCAGATGTTCGAGATAGTGGGCGATGCCGGACTTGCCCTTGGGCTCGTCGGCGGAACCGACCTTGTACCAGACCATATGGGTGACGACCGGCGCGCGGGCGTCGGGCACGACCACGACCTGCAGCCCGTTGCCGAGCGTGAAGCTGGTGACGTTGCCGCCGATCTCGGGGGCGGGCGGAAGCGCATTCGCGGCGGTCGCCGTCGCGCTGCCCTGCAGCGCCGTGTCGGCACCGGCCGGGATCGGCAGGCCGGCCAGGGCGACGGTGAGGAGCGCGGCGGCGAGACGCGCGCGGAGCGGATGGACGGTAGCGGGCACGGAGACCGGTTGCGTCACTGGGCTTTGTCCTCGAAGTCTCGGGTTCGGTCGGTGCAACACTATAGCGACAGTCAATCGAGTGCCTATGCCGCCAGCGTCACGCTTGCGTGACCCTTCGCGAATGGCTGCTCCGGAGCGGCCGGCCCTCTGTTACGGACTACCGGTGCGGCCGGATTGCGGCCAAGGACCGGCGCCGCCCGGGTCGATCGAGAATCAGGGGCTTTCGCACGCTCCGCCGTCGATCGCTGCCGGGTCGTCCATCCGCCCGTCTGCGACCATTCGGCAGGGTCGACGCGGTGAGACTCTCACGCGCAGTCGACAGGACACACCGGCTCCCGCCGGTGGGCGCGCGATTCGTTCTTGGAGAGGTCAGGTTGTGCTATGGGTCTGCCGCTCAGAGCGGCCACCAGGTCGGCTTCCAGCTGCTCGACTTCTGCTCGGCGGCTTCCGGATCGACCGGCGCCTTGGGCGAGGGCGTCCGATAGTCCTTGGGCAGGTCGGTCAGGCCCTTGCTGCGGCCTTCGCGCGCCGCGATGGCCTCGCGGTTGACCTTGAACTGGCCGGCCATCTCGTCCGGCGTCAGACGGCGCGACGTATCGCCGGGGCCGCCGGAGGTGCCGGCCGGCCGGCTGGCCAGCTTGTATTTGGCCAATTGATCCGGCGTCCAGGTCTTGGAAGCGTCCGGATCGTCGCGGCCGAACTTGTCGAGATCGCGCTGGCGGTCTTCCGGGTTCTTGGGGAAGTTGCTGCGCGCCAGCGCCACGTCGGCATCCTGCGGCGCCGGCAGGTCGCGCTTCGGCGGCACCACCAGCGGCGAGCGCGGCTTGTACTCGACCGGCTTCTCGCTCGGGTCGATCGCCCCGATGCCGGCCATGAAACCCTTGACCAGATTGGTGTCGCGCTGTTCGCCGGTCTGCTCGTCCTCGAAGCCGTTGGTCGCGCTGGCGCAGCCGCCGAGGGCGATGAGGCCGGCGAGGACCGCAGGGCGGGCGAGACGGATCAGGTGGATCATGCGCTATCCCTGCTGTTCGGCCCGCCCCAGGCAGGTCGCCCGGCCGTGTCGCGGTCCGGATGGTCTTGGCGCCGCAGCCTCGGCCGAAGCGTCGACGGCGACCGACTCCCGTCCGTCCGCCGGTCAAAATCACGTCTCACGAAGAGCCCGACTTTGTGGCGCTCTTGGGGCCATGGAAGGCCATGTCATACAGGAGGCCGGCCACACCGGCAACGATCCACATGTCGGCGAGGTTGAACACATACCAGGACAGCGACCGGTCCGGCAGGAACAGATGCACGAAATCAATCACTGCGCCGTAGACGGCCCGGTCGATGGCGTTGCCGATCGCCCCGCCGAGGATCAAGCCGAGCGAGACGGCGACGAGGCGCGACGTGCTGCGCGCCATCCAGACCAGGATCGCCACCGAGGCGGCGACCGACAGGGCGACCAGCAGCCAGCGGCCGAGATCGCCCTCCTGCCGGAACAGGCCGTAGGAGATGCCGTAGTTCCAGATCAGCCGGAACTCGGCGAAGGGCGCGATCCGGACCGGGCCGTTGACGCCCAACTCGATCCCGTTCAGCGCATATTGCTTGCTCGCCTGGTCCAGCACGAGGCCGAGGGCGGCGACGATCAGGCCGAGAAGGCGGGGCGACATGGCGGGCTCCGGTCGGTCGTCGGAAACCCTTCGCGCCCGGTCGGGGCGCGAAGGGAGGGGCGGGCCTCTGCGGGCCGTCGGGTCAGGCGGCGGTCCGGCGGGCTTCCCACTCGCGCATCGCGGCGGCGTCGCGCGGGGTCAGGTCCGGATAGTCGGGATCGGTGCCGACCTCGGCGCTGATCTTCCAGGACCGGGCGCATTTGCGGCCCTCGGCCCGGGCGGGTTCGACGGCGACGCCCGCGACCTCGTCGATGCGGATCGCCGTCGCCGGGCCCTCGCCGGCGACCACCGTCACGCCGCTGGTGATGGCGATCTCGGCGAGATCGATGCCGGCGACCGCGGCCATGAGGTCCGGATCGGCGATGTGGACGATCGGGGCGGCTTCGAGCGAGGAGCCGATCCGCTTGGCGGCCCGCTCCAGTTCGAGCGCGCCGGTGATCGCCCGGCGCACCCGGCGGATGCGCGCCCAGCGGGCGGCGAGCGCGTCGTCGCGCCATGCGGCGTCGGGCGCCCGGAACTGCTCCAGATGCACCGAGCGGTCCGGATCGCCGTGGCGCAGCGTCCAGGCCTCCTCCATGGTGAAGGGCAGCATCGGGGCGAGCCAGGTGACGATCGCGTCGAACAGGCGGTCGACCACGGTCAGCGCCGCGCGCCGGCGCACCGAGGAGTGCGGATCGCAGTAGAGGGCATCCTTGCGGATGTCGAAATAGTAGGCCGACAGGTCGACGACCATGAAGTTCATCAGCGCATTGACGACACGCTTGAAGTCATAGGCGGCGTAGCCCTCGCGAACCGCCTCGCCGACCTCCCAGAGCCGGTGCAGCATGGAGCGTTCCAGCTCAGGCATGTCGGCGAGCGCGACCTCGGCGGCCGGATCGTGATGGGCCAGCGTGCCCAGCATCCAGCGCAGGGTGTTGCGCATCTTCCGATAGGCCTCGGCATTGGTCTTCATGATCTCCGGGCCGATGCGCAGATCGTCGGCATAGTCGGAGGTCACCACCCAGAGCCGCAGGATGTCGGCGCCGGAGGTCTTGATCACGTCCTGCGGGGCGACGATGTTGCCGAGCGACTTCGACATCTTGCGCCCGTCCTCGGCCATGACGAAGCCGTGGGTCAGCACCGAATCGTAGGGCGCGCGGCCGCGCGTGCCGCAGCTCTCGATCAGCGAGGAATGGAACCAGCCGCGATGCTGGTCCGAGCCCTCGAGATACATGTCGGCCGGCCATTTCAGATCCGGGCGCTTTTCCAGCACGAAGGCGTGGGTGGAGCCGGAATCGAACCACACGTCGAGAATGTCGGTGACCTTCTCCCAGGCGTCGAGATCGTTGACGAGGCCGCCGAGGAAGCGCTCGCGCGCCTCCGGCGTGAACCAGGGATCGGCGCCTTCGGCCTCGAAGGCTGCGCGGATGCGCCCGATCAGGTCGTCGTTGCGGTCGAACTCCGGTCCCGGCGCGAGGCGGCCGGTCTCGCGGTGGCGGAACACGGCGATCGGCACGCCCCAGGCGCGCTGGCGCGAGACGACCCAGTCGGGCTTGGCCTCGATCATGCCGCGCAGCCGGTTCTGGCCCTGCGGCGGATAGAAGGTGGTCTCGCCGATCGCCTTGAGCGAGCGGGCGCGCAGCGTGTCGCCCGCGCCGGCAATGTCACGGTCCATATGGATGAACCATTGCGGCGTGTTGCGGAAGATGACCGGCTTCTTGGAGCGCCAGGAATGCGGATACTGATGCTTCAGCCGGCCGCGCGCCAGGAGCGCGCCGGCCTCCACCAGCGCGGCGATCACGGCGCCGTTGGCGTCGCCCTTCTCGCCCTTGTCGGTGATCACGCGCCGGCCCTCGAGGCCCGGCGCCTCGCGGGTCAGGAAGCCGTCGTCGTCGACCGTGAACGGGATGGCGGTGTCGATGCCGCGCGCGGCGAGCGCGCGGGCATTGTGGGTCCAGATCTCGAAGTCCTCGCGGCCGTGGCCGGGCGCGGTGTGGACGAAGCCGGTGCCGGCATCGTCGGAGACATGGTCGCCGTCGAGCAGCGGCACCTGGAAGCCGTAGCCGAGCGCGGCGAGCGGATGGGCGCAGACGAGACCCGCCAGCACCTCGGCCGGCACGGCGGCGCGCTTCGCCCAGGCGGTCGCCTTGGCCTGCTTCAAGACGTCGTCGGCGAGCTTGTCGGCCAGGATCAGCCGGTCGCCGGCCTTGGCCCAGTTGCCTTCGGGCGCCTCGGTGACCTCGTAGAGGCCGTATTCGATCTTGGACGAGAAGGAGATCGCCCGGTTGCCCGGGATGGTCCAGGGAGTTGTGGTCCAGATGACGACAGACAAATCCGAGGAGTTCTTTACTGCCTTCAATGCGGAAATAAATAGATCTATCTTTTCGGTGGCAGGCTGATCATTGAATATCCACTCATTTTCGTTATGGTCAAAGTTTGCAATAAAAGCAGTTCGAGAGTAATGCGCGCCAGTGACTGTGTCTAGGAGCGCTTTCACAGGGAACTTCACCCAGATCGTGTCCGACTGGTAGTCCTGATACTCGACCTCGGCCTCGGCCAAGGCGGTCTTCTCGACCACCGACCACATGACCGGCTTGGAGCCGCGGTAGAGCTGGCCGGAAACGGCGAATTTCTGCAGTTCGGCGGCGATCACTGCTTCGGCCTGGAAGGCCATGGTGGTGTAGGGATCGGCGAAGTCGCCGGTCACGCCGAGGCGCTTGAACTCGGCCGCCTGCACGCCGATCCAGTGCTCGGCGAACTGCCGGCATTCCTGGCGGAACTCGACGATCGGCACCTCGTCCTTGTTCTTGCCGGCGGCGCGATACTGCTCCTCGATCTTCCATTCGATCGGCAGGCCGTGGCAGTCCCAGCCCGGCACGTAGTTGCTGTCGAAGCCGTCCATCTGCTTGGCGCGCGTGATCACGTCCTTCAGGATCTTGTTGAGCGCGTGGCCGATATGCAGGTTGCCGTTGGCATAGGGCGGGCCGTCATGCAGCACGAACAGCGGCCGGCCCTTGGCCTTTGCGCGCAGGCGCCGGTAGAGGTTGCCCTTCTCCCAGCGCGCCAGGATCTGCGGCTCCTTCTCGGGCAGGCCGGCGCGCATCGGGAAATCGGTGACGGGCAGAAAAAGCGTCTCGGAATAGTCGCGGGCGGCGGCAGGTGCGGTGGATTCGGTCATCGGTGTTCTCGAAGCGATCGGGACGGGCCGGCCGCGGCTGGAAAGCCGGAAGCGGCCGGCGGGAAGGTCGGGTGTCGGCACGCAGGTCCCGGACTTCGACCGGCCGCGATCAATCGCGCCCGGACGAAGCCGGGCCCGTAATTCGGCGGGCGGGCCGCACGATCGCAAAGAACCGGCGCATGCACTGGGTTCCCGGGGTGGAACGATGGCCCGCGGTTCTATCAGCCGCACGCCCGCGAGGGAAGTCCGCTTCAAGTCAGCCCACGGGCTGTACCGGTCAAGCCGCCGCTGCTACGCCAGTTCGGCCAGCCGGCGGTCGAGCGCGGTGCCGGGGCCCATGGCGGCGAGCACGGCGCGCGCCTCGGCGCAATCCTCGCCCATCCGCTCAATCAGCGCCTCGACGCTCGGGAAGCGCAGTTCCGGCCGGAGATAGGAGGCGAAGCCGATCTGGACGGTGCGGCCGTAGAGGTCGCCCTTGAAGTCGAACACGAAGGTCTCGAGCAGCGGTGCGCCGTTATCGAATTGCGGCCGGCGCCCGTAATTGGCAACGCCGTGATGCTGCACCCCGTCGACCGTGAAGGTGACCGCATAGACCCCATGGGCCAGCCGGCAATCGGCGCCGAGCCGGACATTGGCGGTCGGGAAGCCGAGATCGCGGCCGCGCTTCTCGCCGTGGATGACGGTGCCTTCGACGAACCAGCGATAGCCGAGCAGCCCGTTGGCAAGGCCCAGATCGCCGGCCGCCAGCGCGTCGCGGATGCGGCTCGACGAGACCGGCCCGCCGCCCTCGTCCTGGAAGGCCTCGATCACCGAAACCGCGAAGCCGCGCGCCGCCCCCTCGGCCGCCAGGAAGGCCGGCGAGCCGCCGCGCCCGCGTCCGAAATGGAAGTCCCAGCCGACCACCGCTTCGGCGACGCCGAGCCGGCCGACCAGGATGTCGCCGACGAAATCATCCGCCGAGCGGGCGGCGAAGTCGCGGTCGAAGGGCAGCACCAGGAGCCCGTCGAGACCCGCGGCGCGGATCAGCCGGGCCTTCGGGCCGGGTGGCGTCAGCCGGAACACCGGCGTGTCGGGCCGGAACACGCTGCGTGGATGCGGCTCGAAGGTCATCGCGAAGGCCGGCCGGCCGGCCGTCTCGGCCCGCGTCGAGGCGGCATCGAGCACCGCCTGATGGCCGCGATGCAGCCCGTCGAAATTGCCGATCGCGACGATGCCGCCGCGGAGGCTCTCCGGAAACGCATCCAGGCTTTCGGCAAGGGCGAAGGGGCGGGGCGCCGGAGCGGCCGGATCATGCATGGGCGGACGGGATCTTCCGAGGGAACCAAGTCGGCCGGACCCTGCAACGCCGCGCCGTCAGGGTCAAGCGACCGAAGGTCCGTCGACCGCCCCGGGTCCGTGCCGCAGGCCGGGTTGGCCCGCCGGTCCGCCTGACGGCGTCGGCTTGGGCCGGCGGTTCCGTTCGGACGGCCGGCTTCGGCCGGTGGTTCTGTTCAAGTGGCCGCCTTTGGGCGGTGGTTCTTTTTGGATGGCCGGCTTCGACCGATAGTTCCTTTAAATGGTCGGCTTGGGCCGGCCGGGCACCATCACGGTCGCCTCGCCTTCCAGGACGACCTGGTTGTCGACCGAGCATTCGCAATGCAGCCGGCAGCGGCGGCCCTTCTCGACCAGTTCGATCACCTCGACATCGACCACCACCACGTCGCCGATCCGGACCGGGCCCATGAAATTCAGCGTCTGCGACATGTAGACCGCGCCCGGTCCCGGCAGGCGCGTGCCGAGCACGGCCGATATCAGGCTCGCCGTATAGAGGCCATGCGCGATGCGCTGGCCGAAACGGGTCTTCGACGCATAGACGTCGGACAGGTGCAGCGGATTGTCGTCGCCGGAGATCTGCGCGAAACCGACCACATCGGAATCCATGACCGTCTTCAGGATGGTTTCGCGCATTCCGATCTTGAGGTCTTCGAAATAGTAGGAATTCAGGACCGGCACGGTCATGGAGCGGCCTCGCTTCGCGCGACGATGACGCACCGTCGCCCCTTCGGCCGGGCTCCGGCGCCTGCCGGACCCCCGGCATCGATGCGGCCGGACCTTGGCGCCGGGCGCCGCACTTGGCAAGTCACCACATGGTCTCGGCCCGGCGACGCGCGGTCGCGGTCTCATTCAAAGCGAATTTTCGGCATTAACGGAAATTTTCGAAGGTCTGGCTAATGTGACGGTCGGGAAGCGGGCGGGGGCACATGAGGGCTCACCAACCGGAACCGAAGTGTTACGGCACCGCCCGGAGGGGACTGGGCCGCCGAGGAGTGGAGTTTAACAGATGGCGCTCGATCTTTCGATGCCGATCCTCGTCGTCGATGACTACAAGACCATGATCCGCATCATCCGCAACCTGCTGAAGCAGCTCGGTTTCGAGGATGTGGACGAGGCTTCCGACGGAACCGAGGCTTTCGCCAAGATGAAGGATCGGCGCTACGGTCTGGTCATTTCCGACTGGAACATGGAACCGATGACCGGCTACGAACTGCTCAAGCATGTTCGGGCCGACACGTCGCTGGCCAAGACTCCGTTCATCATGGTCACCGCCGAGTCCAAGACCGAGAACGTGATCGCCGCCAAGAAGGCCGGCGTGAACAACTATATCGTGAAGCCGTTCAACGCGCAGACGTTGAAGGGCAAGATCGAAGCGGTCTTCAACGACTGATTTGGCGATTTTCGGAAGCAACACGGCCGGCCGAGCCTCTCGGCATCCGGCCGTGGAAGGGGACTTGCACATGGCGCAGCCGACGGCGACCGAGATCGGCCGGGTGGTGGAATTCCTCCAGCAGGACCGCGAGGACGTCAAGCTCAACGACGTCATGGACCTGGCCGAGCGGATGGCGCAGAGCCTCGACGAGGCTGTGGCGACCACCGACAAGATGCTGCATGCGGAATTCCGCAGCATCGCGGAGCAGATCTCGTCCCTGAAGCGGGAAATCCGCGACCTGCGGCCCGATCAGTTCCGTTTCGAGCGCATCCCTGAAGCCGGCCGCGAGCTCGATGCCGTGGTCGAGTCGACCCAGGATGCGACGGAAACGATCATGGCGGCGGCCGAGGCGATCATGGCGGCCGATGCCACCGATCCGGTCGCCTACAAGGCACTCGTCGACGACAAGATGATCGTCATCTTCGAGGCCTGCTCGTTCCAGGACCTGACCGGCCAGCGCATCCGCAAGGTCGTCAAGACGCTGTCCTGGATCGACGAGCGCATCGAATCGCTCGCCCAGCGGCTCAATCTTGCCGAAACCGGCCCTGAAGAGACCGTGGAGGAAAGCGACGACGAGCGCCGCATGCGCGAGTTGATGCTGAACGGCCCGCAGATGAAGGGTCAGGGCGTGTCGCAATCCGATGTCGACGACTTCTTCTCGATGTCCGACCAGGAAGATATCGACAAGCTGTTCGACTGATCCGACCCACCTGGGACGACGGCGCCCCGGTTTCACCGGACCGGCCGCCGCGTTGAGCCCTCAGGTCTTTTGAGCGATGGCCCGCCCGAGCGCGTTGCGACGCGGCTCGGCCGCGGGCTTTGGCTTGTCTGCGCGCACCGGCGGTTCCATCCGGGCCGGCGGCGGTGTCGTGGGCGGCGTCATGCCCGGCGTCGCCATGGTGGCGGTCGGCGAGACGGTCGGCACCGGTTCGGCGGACGGCGGCTCGATCGCGCTTTGCAGCACGTCGCTGCGGACCGGGCGCGGCGGCGAGAAGACGAAGCCCTGGCCGAAGCGCACGCCGAAATCGAGCAGTTCCACGACCTGCGTCTCGCTCTCGACATGGTCGACGATCAGGTCGATGCCGAAACGGGCGAAGAAATTGGCCAGATCGGCCGGGTGGATGTCGGCGCCGAGTTCGTCCATCCGGTTCAGGATGCGCTCGGCACCGATCTTGGCGAACTTGAAGCCGCGCTCGGCCATCAATTGGAAGCTCGGCCTCAGGTCGGAAACCTGGTCGACCGAGAAGCGGAAGCCCGTCGACTGCAGGCTGCGCAGGGCTTCGTATTCGATCGGGTTCATCGATTTGATCTGGCGCTGGGTGAACTCGAACACCAGCGTGTCGGACAGTGCGCGGTTGGCCTCCAGGAAGGCGACGAACTCGCGGAAGAAGGCCGTGTCGCCGAGGCTCGCCATCGAGATGTTGCAGAAGAGCCCGATATCCTTGGTCCGGGTGACCAGCCGTCGCAGGATCTGCACCGTCCGGAACAGGATCTGATTGTCGAGCATCGGCATGATGCCGGAGGCTTCGGCGAGCGGAATATAGTCGGACGGGTAGATCGTATCGCCGTCCTCGGTGCGCAGCCGCGTCAGTGCCTCATAGTAGCGGATGCGGCGCTGCGGCAGTGTCACGATCGGCTGCAGGTGGATGTCGATCCGATTGGCCTCGATGGCCCGGCGGACGAGATCGAGAAAGCCGGCCTCGCCGAGATGGGCGAAGCGCCGGGGCAGGAGGGTCGGCTCCTCGACCACCGGTGCGGGCGGCGGCGCCGGCTTGGACGGCGTCGCTGCGGCCGGCGCGGTGCGCCCGGCGGCGGCCCCGCTCCGCACCTGGTGCGACAGGACGCGCGTCTCCATGTCGGCGACCGATTCGACCACCTGCCGGACCAGCGCGCCGATCACCTCGACCTCGGCGACCACCGCCTCGACATCCTGGTTCTGCCGACGTCCCTGGTTCTGCTCCAGCCCGCCGACGCGGCGCTGCAGGTTTGCAACGTCCTGGCCGAGTTCGCCGAGCCGCAGCGTCAGGCCGGCGACCTCGGCGGCCAGCCGGTCGCGATCGCGCCGGCCGTTGCCCTGGATGTTGACGATGGTCAGCACGGCCAGCATCGAGATCCCGCCGACCAGCGCGGTCTCCCAGCCGAACCCGGCCTGGAAGCGCAGCACCACCGCGGCCGCGATGGCGACGACGATGATGCAGGTGGTGATGAAGAGATCGGCGAAGCGATTCATAGACCCGCTCGAGTGCCCGGACCGGCGCGGGCCGGCCCCTCGAATCACCGGCCACTATGCGTGATTCACGGTTTCGAAACCATTCTCTCCGGGCGTTGCCTGAAGTTCACTGTCGGCATCCTCAGCCGGTTCGACAAAGCGCGCCATCCGCTTGACGGCAAAGCGTGTTGCGGTCGAGGGTTGAGGATCCTCGGGCAGGCTCCCCCGGCCGGGGGCCATCCGCAATCGTCCGGGTCCCGCCGCCCTTGACCTTGCCCCAAGGGGAAGGTCCATATCCCGCGACAGGTCCGGACCCGACGGCCCGTTCCACCCCGCGCCAAGCCAATGGAGCCGATGACCATGATCACCCTCACCGTGGAAGGCATGACCTGCATGGGCTGCGTGCGCAGCGTCGAGAAGGCGGTCGGCCGTGCCGATCCGGGCGCGCGCGTCGAGATCGACCTGCCGAGCGGCAAGGTTGCGATCGAGTCCGCCGCGCCGCGCGAGACCTTCGTCGCCGCGATCGAGGATGCCGGCTACGACGTCGCTGCCTGAGTGGGGGCTGCCTGAGTGGGGGCTGCCTGATTGGGGGCCGCCTGAGCGGGGCCCGCCGGCGGCGCGTTGCGCTCGTCGGAGACGATCCGGCCGTCGACCAGGTGGATGCGCCGGCGCATGGCCTCGGCGAAGGTCAGGTCGTGGGTGACCGCCACCACGGTCCGGCCCTGCTCGGCGACCAGCCGGGCGAGAATGTCGCGCACCTGCGCCGACGAGCGCGTGTCCAGGCTGCCGGTCGGCTCGTCGGCCAGGATCACCGGCGGGTCGTTGGCGAGCGCACGGGCCATGGCGACGCGCTGGCGTTGCCCGCCGGAGAGCTGTTCGGGCAGCTTGTCGAGATGGCCGCCGAGGCCGAGCTGTTCGAGCAGCAGGGCGGCGCGCTCGCGCATCGCCCGGGCGTCGAGCCGTCCGAGCTTGCGCATCGGGATCATGACATTGCCGAGCGCGCTGAATTCCGGCAGCAGGAAATGGAACTGGAACACGAAGCCGAGCGTCGCCAGCCGGGTCGCCGCCCGCTCGGCCTCGCTCATGGCGTGGGTCGGCCGGCCGCGGATCAGGACCTCGCCGGTGGTCGGCAGATCGAGCAGGCCGAGCAGATAGAGCAGCGACGACTTGCCGGACCCCGACGGACCGGTCACGGCGACGAATTCGCCGGTGCCGATCGACAGGGTGACGTCACTGACGAGCGTGGTCTCGACCGCGCCCGACAGGATGCGGGTGACGTTGCGCGCCTCGATCAGCGGGATCGCGGCGTCGTCCGGGGCCGGGCCGGGCGCGGTCACGTCGCCCCCCGGATGATGTCGACCGGCTTCACCTTGGCGGCCTTGCGGGCGGGCAGGAAGCCGGCGACGCCGGCCGAACCGAGCGCGAAGACGGCGGCGATCAGGTAGTGCAGGGGATCGCGTGCGACCGGCAGATGGGTCACCTCGGTCAGGCCACCCTTGAGCTCGAAACGGATCGAGCCGAGCAGTTCGGTCAGCCCGAAGCCGAGCGCCCAGCCGGCGGTCGAACCGAGCAGGCCGATCATCAGTCCCTCGATCAGGAAGATGTGGCGCATGTCGGCCTCAGCGAAGCCGAGCGATTTCAGGATGGCGATGTCGCGCGCCTTCTCGTGCACGATGGTCGAGACGATGTTGTAGATGCCGAAGCCCGCCACCAACAGGATCGCGCCGACCACCGTGAACATGATGATGTTGCGGATCTTGAAGGCCTCCAGGAGGCTCTGGTTGGCCTCCTCCCAGGACAGCGACTTGTACCCGATCTCGCGCTCGATCCGGGCGGCGACCGCCCGGGCCAGGCCGACCTCGTCGAGGCGGATCTTGATCTGGTTGATGGCGTTCGGCCGCTCGAACAGGATCTGCGCCGCCTTCAGGCCGACATAGCCGCTGCCGTCGTCCTGCGTGGTCACGCCGGTATGGAACAGGCCGACGATCTTCAGCCGCTTCAGGATGCCCCGGCTGGTCGAGACCGTGATCTGGTCGCCGAGCCCGGCGCCGAGCTTGCGCGCCACCCCGTCGCCGATGACGATGCCGTTGGGGTCGGCCGCCAGCGTGTCGAGCGAGCCCTCGCGCATGTCCTTGGCGATGCGCGAGACCCGCTTCTCGGCGGCCGGCTCGATACCGGCGACCGCCAGGCCGACATCGCCGCCGCCGTAGCGGGCGACCGCCTGCCCGGTCAGGGCGGGGGCGATCCGGCCCGGCACGAGGGCCCTCAGCAGCGTCAGCACCTCGGTCGGGTTGCGGATGCCGCGCCGGTCGTCGTCGGGTTTCAGGCCGAGCAGTTCGACCGCATCGAAGCGGTCGAGCGCCGGCTGGCGCGGCGGGTTGCGGGTCTCGTCGCTGACCGAGACATGCGGCAGGGCATCGATCAACTGGGTGACGAAGTCGTCCTGCGAGCCCTGCATCAGCGCCGCCATGGCGATCGAGAAGCCGACGCCGAGCATCACGCCGACGATCGACACCACCGTCTGCCGGAGCCGGCCGGCGATATGCGTATAGGCGATGTCGAACAGAAGCCGGATCACGGCGCGGCTCCCTTTGCCGCCCCCGGTGAGGCGGTGCCGCCCCCGGCCGCTCCGGGGACCGGCACGGCGCGCACCGGCCGGCCGGACTCGAACCCGGCCGGCACCGGCGCGATGACGCGGTCGCCCTCGGCGAGATCCGACAGGATCTCGACCTCCGCCGCGCTGCGGATGCCGATCTGCGGCCGGATCGCCACCGCCCGGCCATCCGCTCCGATGCGCCACAGCCGGTCGCCGTCGAGCGCCGTGCGCGGCAGAATCAGCGTGCCGGCCTTGCGGCGGATGACGACGTTGATGTCGACCGTCATGCCGATCATCAGCGGCGTGTCGTCCGGCAGCTGGATGCGCACCCGGTAGGTCTTGGCGACCGGATCGCCCTTCGGCGTGATGCGCGAGACGGACCCCTCCAGGCGGCGGTCCGGGAAGGCGTCGGAGCGCAAAAGCACCTCCTGGCCGGCCTCGATGCGCGGAATGTCCTCCTCGTTGACCTCGGCCAGCACCTCCAGCGGCCGCGGCATGCCGATCCAGAACAGCACCGTCGCGGTGTCGGCGACCTCGCCGATCTCGCCGTCGCGGCGCAGGATGGTGCCGTCCATCGGCGCGCGCAGGACATAGTCGTCGAGCCGTGCCGTCTGTGCCGCGATCGCGGCCTCGATCTGCGACAATTCGCTGACCGCCCGGTCATAGGCCTGCTGGCTGACGACGCGGCGGGCGAGCAGTTCCACGGTCCGGTCGAGTTCGCCCTTCGCGAAGGCCTCGCGCGCCTGCAGCTCCTTGAGCGACGCCCGCGCGACGCCGTCGTCGAGCCGGCCGATCTGTTCGCCGAGCCTGACCGTCTCGCCCTCGCATTTGCGGCAGAGATCGACGATGCGCCCGCGCACCACCGGCTGCACCTTGGCCCAGCGCGCCGGCTCGACGACGCCGGTCGCATAGACCACCTCGGCCGCCGAGCCGCGCCGGACCGCGACCGTCTCCACCGCCAGGGGCCGTTGCAGCCACCACCAGGCGCCGGCGGCCGCCGCGGCGATCAGACACAGAACGAGAAGCCAGCGGATCGGACGCATGCGGGTCTCGGGGGCTTGGAGGACGGGATCGGCAGACCCCGGGGCGAGCGCACCGTGACGGTGCCCGGGGAAGCCGTCAATCCGGGGCATGACGGGGAGGGTGCCGTCCGCCGGCATCGGGCGGCCGGGTGATGGCGGCATCCGTCGACGGAAGCACCGGTCGGGACCGGTCCGGCGGCGATCCGTCGGATTTCGGATACCGGTCCGTGCCATCCTGCGTGCCATGACCAATCTTCTCGACGCCCTTCCGACCGTGCCGCTCGCCGACGAGATCTTCACCCAGATCTTGACCCGGGAGGGCGTGCGCATCGAGCGGATCGTCTCGACCGGACAGTCGACCCCGGCGGAGGCGCCCTGGGACCAGGACCATGACGAATGGGTCCTGCTGCTGGCCGGCTCGGCCTGTCTCCGTCTCGACGGCGAGGCCGACCGGGTGCTGCGGCCGGGCGACCATGTGCTGATCCCGGCGCGGCGCCGCCACTGGGTGCTGTGGACCGATCCGGCCGGGCCGACCGTGTGGCTTGCGGTGCATTGGCCGCCGAAGCCGGACTGACGGCGCGGGCCTGTCGGCACCGGTGCGGATGGAACGTCCTTGCGCCGTGTGCGTCCCGCTGTCATGGCCGGCGACGCCGGATTTCGAGGAGGGAACAGGCATGCGCATGATCTTCGTCAACCTGCCGGTGAAGGACCTGAACGCCTCGAAGGCGTTCTTCCAGGCGCTCGGCTTCACCTTCAATCCGCAGTTCACCAACGACGAGGCGGCCTGCATGGTGATCGCGGAGAACCATGTCTACGCGATGCTTCTGACAGAGCCGCGGTTCCGCGACTTCATCACGGGCGAGATCGCGGATGCCGAACGCGTCAAGGAGGTGCTGAACGCACTCTCCTGTGCGAGCCGGGAGGAGGTCACCGACCTGAAGGCCCGCGCGCTGGCCGCCGGCGGGCGGGAATGGAAGCCCGACATGGACCACGGTTTCATGGTCGGGGCGAGCTTCCAGGACCTGGACGGGCATGTCTGGGAATTGATCTGGATGGACCCGGCCCATATCCAGTGACGCGCCCGCCTCCGGTGACGCACCGGTGTCCGGCGCCGCCGCCGGCCGGGCCTATCGGAACGGCCGGCTGAGATAGCGCGACCCCTCCAGGCCGAAGCGCCAGGGCCGCTCGATCGCCCGGCTGATGCCGATGCGCGGCCCGGTCCGGACCGGCACGGTCTCATCGGATAGCGCCAGTCCGAAAGGGAGGCTGGCGACGTCGAGCCCGTTTTCGGCGATCGTGATGCCGAGCGCCTGGCAGAGCCGGCCCGGGCCGGCGGCCAGCAGGCGCGGATCGGCGAGGCCGCGCCGGGCCGCCATGGCGTCGAGGCCGTCGAGCGGCTCGATCGCCCGGATCAGAACCGCCGCGCCGTGGCCGTCCGGGCCGGTGACCAGGTTCAGGCACCAGTGGATGCCGTAGGAGCGATAGACATAGACCCGTCCCGGCGGGCCGAACATCACGGCATTGCGCGCCGTTGGGCCGGAAAAGCTGTGCGAGGCCGGGTCGGTGCGCTCATAGGCTTCGGTTTCGACGATGCGGCCGCCGGCGCCGGCGAAGGTCAGGCGGGCGCCGATCAGTCCGTGCGCCACCGTCGCCGCGTCGCGCTCGAAGAAGCTGCGCCACTCCATGGCTCTGACCCTGCGTGGCGTTCTCGCCGGCCTCGGACTATGCTCCGTCTCCCGACAGGCGGAGCTTCGAATCATGCGTCTCGATCCTGCCCCGACCGATCGGCCCGCGACAGGGGCCGTGAGTCCGGCCTGCCGGCTTGCGCCGCGGCAGGGCAGGGCGCGCGCATTCGGCGCCGTCATGCTGCTGGCAGTCGCGGGCCTTGGTGCCGGGTTCCTGTCCGCCGGCACCGCCCCGGCCCGCGCCGGCCCGATCGCCGATGCGGCGGCGGAGGCGGAGAAGCTCGCCGCCGACGGCCGTAGCCGCGAGGCCTTCGACGCGCTGGCGCGCGCCGCCGATACCCTCTGGACGGCGGCGCCGCTGGAACTGCGCAAGCTTCTGTTCGTCGAGAACGATCCGAAGGGCTTCGGCGTCTACGATCCGCGCCCCGGGACCGGTTTCAAGGCCGGCGAGGCGCTGCGCATCTATGCCGAGCCCTTCGGCTTCGGCCATGTCCGCGAGGGCGACTGGTACAAGATCGCCTTCGAGATCCGGATCGCGGTCGCCAATCCGGACGGCAGCGAGGCGATCGCGCCGCGCGCAGGCGCCTTGCAGCTCAAGAGCCGCAATCCGAACCGCGAGTTCATGCTGCATTTCGCCTATGTGCCGAAGGGTCTGAAGCCGGGCGCCTATCTGCTGCTGGCCGAAGTCAAGGACACGGCGACCGGCAAGATCGCGCAGATCCGGATGCCGTTCCAACTCCAATAGGCCTGAGATTTGCCGGCCAAGGAGACGACCGTGACCCTGGAGCTCTACCTCGCCTTCGTCGCCGCCACGGTCGTGCTGATCCTGATTCCGGGCCCGAACGTGGCGCTGATCGTCGCCAATGCGCTGGCCTATGGCTGGCGCTACGGGCTCGTCACGGTCGCCGGCACGTCGTCCGCCATGGTGCTGCAACTCGCGCTCACGGTCGCCGGCATGACCGCCCTGGTTGCCGCCATGGCCGGGCTGTTCGACGTCCTGCGCTGGGCCGGGGCCGCCTATCTAGTCTATCTCGGCATCCGCGCCTGGCGGGCGCCGCCGGCCGATCTCGCGCGGACGCGCGCCGAGCCGAAATCCGTGCGCGCCATCTGGCTGCGCGGGTTCCTGGTCTCGATGACCAATCCCAAGACGCTGATCTTCTACGGCGCCTTCCTGCCCCAGTTCGTCGCTGAGGGCGCCGATCCGGGCGGCCAGCTCGTGCTGCTCGCCGCGACCTTCCTGGTGCTGGCCGTGGTGCTCGACGGCGTTTGGGCGCTCCTCGCCGACCGCTTCCGCGCCGTGCTCGCGCTCAAGGGGCGCCTGACCAACCGCATCACCGGCATCCTGCTGGTCGGTGCGGGGGCCGGTCTGGCCCTCGCCCGGCGCAGCTGATCGTCCGCCCGGGAGCGCACCTTCCCAACGGTTTGCGGGCCGGCGCCGGGGCATGGCCGCGTTCCGGACGGTTGCCTTCCGCGGTCATTCAAGGCACATTCAGCACGCTCGGACTATCGCCGGGATCACCTTCTGAGGATCCGCGATATGAGCATTACCGGACATCAATTGATCGAATGGGGCTTCGCGCCGGGCATCTGGTTCAAGGATGCGCTGCCGGTGGCCAATCGGCTTGCGGCCGAGGGCGCCGACGAGACGGCGATCCGGGCCGCCGTCGCCGGAATGGCGCCGCCCGCGACCGTGCCGCTCAAGGCGGCCGGTGCGGTCGCCTACCACCTGAACATCGAAGCCGAACATCCCCACGAGGTCGACAACATCGCGGCCGTCGAGCGCCACATGGCGGCGCTGATGCGCCTGCCGACGGCGGTTGCCGGCGCGATCATGCCGGATGCCTGTCCGGCCGGTGCCGCGCTCGGCACGATTCCCGTCGGCGGCATCGTGGCGACCGAGAACGCCATCCATCCGGGCATGCACTCGGCCGACATCTGCTGCTCGGTGGCGATCTCCGTGCTGGGCGATGTCGATCCCAGGCGCGTGCTCGATCTCGGCATGGTGCTGTCGCATTTCGGACCCGGCGGCCGCGCGCCCGACCGGCGCATCGCGCCGCCGGACGAGGTGATCGCGCGCTTCGACGGCAATCCGTTCCTGTCCGGCCTGCAGCAGCCGGCCGCGGAGCATTTCGGCACCCAGGGCGACGGCAACCATTTCTTCTTCGTCGGTCGGCTGAAGTCGACCGGCGCGGTCGCGATGGTCACCCATCACGGGTCGCGCAAGCCCGGCGCCATGGTCTACAAGCGCGGCATGACGGTCGCCGAGCGCTGGCGCCAGACGCTGTCGCCGGAGACGCCCGAGCACAATGCCTGGATCCCGGCGGAGACCCACGAGGGCCGCTACTACTGGGAGGCCCTGCAGACGATCCGCGCCTGGACCAAGGCCAACCATTGGGCGATCCACGACCTCGTGGCGGACGCGCTTCAGGTCACGCCCGAGGACCGCTTCTGGAACGAGCATAATTTCGTCTTCCAGCGCACGGACGGCCGCTACTACCACGCCAAGGGGGCGACCCCGGCCTGGGCCGATTTCGCGGCGGATTCGAGCGGGCTGACGCTCATTCCGCTGAACATGGCCGAGCCGGTGCTGATCACCCGCGGCCGCGACGCGGCCCACGGGATCGGCTTCTGCCCGCACGGCGCCGGCCGCAATTTCGGCCGGCGCGAGCATATGCGCCGTAACGCCCATCGCGCCGAGGCCGATATCCTGGCGGAGGAGACGAAGGGCATCGACGCCCGCTTCTACGCCGGCATCCCGGATCTGTCGGAACTGCCGAGCGCCTACAAGGACGCCAAGGCGGTACGCCGCCAGATCGAGCGCTTCGGTCTCGCCGAGGTGGTCGATGAGGTCGTGCCCTACGGCTCGATCATGGCCGGCGACTGGGAGCGGCCGCATCGCGAGAGCCGGATCGCCGCCAAGGCGGCGCGCCGCGAGGGCGATGCGGCAGCCGGATGAAGTGCGGCGGCGCGCTTTCCCGACCGGGTGCCCGCGCCGCCCGTCCGGCCCGCCCGGAAGAGGGTGGCGCGCCGGCCCGGACGTCAGGATCAAAGGGCCTTGTGGCTGCCGTCGCACATGGTCGGCGACTTGGTCGCCTTGCAGCCGCAGAACCAGGCCTTGCCGTCCTTGTCCGACACCCATTCGACCGGCGTGAGGCCGGTGCCCTCATGGGAGCCGTCGCAGAAGGGCTGGTTGGCCGAGCGCCCACAGGCGCACCACCAATAGGACTCGCCCTTCACGACTTCGACCGGGTAGGGCGCCTTCTGTGCAACGACGGGCTCGGTCATGACTTCCCCCTGATGGCATCGGATGACCAACCGGCATCCGGTCCGTGATTGTTCCGACTGCGAATTGGAACAATTCCAGGGAGGTTACCGCAGCGTCGCGGTCTTGTCTGTTCATGCCGGTCGAACAGACGGTTCACACCAGACGGGGCACGGACGCGTTCGCCGGCACCGGCGCCACGAGGCTCTTGACCGGTTCGAAACTGCGCCGGTGATGGGCGGAGGGGCCGAGCGCCAGGATGGCGGCGCGATGGGCGGCGGTGCCGTAGCCCTTGTGGATATCGAAGCCGTAGCCCGGGCACTGCTGCGCCAGCCGGACCATCAGCCGGTCGCGCGTCACCTTGGCGACGATCGAGGCGGCCGCGATCGAGAGCGAGCGGGCGTCGCCCTTGACCACCGCCTCGCCCGGGCAGCAGAGGCCCGGCGGCACGTCGAGGCCGTCGATCAGCGCGAAGGCCGGCGCCTCGCCAAGCGCCCGTACCGCCTGCGCCATTGCCCAGAGTGTCGCGCCGCGGATGTTGAGCCGGTCGATCCGGGCGACCGACGCACAGGCGACCGCGACCTGGTGGCCGGCGCAGATGCGTTCGAACAGAAGCTCGCGCGTCACCTCGTCGAGCTTCTTGGAATCGTCGAGCCCGTCGGGAATCGAGGCCGGGTCGAGCACCACCGCGGCCGTGACCACCGGCCCGGCGAGTGGCCCACGCCCGGCCTCGTCGACCCCGCAGACCGGCGCGCCGCGGGCCAGATCCCGGGCGACGCGGCGTTCGATCGTCAGATCGGGGCCACGGGCCAAGTCGAACAGGGCGGGCGATTCGGAACGTCTGGCCATGACCGGGATGCTGGCCCGCCGCGCTGCGCGTCGCAACGGGGACTGCCGGTTGGCCTCGGTCCTCAGGTGCCGCCGTCCGGCCTGCCATTGCCGAGAATACGCGGTGCATATCGGCGAACGGCGACGACCGCGCCAAGAATGACGGCGCCGAGCACGAGGCCGATCACCACGGCGCTGGTTTCGTTGCCCGACCGGAACTGGTCGATCAGGATCGTCACGGCGGCGCCGGGGAGGATCAGGACCGGAATCCAGAGGACGGCCGAGCCGATATTGGCCATCTGGAAGGCGGCCGGCCGCATTGCCAGCATGCCGGCGGCGAGCGGGATGGTGGCGCGCAGCGGTCCGATGAAGCGCCCGAAGAAGACCGCCGCCCAGCCCCACCGCGTGAACACCCGCTCGGCCGCCGCCAGCAGATGCGGGCGCGTCCGGAACGGCGGATAGCGCCGGATTTCGGGACCGAAGCGCCGGCCGAACCAGTAGCTGATCGAATCGCCCAGCACGGCGCCGACCGTTCCCCCGATCCACAATTCCCAGAACGAGATCACTCCGGCGCCGACCAGCGCCCCGGCGGCGATCAGTACGCCCGTCGCCGGAACCAGCATGCCGATGAAGGCGAGGGATTCGCCGAAGGCCAGCAGCGCGAACACGACCGTGCCCCAGGCCCGGTTGGCGGCGATGAAGGCGAGGACGGCATCGATCGACCAGTCGGCAGGCATGGCGGCTTCCGGTGGGGACTGCATCCCGGGATACCGTGACGTAGTCCAGCCCCACGCCGCCGTCCAGGGGCACCCAGCCCGGACGACCGCGCCGCCGCCGCCGCGCGCCGGACGGTGCGGCGACCCGCCCGCCGCGGGGCGCTGACGCGCGGCGGCGGCTCGGCTATTGTCGGCTGAGACAAGAGAGAACGCGAGGATGGCCGCCGATGACCCTGAAACCCTGGAGCGAATGCGCTGCGCGGCTCGTCGACGTGGCCACCGGCCGCAGCCCGGCCGACATGGTCGTGCGCGGTGCCCGCTGGGTGAACGTCCATTCCGGTGAGATCCTCGGCCGGCGCGACGCGGCGATCGCGGCCGGGCGCTTCGCGGCGATCGCCGAGGATCTGTCCTATGCGATCGGCCCGGACACCGTCGTGGTCGAGGCCGACGGCCGCTACATGATGCCGGGCCTGTGCGACGCCCACATGCACGTCGAATCCGGCATGGTCACCGTCACCGAGTTCGCCCGCGCGGTCATCCCGCACGGCACCACGTCGATGTTCATCGATCCGCACGAGATCGCCAACGTGCTCGGCCTGCCGGGCGTCCGGCTAATGCACGACGAGGCGCTGACGCTGCCGGTCAATATCTTCGTCCAGATGCCGAGCTGCGTCCCCTCCGCGCCCGGTCTGGAGAATGCCGGCGCGGCCATCGGCCCGGCCGAGGTCGCCGAGGCGATGACCTGGCCGGGCATCGTCGGGCTCGGCGAGATGATGAACTTTCCGGGCGTCGCCGCCGCCGACGCGCGCATGCTCGGCGAGATCGCCTCGACCATGCAGGCCGGCAAGACGGTCGGCGGCCACTATGCCTCGCCGGATCTCGGCCGCAACTTCCTCGGCTATGTCGCCGGCGGGCCGGCCGACGACCACGAGGGCACGCGGCTGGTCGATGCCGTCACCCGGGTCCGCCTCGGCATGCGTGCCATGCTGCGGCTGGGCTCGGCCTGGTACGATGTCGCCAGCCAGATCAAGGCGGTCACCGAGCTCGGCCTCGACGCGCGCAACTTCATCCTGTGCACCGACGACAGCCATTCCGGCACGCTGGTCCATGACGGCCACATGAACCGTGTCGTGCGCCATGCCATCCAGCAGGGTTGCAAGCCGGTCACCGCGATCCAGATGGCGACGCTCAACACCGCCGCCCATTTCGGCCTGGAGCGGGAGCTCGGCTCGATCGCGCCCGGCCGCCGCGCCGACCTGATCCTGACCTCCGACCTCGTCACCCTGCCGGTCGAGACCGTGATCGCCCGCGGCACGGTGGTCGCCGAGCAGGGCCGGCTCGTCGCCGAAATCCCGCCCTACGCCTATCCGGAAACGGCCCGCGGCACGGTCAAGCTCGGCCGCCCGCTGTCGGCCGCCGATTTCGAGGTCGCGGCGCCGGCCGGCGCCGGCGAGGAGGTCGAGGTCCGAGTCATCGGCGTGGTCGAGAACCAGGCACCGACCCGCGCGCTAACCCGCCGGCTGCCGGTCCGCGACGGCAAGGTCGAGACCGACCCCAAGGAGGATGTCTGCCGCATCGCGCTGGTCGAGCGCCATCGCGGCCTCGGCACGCTGACCAACGGCTTCGTGCACGGCTTCGGCTACGACCGGCCCTGCGCGATCGCCTCCACGGTCGCCCATGACAGCCACCACATGATCGTGGTCGGCACCGATCGCGACGACATGGCCCGCGCCGCCAACCGGCTCGGCGAGGTCGGCGGCGGCGTGGTGTGCATCTCCGGCGGCGAGGAACTGGCGCTGGTCGAACTGCCGATCGCCGGCCTGATGTCCGACGAGCGCGCCGAGATCGTCGCCGAAAAGGCCGCCAAGCTGGTCGCCGCGATGCAGCTGTGCGGCTGCCGGCTCAACAACGCCTATATGCAGCACTCGCTCCTGGCCCTGGTGGTCATCCCCGAACTGCGCATCTCCGACATCGGCCTCGTCGACGTGACTAGGTTCGAGAAGGTGGAGCTGTTCGTCTGAGGGGCGTCCCCTTGCATCCGCGCGGGCCGGCCCGCATCCTGGGCCCATGTCCGAACCCGATGCCAAGGCGAACCGATACGGCGCGCGCCCCGTCGCCGACCTGATCCCGGCCCTGATGCGGCCGGCAGCCAAGCGGCGCGGCTTCGCGTCGGTCGACTTGGTCGCCTATTGGGCCGACATCGTCGGGGCCGCCTATGCGGACTGCACGCGGCCCGAGCGGCTCGCCTGGCCAAAGCGGATCGAGGATGGCGGCGAGCAGGCCTACGAGCCGGCGACGCTGACCGTGGCAGTGGAGGGTTCGCGCGCCCTCCTGTTCCAGCACGAGGCCGCCGACATCGCCCGGCGCATCAATGCCGTCTATGGCTTCAAGGCTGTCGGCCGCATCCGCATCGTGCAGAAGCCGATCACCCGGATCGCCGTCGAGCCGTCGCCGCGTCCGCGCGCGCTCTCGCCGGCCGAGGAGAAGCGCCTCGCCGCCAGCCTCGACGGCATCGAGAACGAAGGCCTGAAGGCCGCCCTGGAACGGCTCGGCCGGGGCGTGCTCGCCGGTGGAAGTACATAGTGTGCGAGAGATATTGGTTGTAAAACGAGGTCGGACTTATTACGATTCATAATTGCACCTAGTTTTGACACGTTAATCGACCTGCTTGAAGTTGGGTAATTTATATGATTGCAGGGATTGAAGTGTATCTCAGGTCAATGTTCGGGAGGTGCGCATCGCTGTGCAATAGTGATGCCTTTAGAAATTTTTTAGCTTGTGGATCAGAAGTTTTATTTATTGCGTTTATATCTTGTCTTCCGATTTTTGTGAATGCATTCGTAGTTATATACTCTAGTGAGAGTTTAAGTGATTGGTCGGATTTGCTTGCCAGGACTGTAGGTAAGGGACAGTTATGGATTTATTCAATATCGACAGCTGCAACTGTTCTGTGGCTTTCGATTCATGTTGGTCGTATTGTAGTGAAAACAATATTCGTCATATTTTGTATTTCAATAGTTACCATAGTTTGTATTATAACCGTTATTGATTCTGATCTCAATAAAGTCAAAAACTTGTCTCTTGTAAATATGAGTATGTTTATATTTTTCATAATCAATGTCTTGTATGTTATTCTGCTTATAATTTCGAGAAAGGCTCCACCGTCCGTATCGGAATCTATTGGTAGCGGTGTCAACGCGTTGCGGCGCAGAGTCAAATCAAGGGCCAACCAAGATGCTTGATTTACGGGAGCCTCATCGCTCTATTAGATTAAAGGCTCTTAAAGTCTGTCAGCCAATAGGTGATTTTTATTTAGCTGTCATAGGCTCTAGCGCGCTTTATGAAATCGCAAAGTTCGACGTACGAAGATTAACTCAGAGACAAGGTATAGACGATTTTCTGGGCATCCAGAGGGAGGTGTCCAGCTCGCGCTTAAAAGAGCTAAAGACATATATTAGTTCTCCAGATGCAACCTTCCCAACATCTATTGTCGTTTCTATAGATGAGCGATGCGCAAAATTTGTTGAGAATGAGCTGGGTTGCGGAGAGTTAGTGCTATCTAACTATATTGATCCTGAAGATAAGGATCTTGATATACTATATCAAGACATTGCAAAAATAATTGATGGACAACATCGAATTAAGGCGTTTGAAGATGGTCACAATCCAAATTTTATACTATCTATTTCAGTATTTATTGGTGCCGATATAGCAACTCAAGCGGAGATTTTTTCAACAGTCAATCTTGCTCAAACGAAAGTCAATAGAAGCCTCGTTTATGATCTATTCTCGCTCGCAAAGACGCGGAGTCCGGAGAAGACGGCCCATGAGATTACAGTTCTTCTTGATTCAGATGAGGGGAGCCCATTTTTCCGTCGCATAAAGCGACTTGGAGTAGCAACAGAAGGTAGGTATGGTGAGGTTCTTTCTCAAGCTACAGTAGTCCGTGGAATACTAATGTTGATAACGCGAGATGCTTACACAGATAGGCTTACGGGAAAACGTGAGAGGATTTGGGCTTCTGATAGAAATGAAGATAGTAAATATATTTTCAGGCAATTCTTTATCGAAGGTAATGATGATATAATATACATAAATATGATAAACTACTTCAATGCAGTTAGAGAGTTGTGGCCGCTCTCGTGGTCTGGTGAGGGGCGCGGAAACATTCTGCCAAGAACGAATGGTTACATCGCCCTTATGAGATTTCTACGCATTGTATACAGTAATGCCGAGAAATCTGAAGGAGTTGTGTCAACGCAGAAGTTCACGGAGGCACTTAGGCGCACCCATTTAAGCGATGGTGACTTTGTCGCAACAAGATTCGTTCCTGGTACGGGAGGTGAGACGGCTCTCTTTAGAGCATTGAAAGAAGGCGTGAGCTGATCTGACGGCAACGTGACCCCGTCGCCCATGGTTTCGCCATCTTCCGCCCGTTGCGTGGCGGCGGCATTCGCGCGATGGTCCGCCCCGGATGGCCCGGCCGGCGACGGCTGGCCGGTGACCTGCGCGCCTCAACAAGGAACGATACCGCGATGCTTACCCGCCGCCGCTTCATCGCCCACACCGCCATCGCGCCCCTCGCTGCGACCGCTCTCGGCGGCTCGGCCTCATTCGCCTTCGCCCAGGCGGGCGTCGACGTGGCCGAACTGATGCAGCCGGGTCCGCTGCCGGAGAAGTGGCTCGGCGACGAGAAGGCGCCGGTGACGGTCGTCGAATATGCCTCGATGACCTGCGGCCACTGCGCCAACTTCCACAAGACCGTTCTTCCCTACATCAAAGAGAAGTACATCGACACCGGCAAGGTGCGGATGATCATGCGCGAGTTCCCGCTCGATCCGCTTGCCGCCGCTGCGTTCATGCTTGCCCGTTGCGCACCGGAAGACAAGTATTTCGACATGGTCTCGCTCTTCTTCGAGCAGCAGCCGGCGTGGACCCGGACCGACAAGCCGGTCGACGCGCTGCTCGCGCTGTCCAAGCAGGTCGGTTTTACACCGGATTCTTTCAAGCAATGCTTGACGAATCAGACCCTCCTGGATGGTGTGAACGCCGTGAAGGATCGCGGCGCCGACAAGTTCAAGGTCGACGCGACGCCAACCTTCTTCGTGAACGGCATGCGCGCCAAGAATTTCCAGTCGACCGACGGGGTCGACAAGACGCTCGCGCCGCTTCTGAAGAGCTGACGTCGCAACCGAGCCGCGGTCCGTCCCGGACATGACCGGGGCGGCCGGCCGGCCATGCTCCGGCGCGCCGCCCGGGTGCGGAGTGGGCGCCTCGTGAAATTCACCAAGCTCCGGCTCGTCGGGTTCAAGACCTTCGTCGAGCCGACCGATTTCCTGATCGAGACCGGCCTCACCGGTGTGGTGGGGCCGAACGGCTGCGGCAAGTCCAACCTTGTCGAGGCCATGCGCTGGGTCATGGGCGAGAATTCCTACAAGAACATGCGCGCGTCCGGCATGGACGACGTGATCTTCTCCGGCAGCCACCAGCGCCCGGCCCGCAACGCCGCCGAAGTCGTCCTGTTTCTCGACAATGCCGACCGCCGGGCACCGGCCGCATTGAACGGCCACGACCTGTTGGAGGTCTCGCGCCGGATCGAGCGCGAATCGGGCTCGGTCTACCGGATCAACGGCAAGGACGTGCGCGCGCGCGACGTGCAGATGCTGTTCGCCGACGCCTCCACCGGCGCCCGTTCGCCCGCCATGGTGCGCCAGGGCCAGATCGGCGAGCTGATCGCCGCCAAGCCGACCCAGCGCCGTGCCATCCTGGAGGAGGCGTCGGGCATTTCCGGCCTGCATTCGCGCCGCAACGAAGCCGAGATCCGGCTGCGCGCCGCCGAACAGAACCTGGAACGGCTCGAAGACGTGCTGACCCAGATTGACGGCCAGCTCGACGGCCTCAAGCGCCAGGCGCGCCAGGCCTCCCGTTATCGACTTCTGTCGGCCGAGATCCGCCAGTCGGAAGCGGCCATCGCCTGGCTGAAATGGGTCGCCGCACGCGAGCAGCTGGCCGAGGCCGAAGCCGCGCTGGCAGAGGCGGAACGGCGTCAGGCCGAGGCGGCAGCGGCGCAAGGCCAGACGGCCCGCGATCAAGCCGTGGCCGCCCATGACCTGCCGGCCTTGCGGGAGGCGCATGCGGCCGCGGGGGCGACCCTTCAGCGGCTCAGACTGGCCGTCGGCGAGATCGAGGCCGAGGGCAGGCGGGTGCGCGAGCGGCTGGCGGAAATCGACCGCCGTCTGATCCAGTTGGCGGAAGATCGCGCGCGCGAGGAGCGACTTGCCGGCGAAACCGGCGATGCCGTCGCCACCCTCGACGCCGAGGCGGCGGATTTGACCATGGAGGCCGAGGACGACGCCGAACGGGCCGCGGAGCTGGCCGACGGTCTCGCGGAGGCCGAGGCCCGGCTGGCCGAGGCGGAGGCCGAGGAAAGCGCCCTGCGCGGCGTCGCGGCCGATGTCGTCGCCCGCCGTGCCGCCTTGGAGCGCGAGGCCGCCGCCGCGGCGCAGCGCGTCGCACGCCTCGCCGACCAGACGGCAATGGCCACCTCCGAGCGCGATGCCCTGGCCGCGCAGGTCGCAGCGCTGGATGGATTGTCGCTGGAGCGCGAAGCCGCCGAGGCTGCCGCAGAGGCGGCCGAGACGGCCGAATCGGTCGCGCAGGAGGCCGAGGAGGCCGTCCGCAGCGCGCGGGCGGCCGCCGACCGGGCGCGCGGGCCGGTCGGCGAGGCCGAGCGCGCGCTCAACCGGTTGGAGACCGAGGCGCGCACGCTGTCCGGTCTGCTCCAGGTCGACGGCCTCGATCTGTGGCCGCCGGTGATCGATCAGATCGAGGTCGAGCCCGGCCTGGAGGCCGCTCTGGCCGCCGCGCTCGGCGACGATCTCGATGCCGGCACCGATCCGGCCGCGCCGGTGCATTGGCGCCAACCCGGCGCCGTCGGTGCGGACCCCGTCCTGCCGGCGGGGACGGAACCGCTTGCCGCCCACGTCAGGGCGCCCGCCCTGATGGCGCGCTGTCTCGCCCAGGTCGGTCTGGTGGAGGCCGCCGACGGTCCGGCGCTGCAGAAGCGTCTTGCGGCCGGCCAGCGTCTCGTCTCGCGTGCCGGCGATCTCTGGCGCTGGGACGGTCTGGTCATGGCCGCCGGTGCCCCCACGGCCGCGGCCCAGCGCCTGTCGGGCCGCAACCGGCTGGCCGCGCTCGAAGGCTTGGTCGAGACGGCGAGGGCCACCCATCAGGCTCTGAAGGCGGCGGCGGATCAGGCGCGGATGGCGATCGGCGCCGCCGAGGCGCGCGAGCGCTCGGCCCGGGAGACCCTGCGCGACGTGCGCCGCAAGGCCGAAGCGGCCCGGGACGCGCTGATCCGGGCGGAACGCGCGGCCGGCGAATGCGCCACGCGCCTGGCCGGCGCGGAGGTCGCCCTGGCCCGCCTCGTGGTCGAGGCGGCCGAGGCCGCGGAGGCGGTCGCGACGAGCCGCGCCGCCTTGGAAGCCCTTCCGGTATCCGCAGGTCTCGAGGAGCGGCTGGCCGGGCTGCGGGCCGCGGTCGCCACCGCGCGCGCCGAGGCGGTCGAGCGCCGCGCCGCCGCCCAGGGCCTCGCCCGGGAGGCGGATCTGCGACGTCGCCGGCTGGAGACGATCGCCCGCGAGCGTGCGGCATGGCTCGTCCGGGCCGAGAATGCGCGCGGCCAGCTGTCGGTCCTCGATCGTCGGCGTGAGGAGGCCGAGATCGAGAAGGAGGCGCTGGTCGACCGGCCCGACGAACTCGCGGCCCACCGGATCGCGCTCGGGGGCGAAATCGCCCGGGCCGAAACCGGGCTCGTCGAGGCCGCCGAGGCCCTCGCTGTCGCCGAGCGGCATGGCAAGGAGACCGACCGGATCGCGCGGGCGGCACTGGAGGCGCTATCGGCCGCGCGCGAGACCCGCGGCCGCGCCGAGGAGCGCCAGGCGGCGGCGCGCGGCCGGGCGGCCGAAATCGAACGGACGATCGCCGAGACTTTCGAGACGGCGCCCGCGGGGCTCGCCGCATTGGCCGGGCTCGACCCCGCCGCGCGTCGGCCGGATCTCGGAGCCCTCGAAACCCGACTGGAGCGTGTGAAGATCGAGCGCGAAAAGCTCGGCGGGGTCAATCTGCGCGCCGACGACGAGGCGCGCGAGGTCGAGACCCGGCGCGATACGCTGGTCGGCGAGCGCGACGACCTGATCGAGGCGATCAAGCGCCTGCGCCAGGGCATCGCCAGTCTGAACCGCGAGGCGCGCGAGCGGCTGATGGCGGCGTTCGAGACCGTCAACGGCCATTTCCGCTCGCTCTTCACCCATCTCTTCGGCGGCGGCACGGCCGAGCTGCAGCTGGTCGAGTCCGACGATCCGCTCGAGGCGGGCCTGGAGATCATGGCCCGGCCGCCCGGCAAGAAGCCCTCGACCATGACGCTGCTCTCCGGCGGCGAGCAGGCGCTGACCGCCATGGCGCTGATCTTCGCCGTGTTCCTGACCAATCCGGCGCCGATCTGCGTGCTCGACGAGGTCGATGCGCCCCTCGACGACGCCAATGTCGAGCGCTACTGCGATCTCCTCGACGACATGAGCCGGCGCACCGACACCCGCTTCGTGGTCATCACCCACAACCCGATCACCATGGCGCGGATGGACCGCCTGTTCGGCGTCACCATGGCCGAACGCGGCGTCTCGCAGCTCGTCTCGGTCGACCTCGAACGGGCCGAACGCTTCCTGGAAGCGGTCTGACCGCGCACTCTCCGGTGGCCGGCTGCCGTCCCGACGCTGCACTGCGGCAACTTCGACCAATTGCGAGGGTGCGGAGCCGTGCGGCGAATTCGTCGCAAACGGTGTTCGTCTCGTGAAATCAATGAGATAATAGATAATCGGCGATCCTTGACAGGCTCCTGACGGGAAACTATGGTGCCGCCGGCTTCGGGGTGGCGTCACGTCGTCTTGTCCATGCTGACCGCATGCGTGAACCGAAGGGGCGGGAACCCGTTCTTTCGGTACGGCATGGTGTCGAATGGATAGAGAGCGGGGTGAGGCAATGTCCGCAGACCAGTCCTCCGGGGATCGGGGATCGCAAGATCGCGGATCGGACGCGACCGATCGGAGCCGCCCAGCGGGTCCGCCGGGGGCGCCGGATCGGGCGGAATTCGACGATCGGCTGAAGCGGCTCGAGCGCGAGCTCGACGCGCGGATGCCGGCCAAGACGGCGCAAGCCGGCGGGCCGGCACGGCAAGGCGGCGGTTTCGCCGAGGCGCTGAAGGTCGGGTCGGAATTCGTTGCGGGCGTGCTGGTCGGCGCTGCGATCGGGTATGGCATCGACTGGGTGGCGGGAACGCGGCCCTTCGGCCTGATCCTGTTCCTGATGCTCGGTTTTGCCGCCGGGGTGCTCAACGTCCTGCGCTCGCAGGGCGCCATCGCCCAGCCGACCGAACGGCTCCGCAAGCGCGGGTCCGATGCGGATGGCGGACCGGGTGCCGGCGGCGCGACGAAGGGCTGATCGGTCTGGTGCCGATCGTTCGGACCGGGCGCGGCCAAAGAATTCGGATGCCATCGGCGTCCGCATCTGCTAGCGCTTCGCGCGCTTGACGTTTCGAGGAGCCGATCGCGGGCCGCAGCCCGCCGGTCGGCTCCGATCATGTCGGAGGCGGGGTCCGTCGGGCCCCCAATGGTTGCGAGGACCGAGCGGTGGCGAGCGAGAAGGTCGATCCACTTCACCAGTTTGCGATCGTGAAGATCCTTCCGATCAAGGTCGGCGGTCTCGACCTGTCCTTCACCAATTCCGCGCTGTTCATGGTCCTGACGGTCGCCGCGATCACGCTGTTCGCCACCTGGGCGACCACGAGCCGCGCGCTGGTTCCGGGCCGCGCCCAGTCGGTCGCCGAGATGCTCTACGAGTTCGTCGCGACCACGCTGAGGAATGCGGCCGGCCAGGAAGGCATGAAATTCTTCCCGCTCGTCTTCTCGCTGTTCTCCTTCGTGCTGTTCGCCAACCTGTTCGGCATGGTGCCCTACTTCTTCACCGTGACCAGCCACATCATCGTGACCTTCGCGCTCGCGATGGTGGTCATCCTGACGGTGGTCGGCTACGGCATCTGGCGGCACGGCCTGCACTTCTTCGGCCTGTTCGTGCCGCACGGCGTGCCGATGGCGCTCATTCCGCTGGTCACCGCGATCGAGGTCATCTCGTTCCTCTCGCGTCCGATCAGCCTCTCGGTCCGTCTCTTCGCCAACATGCTGGCGGGCCACATCACCCTCAAGGTTTTCGCCGGCTTCGTCTTCTCGCTCGGTGCGCTGGGCGGCATCGGCGTCGTCGGTTCGCTTCTGCCGCTGGCCATGACGATCGCGCTGACCGCGCTGGAGTTCCTGGTCGCGTTCCTGCAGGCCTACGTGTTCACCGTGCTGACCTGCATGTACCTGAACGACGCGGTGCACCCGGGCCACTGAGCCCGGGCGCCCCGCCGAGAGCCTAACCCATCCACGATCCCCAATCCGATCGCGAGATCGCCGGATCACCCAAGAAGGAGCATCGACATGAACGCTGACGCTGCCGCTCTCATCGGCGCTGGTATCGCTTGCCTGGGCATGGGCGGCGCCGGCATTGGTCTCGGCACCATCTTCGGCAACTACCTCGCGGGCGCCCTGCGCAACCCGGCGGCTGCCGACGGCCAGTTCGGCCGCCTGATCTTCGGCTTCGCCGTGACCGAAGCGCTGGGCATCTTCTCGCTGCTCGTCGCGCTGCTGCTCCTGTTCCGTTGATCGATCCGCGGCCGTTGCCGCCGAGGCCGGTTCCCTTGCGGGACCGGTTGCGGCGGCGGCCGGCCGGCACCGGCAAGAAGACCGTATTCGGCTCCCCCGACTGATCGGGGCGGGCCGAATCCGTCCATCCTCCTCCGGGGACCATCATGGCTCAGACTCCCACGACTCATGCCGAGGTCGGCCACGGCGGCGGCGAGGCGCATGCCGGCGGCTTCCCGCCGTTCGATTCGTCGACCTTCGCCTCCCAGCTGCTCTGGCTCGCGATCACCTTTGTGGCCCTCCTGTGGGTCGTCTCCAAGGTGATCCTGCCCCGGATCGGCGGTATCCTGGAGGCGCGCAGCGACCGGATCGCGCGTGATCTGGCCGAGGCCCAGCGCCTCAAGGCCGAGACCGACGCCGCGCTCGCCGCCTATGAACAAAGCCTCGCCGCCGCCCGCACCCGGGCGCAGGCGATCGCCACCGAGACCCGTGCGGCACTCAACGCCGACATGGACGCCAAGCGTGCCGCTGCCGAGGCCTCTCTGGGCGCCCGGCTGGCGGAAGCCGAAACCCGCATCGGCGAGATCAAGGCGCGCGCCCTGGGTGAGGTCGGCTCGATCGCGATCGAAACCGCCGAAGCTCTCGTGTCGGCGCTGACCAGTGTGTCGGCGAGCCGCGACGAGGTCGCCGGTGCCGTCGGCACCGCGATGGCCAAGTGAGGACGACCGATGGACGCGACAGGTTACGCTAGCTTCTGGGCCTTCGTCGCCCTGGTGATCTTCCTGGTTGCCATGGTGGTCCTCAAGGTGCCGGGCAAGATCGCCGGTGCCCTCGACGACCGGGCCAAGAAGATCGACGACAACCTTGCCGAGGCCGCGCGTCTGCGCGCCGAGGCGAGCGCGCTTCTGGCCGAATACAAGGCCAAGACGGCCGGCGCCGAAGCCGAGGCGGCCAAGATCGTCGAGGAGGCCAAGGCCGAAGCCGCGCGCCTCACCGCCGAAGCCACCAAGTCGCTCGAAGAGATGATCGCCCGCCGGACCAAGGCGGCTGAAGCGAAGATCGGCCAGGCCGAGACCCAGGCGCTTGCCGAAGTCCGCGCCCGTGCGGCGGATGTCGCCGTCGAGGCTGCCACGGCGCTTTTGGCCGTCAAGGTCAAGGGCGATGTGGCCGATGCGCTGGTGCGCAACGCGGTTTCCGACGTGCGTGCCAAGCTGGCCTGAACGCCGCTCGGTTTCGATCCCGACAGGCCCGCGTCCGGTAACGGTCGCGGGCCTTCGTATTTTCCGGGCCGTGTTTGCGGATCGTGTTTTTCGGGCCGTGCTTTTCGGGCGCCCTGGGGCTGACAAAGCGGCGCCGCGGGGCTAGACGAGAACCGTCCCGAGGTGCGGCCTCGTCGCGCGCCTGCGGGCGTTGCGTCCTCGCGCCCGTCCGCCCTCGGTCGCGCCTGCCCGCTTGCGGGCCGGACGTTCCTTCGCGCCTGAGCCGGCGCCCTGCCGTGAGCCATGACCATGCCCGATCTGCTGCTCGAACTCTTTTCCGAAGAAATCCCCGCGCGCATGCAGCGCAAGGCCGCGGAGGACCTCAGGAAGGCGATCACGGACGGTCTGGTCGCGGCGGGTCTCCTCTACGAGGGCGCCAGGGCCTATGCCACGCCGCGCCGCCTCGCCCTGCAGGTCACCGGCGTCCCGGCCCGCTCGCCCGACCAGACGGAAGAGAAGAAGGGGCCGCGCGTCGGCGCGCCCGAGGCCGCCCTGCAGGGCTTCCTGAAGGCGGCCGGCCTCGCCTCGATCGACGAGGCGGAGATCGTCGCCGACGCCAAGAAGGGCGAGTTCTACGTCGCCCGCCAGAAGAAGCCGGGGCGGGCGGCGATCGACGTGATCGCCGATCTGGTGCCGCAGGTGGTGCGCAATTTCCCCTGGCCGAAGTCGCAGCGCTGGGGCACCGGATCGCTGCGCTGGGTGCGGCCGCTGCATTCGATCGTCTGCACCTTCGGCCCGGAGACCGAGGAGCCCGACATCGTTCCCTTCGAGATCGACGGCATCCGTTCCGGCAACGTCACCTACGGCCACCGCTTCATGGCGCCCGGCCCGATCACGGTGAAGCGCTTCGAGGATTATTCGGCCAAGCTGCAGGCCGCCTACGTGATCCTCGACGCCGACCGGCGCAAGGATATCATCCTGCACGACGCCAAGGATCTGGCGCTCGCGCAGGGCCTCGAACTGATCGAGGACGACGGCCTCCTGGAAGAGGTCGCCGGGCTGGTCGAGTGGCCGGTCGTGCTGATGGGCGCCTTCGAGGAGGCCTTCCTGGCGGTGCCCGGCGAGGTCATCCGCGCGACCATCCGCGCCAACCAGAAATGCTTCGTGCTGCGCTCGCACCATGTCGACCAGCGCCTCGCCAACCGCTTCATCCTGGTCTCCAACATCATCGCCAGCGACGACGGCGTGGCGATCACGGCCGGTAACGGCCGGGTCGTCCGGGCGCGCCTGTCCGATGCGCGCCATTTCTGGGAGACCGACCAGCGCGACCTGCCGGGCTATGGCGACCGCGGCCTGAAGCCGCTCGACCAGCGCCTCGCCAAGATGCGCGACCTCGGCATCGTCTTCCACGAGAAGCTTGGCACCCAGGCCGAGCGCATCGACCGGATCGTCCGGCTCGCCCGCGACCTGGCGCCGGCCGTCGGCGCCGATCCCGATCTCGCCGCCCGCGCGGCGACGCTCGCCAAGGCCGATCTCCTGACCGAGGTGGTCGGCGAGTTCCCCGAGGTGCAGGGCCTGATGGGCGGTCGCTACGCCGCACTGCAGGGCGAGGACCCGGCGGTGGCGCGTGCGATCGAGGACCACTACCGGCCGCAGGGGCCGTCCGACCGCGTGCCGACCGATCCGGTCGCGATCGCGGTCGCGCTGGCCGACAAGCTCGATACCCTGATCGGCTTCTGGGCCATCGACGAGAAGCCGACCGGCTCCAAGGACCCCTACCAGCTGCGCCGCGCCGCGCTCGGCGTGATCCGGATCCTGCTCTCGAACGGCGTGCGGCTGCCGCTGCTGGCCGCCATGCCAGCGCCGTTCGGCGAGATCATGCTCGACAAGCGCCTGGTCGCGGTCGACCGGCAGATGGACATTGCCGACGAACTGGCTTCGGCCGGCGTTCCGGAAACGATCATGGTCGCCCTGCGCGAGCGCCTGCTGGCGCCGGTCGCCGACCCGCGCGCGGTCGAGTCCTATGCCGAGGCGACCGTGCAGGAGGCGTGGCTGAAGAGCCTCGATCTGCTCGCCTTCTTCGCCGATCGCCTCAAGGTGCAGCTGCGCGAGCAGGGCGCCCGGCACGACCTCGTCGACGCCGTCTTCGCGCTCGGCGGTCAGGACGACGTGGTCTCGATCGTCCGCCGGGTCGAGGCCCTCGGCGGCTTCTTGGCGGGCGAGGACGGGCGCAACCTGCTCGCCGGCTATCGCCGCGCGGTCAACATCCTGAAGGCCGAGGAGAAGAAGGACGCCGCCGCGGTCACCGGCGCGGTCGATGCGGGTCTCCTCGCCGAGGCCGAGGAGCAGGCGCTGGCCGCCGCGATCACGTTGGCTGCGCCGGCGGCCGCCGCGGCCGTGGCGCGCGAGGATTTCGCCGCCGCCATGACGGCACTGTCCGCCCTGCGCGCGCCGGTCGACGCCTTCTTCGACAAGATCCTGGTCAATGCCGCCGACCCCGCCCTGCGCCTCAACCGCCTCCGCCTCCTCGACCAAATCCGCGCTGCCTGCCACGCCGTCGCCGACTTCTCGAAGATCGCGGGGTAGGGCCGCCAGGGCCCGAAGGGGCGATGCCGCCAAGGCGAACCGCCGATCCTTCGGTTCCTTCCCCTTCGCCCCCTGCCAAGGGGGAGAAGGTGCTCGAAGGGCGGATGAGGGGGCCTGGATGCCGCGGCGACCGCAAAATTGCCGGTCCGGGCAAGGGCTTGGACACCAAATCTGGCGGCCTGATCTGGCGCTTCGGACCGCCCGTTCACCGTTCTGCCGCGCGATCGCCCCCCTCATCCGCCCTTCGGGCACCTTCTCCCCCCTTTGTTTGGGGAAGGGGATAACCTGTTGAGGGATTGTGCAGAGGTGGCCCGCAGATCCTTCGGTTCCTTCCCCTTTGCCCCTGCCAAGAGGCAGAAGGTGCCCGAAGGCCGGATCTAGCTGCTCGCTACATTCGAGATCAAGCGGCGGCCCGACGGGGCGCAGGGTGCAGTGGTCCGCCTGCAGGTCAGTCGGGGATACCGACGCGGGATTGGCCGCGCCGGCGCGAGGAAAACGGTTCGCGGTCCGGCTTGGCCGTGATCGTCCCGGAAAAGATCGGACGCCGAAAGGTCTGGCGGCGCTGCCCAGTCAATCGGGCAGCCGGACGGCGCCGGTCTCGTCGAAGCTCCAGAACGGGTTGTGGGCGACCTCCCAGAGATGGCCGTCGGGATCGGCGAAATAGGCCGTGTAGCCGCCCCAGAAGGCCTTGCTTGGCGGGCGGGTGACGCGGGCGCCGGCGGCGGCGGCGCGGGTCATCACGGCCTCGACCTCGGCCGGGGATGCGACGTTGCAGGCGACGGTGACGGCCGAAAAGCTGCCCCGGCCTCCGGGGCTCTCGCGGCTTCCGGGCTCCTGGCCCCCGGACCGCTCGCCTTCCGGTGCCGTGCCGTCCGGTCGAGCGCCGTCCGAGGGCCCTGCGGTGCCGGTCAGGCCGGCATCCTCGGCCAGGGCCGCCCGGCCGAACACCGACAGGACCAGCGCACCGACCTGGAAGAAGGCGACCGCCCCGGCCACGCTCTGCGCCGAGCGCACGAAGCCGAGCCGCTCGTAGAACGCGGCGCTCGCCTCGACATCGTCGACACCGAGCGTGATCAGATGAATGCGCGGGACCATGTCCGTCTCCTGCCAACCGTTGCCCGTCCGATCCGGGCCTCTGTCTCAATGCCGAAGCCGTTCCGATACGGCTGCCGTTTCGATACGGGGGCCGGCCCGTACGGCTGCTGGCGCGTACGGTGCTGGCGCGCGGGCGCCGGGCGACGGCGACACCCGCCTCCGCTCCCGCCGGTTGCCGCCATCCGGTCCCGCCGTGCCGCCGCTCCGTCCGGGACGACCCGGGACCGTCCCGGCGAACCGGCCCGGCTTTCTGTCGGTCGGCACCGGCGAACCGGGAGGATCCTCCATCGGTCGGCACCAGCGAACCGGGAGGACGGTCTCTCGGCGGCGCCGGCTGAACGGCACGGCGTGGCGCCGGCCGGGATCGTTGCGCCGCCGCCGGTTCCACGTCGGCAGCCGGTTCTAGAACAGGCTCAGCTGCACCCCGCGTCCGACCGGCGGCTCGAACAGGTCGGCCCTGAGCCGGGTGCGGCCGCCCTTCTGCAGGCCGAGCTTCTTGACCTGCAGTTCGAAGCGGCGGGCGATCTGCCAGGCATAGGGACCGGCGCCGCGCATGCGCTTGCCCCAGGTCGAATCGTAGTCCTTGCCGTCGCGCATCGCCCGGATCAGCGACATGACATGGCGATAGCTGTCCGGCCGGTTGACCAGCAGCCATTGCCGGAACAGCTCGGAGACCTCGAGCGGCAGGCGCAGCAGCACATAGCCGGCCTCGCGCGCCCCGGCCGCCTGGGCGGCATCCAGGATGCGCTCGATCTCGTGGTCGGTCAGCGCCGGGATGATCGGCGCGACCATCACGGCGGTCGGCACGCCGGCCTCCGACAATTCGCGGATCGCATCGAGCCGGCGGCGCGGACTGGCGGCGCGCGGCTCCATGGCGCGGGCGAGCCGGCCGTCGAGCGTGGTCACCGAGAGCGCCACCTTGGCGAGGCCCTTGGCCCCCATCCGGCCGAGAATGTCCTTGTCGCGCGTGACCAGGTGCGACTTGGTCACGATCGCGACCGGGTGGTTGGTCCGTTCCAGCACCTCCAGCACCTCGCGCATGATCCGGTGCGTCTTCTCGATCGGCTGGTAGGGGTCGGTGTTGGTGCCGATCGCGATGGTGCGGCACTGGTAGCCGGGCTCACCCAACTCGCGCTCCAGCATCGCCGCCGCATTCGGCTTGACGAACAATCTGGTTTCGAAATCGAGCCCCGGCGACAGGCCCATATAGGCGTGGGTCGGCCGGGCGAAGCAGTAGACGCAGCCGTGCTCGCAGCCGCGATAGGGGTTGATCGAGCGGTCGAAGGAGATGTCCGGCGACTGGTTGCGCGTGATGATCCGCTTCGGCTTCTCGACCTGGACCTCGGTCTTCAGCGGCGGCAGGTCGTCGAGGCTGTCCCAGCCGTCGTCGACGGCGACCCGCACTTCCGTTTCGTAGCGCCCGCTGGCATTGGTCACCGCACCCCGGCCGCGCCGCCGCTCGGCATCGATCCGGACGCCGATCTCCTCCGGTGCCGGCTCGAACACCTCCTCGGGCGACGGCTCGAACATCTCGTCCGGCGCCCCCGCCATCCCACCATCGGCTACCGCCCGCCGGACGGCACCGCGGCGCGAGATGCGCCCGACAGGCACATCCGGAGCCGAGTTTTGAATGTTTCGAAGCGGGGCCATGGCAAAAAGCTACCAAGCGGCACTGAACAAATCAAGAACATTCACGAAAATTCGACAGATAGCCTCATGGGCGACTCCCGACAGCATGGCTGACCTGTTATGACATTGCCATGCTTTCCGTGGTCATCCCGACCCTCAATGCCGAAGAAGGTCTCCTGCGCACGCTGGCCTCGCTGGTCCCGGCAGCCGCGGAGGGAGCCATTCGCGAAGTCGTCGTGGTCGACGGCGGGTCGCGCGACGGGACCGAGAAGGTCGCCGAGGCGGCCGGCTGCACGCTGCTGCAGCATCCTGGGCCCTGGGGCGAGCGCGTCGGTCAGGGCGTCGCCATCGCGCGCCGCGCGCCCTGGCTGATGATCCTGCCGCCCAACGTGCTGCTCGAAGGCGAGTGGTTCCGCGAGGTGATGGCTTTTGCCGAGCGGGCCGAGCGCAACGGCGCGGCCGGCGAGGCGGCGGCGTTCCGTCTGGCCTTCGATGCCTTCGGCTGGCGCGCGCGTGTCGCGGAGGGCACCGTCGGGGTGGCCAGTTCGGTCTTCGGGCTGCCGCTGCCCGAGCAGGGGCTGATCCTGAGCCGGCGGGCCTGGGACACGGCGCGCCGGCACGCCCCGATCCGCGACCACCGCGACCTGATCGGCCGAATCGGTCGCCGGTCGATCCATATTCTCCGGTCCAACGCGGTCGCGATCGCCAGCCGGCACGACGGCCGCGACCTGCCGGCCGGCGGTGCCATCGCCCGCCACGTGCTCGCCGCGCTCGGCGTCCCGATCCGCGCCACGGGCGCCTGATCGCTGCGCCCGGCGCCCGTGCCGATTGCGATGACCCTGCGTCTGTTGCGAGGTCACTGCGGCTGTTCGGGCCGGCCTCAGCCCGGGACGGGCGCGCCGCGCAGCTTGCCGCGCTTCAGATGCTCGTCGAGCCGCGGCATGATCTCCACGAAATTGCACGGCTGGTGGCGATAGTCGAACTGCGCCGCCAGGATGCCGTCCCAGGCGTCCCGGCAGGCGCCCGGCGAGCCCGGCAGGCAGAAGATGAAGGTGCGGCCGGCGAGCCCGGCGGTGGCGCGCGACTGGATCGTGGAGGTGCCGATCTTGTCGTAGGACAGGCGGTGGAACAGGATCGAAAAGCCGTCCATGCGCTTGTCGAACAGCGGTTCGACCGCCTCGGGCGTCACGTCGCGACCGGTGAAGCCGGTGCCGCCGGTGGTGATCACCACGTCGATCCGCCCCTCGGCGATCCAGGTCTCTACGATCATCCGGATCTCGTCGATATCGTCCGGCACGATCGCCCGCTCGGCGAGGTCGTGGCCGGCCGTCGCGATGCGCTCGGCGAGCAGATTGCCCGACTTGTCGTCGGCCAGCGTGCGGGTGTCGGACACGGTCAGAAGCGCGATCCGGACCGGAATGAAGGGTTTGGTTTCGTCCAGTCTCGACATGCTCGCTTGCTCCGTCTCGGTCCCGCGTCCGTTCTGGTCTAAGCCAGCGGCGGGCCGGCGCCAATCCGCAGGATGCCGGGTCCGCCCGACGCGATCTGCCGTCAGGCAGAAATGGCGTGGCCGCGGACACAGACCGTTTCGCTGCGCCGGGCGGCCAGGACGCTCGCAATCACGCCGGGAAAACGGCGTTCGATCTCGTCGAGACGCAGGCGGTTGAGCAGTTCGACGCCGCGCCGTTCGCTGCGCACCAGGCCGGCCTCGCGCAGAATGCGGAAGTGATGCGACAGCGTGGACTTGGACAGGCCCTGCAGCTCCTTGGCCGAGGAGATGCAGTTCATCTCGCAGCCCGCCGTCGACAGGCAGAGCACGATATCGAGGCGGACCGGATCGGACAGGGCATGCAGCAGGGCCGCAAGCGTCACGTCTTCGATCACCGGATGGGAGAGTGGGCGCATGTCCTGTCCGTTCTCGGGCGCCTGCCGGGCACGCGCTGGAAAGGCGGCCCGGGGCCCGAGCCTCGACCGCCAATGTGGTTCGCCGCGCCCGCGGATTCAATCGCCGAAGCCGCCGTCTGGCGCAGACGTGAAGCCCGCCGTGCGGTTCCCGCCCGCAAATGCGGCACGGGAGCCGCGCAAATGCGGGACCGAGTCCCATGCGAATGCGGGACCGACAGGGCTCGCCTGTCCGCCCGGGCGTTCCGTTCCGTCGCCCGAGGCGCTATGACGGCGCCGGACCTGGAGACGGACGACCGACATGCTGGTGATTTTCGACTGCGACGGCACCCTGATCGATTCCGAGATCATCGCCTCGGCCATCGATGCGGAAGCCCTGACCCGGCTCGGCCGACCGACCACGCCGGCGGAATTCTCCCGCCGCTTCACCGGCATCCCGTACCGGGACATCTGGGCGCTGATCGAGCAGGAACTCGGCCGGCCGCTGCCGGAGGGCTTCCTGGAGGAGATGAAGACCGTCTCGCACAAGCGTTTTGCCGAGGAACTGACGGTGATCGACGGCGTCCACGACGCGGTCGAGGCGGTCGCCGGCCTCGGGCTGAAGCGCTGCATCGCCTCCTCGACCCAGCTCGAGGGCCTGCGCCGCAACCTGACCACGACCGGGCTGCTCGAAGTGTTCGATCCGCATGTCTTCTCGGCCAGCCAATGCGCGCGCGGCAAGCCGGCACCGGACGTCTTTCTGCTCGCCGCCTCGCAGATGGGCGCCGATCCGGCCGATTGCCTGGTGGTCGAGGATTCCGTCGCCGGGGTCACGGCGGCGCGCCGGGCCGGCATGCCGGTGATCGGCTTCACCGGCGGCGGACATGCCGACGACGAACTGGCCGACCGGCTGAGCGCGGCCGGCGCCGCGGTGGTGCTGTCCGCCATGCGCGACCTGCCGCGCATCGCCGCCGCCCATTTCGGCGTCTGATCGGCCGGCTCCGACATCCGGGCGGCCCTTGACCCCCGCCGGATCGGCGCCGATGGTCCGGACCGTCCGAGCCATCCGGAGTTCCGCCATGCTGGGCGTCGATTCGCCGCCGCCGATCGCCTTCGAGGACTTCACCGCCGCCGAACCGGCCGTCGAACGGCTGGAGGCCCTCTATCGTCGCAACACGGCCTTCCTGGCCGAGCGCTTCGCAGCGATGATGTCCGGAGCGATGCCGTCGGGGCGGGTCAGGGCCTGCTATCCGGAGATCCGCGTCGGCACCGATACCCATGCCCGGCTCGATTCCCGGCTTGCCTACGGCTTCGTCCACGGCCCCGGCACCTATGCGACCACGATCACCCGGCCGGACCTGTTCCGCAGCTATCTGGTCGAACAGATCGGGCAGGTCATCCGCAATCACGGCGTGGCGGTCGGCATCGGCGAATCGCAGACGCCGATCCCGCTGCATTTCGCACTCGCCGGCGATGCCGGGCTGTCGTTCGAAAGCGCCGCACGGCTCGACCGGCCCCTGCGCGACGTGTTCGACGTGCCGGATCTCGCCAATACCGACGATGCCATCGTCAATGGCGAGCAGCGGCTGGCGCCGGGTGCGCCCGCCCCGCTCGCCCCCTTCACGGCGCCGCGCATCGACTATTCGCTGCACCGGCTCGCCCATTATACGGCGACGCACCCGGAGCATTTCCAGAATTTCGTGCTGTTCACCAACTACCAGTTCTATATCGACGAGTTCGTCGCGCTCGCACGCGCCCGCATGGCCAGCGGCGACGGCGTCTTCGAGGCCTTCGTCGAGCCCGGCAATGTGATCACCCGGCCGGGCGCGGAGACGCCGTCGGGCGGGCATCCGCCGGCGCGGCTGCCGCAGATGCCGGCCTACCATCTGGTCCGGCCCGGCCATGCCGGCATCACGATGATCAATATCGGCGTCGGCCCGTCCAACGCGAAGACCATCACCGACCATGTCGCGGTGCTGCGGCCGCATGCCTGGGTGATGCTCGGCCACTGCGCCGGCCTGCGCAACACCCAGAAGCTCGGCGACTACGTGCTCGCCCATGCCTATGTGCGCGAGGATCACGTGCTCGACGCCGACCTGCCGGTCTGGGTGCCGATCCCGGCCCTGTCGGAAATCCAGGTGGCGCTGGAGGAATCGGTCGCGGAAGTGACCGGGCTGACCGGCTGGGAGCTGAAGTCGATCATGCGCACCGGCACGGTCGCCACCATCGACAACCGGAACTGGGAACTGCGCGACCATTCCGAGCCGGTCCGCCGCTTCTCGCAGTCGCGCGCCATCGCGCTCGATATGGAATCCGCCACCATCGCGGCCAACGGCTTCCGCTTCCGCGTGCCCTACGGCACCCTGCTGTGTGTCTCCGACAAGCCGCTGCACGGCGAACTGAAGCTGCCCGGCATGGCCAGCGAATTCTATCGCCGGCAGGTCAACCAGCACCTCGCCATCGGCATTCGCGCCATGGACAAGCTGCGCGCCATGCCGTCGGAACGGCTGCATTCGCGCAAGCTGCGCAGCTTCGAGGAGGTCGCCTTCCAGTAGGCGGCCCGGCGGCTGCCCACCGGCGGCAAAGAAAAGCCGCCGGCCGCGTCTGACGCGCCGGCGGCTTCCGGTCTCGTTCAGCCCCCTGAGACGCGAGGCGGGCCGGTCGCGCGGTCAGCAGTTGCCGGCGAGGCGGGCGCAGGCGGTCGTGCGCATGGTGGTGAAGTCGGCGTTGAGGATCGAGGAGCCCTGGTAGAAATAGGGCGACGGGCCGCCTGCGGGGCCGTAGGAGGTCACGCCGACGATCCGGTTGGCGACCGAATTGGCGACCAACTGGCCGGAGCCGACCGTGCCGAAATCCTCGATCCAGGGGCCGCCCGACGAACCGCCGGCCATCGAGGAGCCCATCACGCCGGAGGTCGAGCCGTTCGGGCGCGTCTCGCCCTGGTTGGCGATCATCCGCCCGCCGGAGTCGATGTTGCCCGGATAGCCGAGCGCGGTCAGGTGGTTGTAGTTGAGCCGGGCGGTCGCGGTGGCATAGTAGCCGAGATAGCCGCCGATGGTGCGCGAGACGCCGCCGATGGTCCGGTTGGCGATCTCGATGATGCCGAAGTCGGAGACGTTCGGAACCGTGCCGCCGCCATTCTGCCAGGCCGGGGTGGTGTAGACCGCCGACCAGGTCCACTGCCCGTAGGGCTGGGTGCCGAGCGTGGCATTGTAGCCGGGCGTGAAGCGGAAGTCGGTATAGAAGCGCTTGCCGGTGGCGTTGTAGACGCAATGGCCGGCGGTCAGCACGAGGCGATACGAGATGATCGCCGCCGAGCACATGTACCAGCTGTTGGTCACGCTGTCCCGGAACAGGAGCTTGCCGGCCATCCGGTAGGGGGCGGTCGAGACGGCCGTGTCCGGGAACACCCGCGTGGTGGTGAACGGATAGCCCGAGGATCCCTTCGAGCGGCTGTCGTCGGTCTGAGCCTCGTAGCGGATCAGCGGTCCGTCCCAATCGGCCGGCGGCGTCAGCGCCGTCGTCTCGGCCGGCGCCGGTTCCTCGGCCGGCACGAAGCCCGGAAAGACCTGCGGCGTGCCCTTGGCGGCCGCCTTGCCGCCGGCGCCCTTGCTCTCCCGGGGCAGCGGCAGCGGGGCAATCGCGCGCAGCTGCTCGGTGGTCAGGTCGGCCGGCTTCTGCCGGTTCTGATTGACGATCCAGGTTTGCGCGGAAGCCGCGCTCGCCCCCGCAAGCGTCAGGATGGCGGTCAGGGCGGGAACGGCGAGAAGTACTTTGCGGGACATGCGGCAACCCGGTTGGCGGTCGATCTTGTGTCCGTTTGTAACTGCCTCCCGTTACGGAAGATTGCCGCCGATCCGTCAAATTGTGCGCAACCGGCCGATTGTCACGATCCGGACGCCTTCTGGGCGGCGTCGACGACCTTGCGCATCACGCTCGGCAGCGCCTCGCCGGCGAGATCGGCAGCCGTCGACCACCAGTAGCCGTCCGGGGCCGGGTCGCCGACCGGCCGGCGCGCCAGCCGGACCTCCAGGATCAGGTGGAAATGCGTGAAGGTGTGTTCGATCCGGCCGGCGGCGGCCCAGTTGCCGGGCAGGGGCGGGCTCTCCGCCGGCAGGGCCGCGGCCGGCGTCCAGTCGGTCGACGGCACCTCGCTCATGCCGCCGAGCAGACCTTTCGGGGGGCGGCGGCGGAGAAGAACCGCTCCGTCGGCCCGCATCGCCACATAGGCGATGCCGCGCCGGGTCGGTCGTTCGGCCTTCGCCCGCTTGCGCGGATAGGTCTCCGGCGCCCCCGCGGCCCGGCCGAGACAGGCGTCTGACCAGGGGCAGAGTGCGCAGCTCGGCTTGCGCGGCGTGCACAGGGTGGCGCCCAGATCCATCATGGCCTGCGCGAAGTCGCCCGCGCGCCGCTTAGGGGTCAGCGTCGCTGCAAGCCGCTTCAAGGCCGGCTTGGCGTCGGGGAGCGGCTCCTCGACCGTGAACAGGCGGGACACGACACGCTCGACATTGCCGTCGACGACGGTCGCGGGCCGGTCGAAGGCGATCGCCGCGATCGCCGCGGCCGTATAGGCCCCGATCCCGGGCAGGGTCAGCAGGGCCGCCTCGGTGTCCGGAAACCGTCCGCCATGCCGCTCGACGACGGCGTCCGCGCAGGCCTTCAGGTTGCGGGCGCGCGAATAGTAGCCGAGCCCGGCCCAGGCCTTCATCACCTCCGCCTCGTCGGCGGCGGCCAGATCGGAGACCTGCGGCCAGCGCGCCAGGAAGGCGTCGAAATAGGGTTTCACCGCCGTCACGGTGGTCTGCTGCAGCATGATCTCCGACAGCCAGATCCGATAGGGGTCCGGCTTCGCCCCGGCCGCCCGGTCGGCGGGGCCGATCCGCCAGGGCAGGCGGCGATGGTGGCGGTCGTACCAGGCGAGAAGGGCTGCCGAATCGGGTCGCGTCGTCATGGGGCGATCCTGGCAATGGCGTGGCCCCGGGGAAAGCCGCCGCCTGCCGCCGGCGCTCCGGCGCTGCCGTTCCGCCGCCCCGGCCTGTCATCGCCCGGTCCGGCGCTTAACGTCGCTTTTACCGGATTGGGTAACCTTAATGATGGTATCCGCGTAACCCGGACGAGTGGTGTTCATGAGTATAGTGCGTAAGGTTGCGGCGGCGCGTGCCGTCCGCCCCTCGTCCTCCATTGTCGCACCGGCCGAGGCCTGGCTGGATCGCATCCATATCGGTGACTGCGTCGCCGAGATGGCCCGCATGCCGGCCGCCTCGGTCGATCTCGTCTTCGCCGACCCGCCCTACAATCTGCAGCTCGAAGGCCAGTTGCACCGACCCGACCAGAGCCGGGTCGATGCGGTCGACGACGCCTGGGACCGGTTCGACAGCTTCGAGGCCTATGACGCCTTCACGCGCGCCTGGCTGATCGCGGCGCGCCGCCTCCTGAAGCCCGACGGCGCCCTGTGGGTGATCGGCTCCTACCACAACATCTTCCGGGTCGGCACGATCCTGCAGGATCTCGGCTTCTGGATCCTGAACGACGTGGTCTGGCGCAAGACCAACCCGATGCCGAACTTCAAGGGCCGCCGCTTCCAGAATGCCCACGAGACCCTGATCTGGGCCTCGCGCAGCCAGGAGGCCAAGCGCTACACCTTCAACTACGACGCCCTGAAGGCCTTCAACGAGGACCTTCAGATGCGCTCCGACTGGGTGATCCCGATCTGCACCGGTTCCGAGCGGCTGAAGTCGGATGGCGGCGACAAGATCCACCCGACCCAGAAGCCGGAGGCGCTGCTGCACCGCGTCCTGCTCGCCTCGACCGAGCCCGGCCATGTGGTGCTCGATCCCTTCTTCGGCACCGGCACGACCGGCGCGGTCGCCCGCCGCCTCGGCCGCCGCTTCATCGGCATCGAGCGCGACCGCACCTATGCGGCCGCCGCCGAGGCGCGCATCGCGGCCGTCGAGCCGGCCTCCGACGCTGCGCTCGCGGTCATGCGCGGCAAGCGGGCCGAACCCCGCATTCCCTTCGGCAGCCTGGTCGAACAGGGCCTGGTCGCCCCCGGCGAGACCGTGCAGGACGCCCGCGGCCGCCACAAGGCGACGGTCCGCGCCGACGGTTCGCTGCAATCCGGCGAAACCACCGGCTCGATCCACCGCGTCGGCGCGATCCTCCAGGACCTCGACGCCTGCAACGGCTGGACCTTCTGGCACGTCCTGCGCGACGGCCGCCCGATCCTGATCGACGACCTGCGCAAAGTGGTCCGCAACGCCCTCGGCGAGGGCTGAGCGCGAGGCCAGCCGGGCGCCGCAGCCGCCCGGACTGCCGGCGGTTCGATCCAGACGGGCGGATCTGGTCCGTCCCGTCCCGGCAATCCGATCCCCGCAGGCTTGACCGCTACAGCGCGGCTGCATCGGCTGCAGTGAGTGGGACCTGAAGCGCGGCGACGTTTTCTTCCAGATGCGCAATGGACCGCGTGCCGGGTATAGGCACGATCATGGGGCTGAGACTGACGCCCCCACAACGGGCCGATAGGGCTCCAGCCGCCTGGCGATGGATGTGATCGCGGGCGTGGAACCGGTTCCTCGGCTTCTCGATACCAAGATTTGCGCGGGCAAGGTGCCCTGGTCTGTCTCGCTGAGACGCGGCTTCCACGAGGCATTCGAGCCTGTCGAGAGCAACCGATTGAATCCGGTCGCCGAGCGGAATTTTCTGCTTGCGGGGGATGATCTCGACCGTCGGCCCCAGCCGCAGCGAAATCTGAATATGTGGGTCAATGGGCGGACCCGTCTGTCGAGCCGGATCCATGTCCCCTCTTAAGAATGACCGCCCGCCAGGAGCTTCGCCCCTGGACCCCGGCGAAGAGAAGTCAGGAAGAATAGACAAGAATAAATATATAAAGACTATGGATTTAATGTTCTCGCAACACGGAAGCCGTAACGAAGGTCCCGGTTGAAGGGGTAGGTCCAGAAACGTTGAGCGGCACGAAGTCTCCACGGCAGCTCGGAATAGGACCCGCCGCGTAGAATGCGGGTATCACATCCTTTTATTACATTTGCTGAGCCGTCCGTTGGTGCATCCTTATAGTTCTGGGAAGAACAGTCCTCGACCCATTGATTGACGTTACCGAGCATCTGGTAGAGACCGAATGGGTTCGCCGAAAAGCTGTCTACCGGAAGCGTATACATCCTATACAATCCTTTCTGATTGCTGGCATACGTATAGTTGCCGTCGTAGTTCGCCTGGTTTGTAGAGATCGTCGGGCCCCACCAGAACGCCGTCGTCGTGCCAGCCCGCGCTGCGTATTCCCACTCCGCCTCCGTCAGAAGCCGATAACTCTTCCCAGTCACCTTCGACAGCCAAGTCACAAACGCTTGCGCATCCTCCCACGACACATTAACCACCGGTAAAATTCCGCGGTCCCAACCCCTTATTACTAGCGGCCGATAGCCTTTGCAGCCGCCTCCCGCAACGCATGCATCCCATTCCGCAAAGCTCACCGTAAACTTGCCGACCGCAAATGGCTTCCCAATCCGAACCGTCCGCTGCGGGCCTTCGTTGCTTTCACGCTTCTTCTCGCTCTCCGGCGATCCCATCGTGAACGACCCCGCAGGAACGACAACCATCGCAGGGCAGTCTGCGCACTCCCGGAACTCGTCCTTCGCCTTCAGGCAACGCTCCTCAGACGAGGTCAGAACGCCGGCCGACCGACTGCCTAGCGACACCGTCTGCGCACCCCCGTCGCAAGACCCTCCATCCGGGCGCGTCGATGGCGGAAGACCCGCAACCTCAATCTTCCCTGGTGCCGTTACGACCGGCGTCGTCGTGACGGCTGGGGGTGGCGCCGAAAGAGCCGCCAGACGCTCGCGCGCCGCCTCGATCAGAAAGCCGGACTTGTATCGGTCGATGAAGGCCTGCCACACCGCCCGCGAATTCGCCTGTTGGGCAATCGCAAAATCCGACCGCATAGCCGCGTCCGGATCGGCGACCGCGGGCGTAGGCGGCGAGCCTACCGCCCGATTGATCACGATCGTGCCCGGCACTTCGTCATAATAGGCCGGTTGCTGGCTGTGCCCGACCGTCGACGCCAGCGTCCGGACACCCGTTTGCAGCCGCTTGGCGATCTCGATATGGGTCAGTCCAGGCGTCCGCAATAGCGGGATCAACTGCCGCGTAAACACAGAATTCGGATCAGGGTCCCTGTCCGAAAGACGATCCAACGCCGACTGGCCGGCGCCCGCAGCCATCAGCACGAATGTGCCCGACGGGGTATCCACCCGCCCGAGACCGCGATCCAGCCCGACAGATCGGCGGCCCGATGAAGCGAACGGATTGTCCCGGCAGGCATCGAGGACCACAATCTGGTTGCCGGCGCCTCGCCGCGCGATCCGCTCGATCAGACCGCTCACCGAATAGCCTTCATCCTTGACCGTGTTCTCGCCGCCGGGCTGCAGTTGCTCCATGTCGGTCGAAAGCAGGTAGTTGCTGCCCTCCAGGGCCACACCGTGGCCGGCAAAATAGAACAGCACCGTGTCGCCCGGGCCGATCGCCTGATCGAACTCACCAAGCTTCCGGTTCAACTCCCGACGGCTCAGGTTCTCGCCCGAGATCACCTCGAAACCGATCTCCTTCAGGACCGCCGCCACCGCCCGCGCGTCGTTCACCGCCTTGCGCAGCGGCGTCACGGAGACATAGCGGTCGTTGCCGATTACCAGCGCCACCTGCTTCTCGGCCAAAGCCGGAGCGCATGTCGTGATTGCAAGAAGAAGACCGAGAAGCCCGTAACCGAGCAGGCGGCAAAATCTCATAACAACAGTCTCCACCATCAATCCGATGATGAAGATCGATACCCCCTCACGCAAGGGCACGACCCCGCAACCGAATGGGACCCGTAGCGGGGGCTTGATACAGTCTTTTGCCCCGACCGGCGACAAGGGGAACGATAGGCAGCGAGGAGACGGTCCGATGACCGCCCGAACCGACCGCAATCTGCGCCTCGGGGCATCCGCCCTCGGGTTTTTGCCTGAATGCCCAAAAGCGAGATCCGACAGCCGCCCCCCGCGGCGCCCGTCTCCGATCCCGCGGCCCCGTCCCCCATCCCACCGCCCTCCCGGCACCTTCCCCTTCGCCCCCTGAAGGGGGGAGAAGGGGATAATCTGTTGATGGGCTGTGCAAAAGGGCGCGATGGAGGCCTCGTGGCGGTCCTCGAGGCCCTGAACCTCATATCCTACGCTCTCAGCGCCGCGGTTCGTGCGCACCCATTCTTCAAACTCCTGAACCCCGCAGCCCGCATCTCAGCCTCCGCGAACCCTAATCTACGGCCGCGGCTGCGATGCCGCCCCGCCCCCTTCCCAACGACCTCCTGGCTCCTTCCCCTTCGCCCCCTGAAGGGGGGAGAAGGTGCCCGAAGGGCGGATGAGGGGGACCGAACCCGAAACCGTGGCCGAGTTTCCGGCTCAGATCTCGGCCTCCGCAGGCCTCGTCGCCCGAGATCTCGAATTCCCGTTCCGAACCGCCGTTTCGACGGCGTGCGGCCGGATGGGGGATCAGGCCCGAAACCTCTTCCGGATTGTCGGCCCGGACCGCGATCCGGCGCGTCATCCGATGCGCGGCCGCCCCCGTCAGGCCGCAGCCTTGCCGCCGGCTTCGGTGGCGAGCCAGGCGGCGCCGCAGGCCTTGGCGAGTTCGCGGACGCGCAGGATGTAGCTCTGCCGCTCGGTCACCGAGATCACGCCGCGGGCGTCGAGCAGGTTGAAGACGTGGCTCGCCTTGATGCACTGGTCATAGGCCGGCAGCGCCATCAGGTGGCGGTCGCCCGACCAGCCGGCCTCGAGATATTTCCGGCAGGCGGCCTCGGCCTTGCCGAACAGGTCGAACAGCATCTCGGCGTCGGAATGCTCGAAATTGTGCCGCGAATATTCCTGCTCGGCCTGCAGGAAAACGTCGCCATAGGTCACCTTCTCGGCGCCCTCGCGGCCGTTGAAGTTGAGGTCGTAGACATTGTCGACGCCCTGCACATACATGGCCAGCCGTTCCAGGCCGTAGGTCAGTTCGCCGGAGACCGGCGCGCATTCGAAGCCGGCGACCTGCTGGAAATAGGTGAACTGGCTGACCTCCATGCCGTCGCACCAGCATTCCCAGCCGAGACCCCAGGCGCCCAGCGTCGGGCTCTCCCAGTCGTCCTCGACGAAGCGGATGTCGTGCAGCGCGGGGTCGATGCCGATCGCATAGAGGCTCTTCAGATAGAGCTCCTGCAGGTTCGGCGGGTTCGGCTTCAGGATCACCTGATACTGATAATAATGCTGCAGCCGGTTCGGGTTCTCGCCGTAGCGGCCGTCCTTCGGCCGGCGCGAGGGCTGCACATAGGCGGCGCGCCACGGATTGGGGCCGAGCGCGCGCAGCGTGGTCGCCGGATGGAAGGTGCCGGCGCCGACCTCCATGTCGTAGGGCTGCAGGATCACGCAGCCATAGTCCGCCCAGAAGCGCTGCAGCGTCAGGATGAGACCCTGGAACGAGCGGTCCGGGCGCATATGGGCGGGCAGGCTGGGGTCGATCATGTGCTTTCGCCGGTTCGAAAATGTGCCGGGACCGTAACGGCGCGGGCAGGGCGGGTCAATCGCCGGGACCGGCCGCACCGTGCCTAGAGCATTTCCGGATCGGATGGAATCATCCGATCCATAAGGAAATGCTCCAGCATCAACACCTTGAGCCAGTCCTTTTCGTCTGGATCGCTTCGATCCAGACGGGACAGGCTCTAGGCACCCGCCGGATTCGTGTTTCGGATCTTTGCCGGCGGTATTCCGATACCATCAACTGTGCCATACGGCACAGCCGGGGCATCGGCCGGGTCGCATGATGCCGCCGCCGGCGCAAAGGAACCCCGTCATGACCGCGATCACCTCGGCCCTGTCCTCTTTGACTGCACAGCTGACGACCAGCCTGTCGACGGCTTCGGACGACCAGACCAACACGACCGATGCCGAGGAGAAGGAGGCCGAGCAACTGGTCGCCGCGGCGCCGGGATCGAGCACCGCGCTTTACGACCTGTTCTCGAACCTGCCGGGTTCGACCACCGACGCGACCACCGGCGCCGACCGCAATGCCTGGCTCGGCAACGTGACGGTCCGCACCGTCACCCTCGAACTCTATCAGGAAGACGAGTGATACCGGGGACGCCGGCTCCCGGCCGTTCCGGTCAGCCACCGAGCGGCAGCGTGACGCCGCATTCGGCCTCGATGTCGGCCCTCAGCATCTCCAGGATCAGACGCGCCGGCCCGCAGGCGGCCGGATCGTAGCGGCGATCCTCGAAGGCCTCGACCGGTGTGACCAGCCGTACGCTGTTGGTCAGGAACAGGCCGTCCGCTGCGGCAAGATCGGCGATGTCGAGATCGGTCTCCTCGACGCCGAGGCCGAGCAAGGGCGCCAGGGCCAGGACGCGCGCGCGCACGATGCCCGGCAGCACCGCCCCGGCGAGACGCGGCGTCTTCAGCCGCCGGCCTTTCAGGACGAACAGATTGGCCATCGTCGACGAGGCGACGCGCTCGGCCGTGTCGAGCAGGACCGCGTCGTCGAAACCGCGCCCGGCGGCGCGCTCGGTCTCCAGCACGGCATCGAGATAGCCGAGCGACTTGATCGCGCCGGTTGGCGAGCGGTCGTTCCGGCGCGCCTCGGCCAGCGCGGCGCGGACCGGGCGGAACACCAGGTCCGGTGTCCAGGGCGCGAGCGTCGCCAGGAGCGTCGGCCGGGGTTCGGCCGGCGGCTTCAGCCCGCGTGGGCCGGGACCGCGGGTCAGCGTGGTGCGGAGGACCGCGCCCGCGGCCGGGGCGAGCGGCGCCAGCGCGTCGAAGGCGGCCTCGATCCGGTCGCGCCCGATCGGAATGCCGATCCGGTCCGCACCGGCGATGAGGCGCGCCAGATGATCGTCGCGCCGCCAGACCCGGCCGCCGAACAGCGTTGCGGTATCGAACAGACCGTCGCCGAGCAGGAAGCCGCGGTCGGACGGATCGATCGCGGCCTGTTCGACCAGACGCCCGTTGAGGAAGATCGCGCTCACGCGACCGACCGGACGGGACGGCCGGCACGCCAGTCGGCGGCCAGGCGCAGGAAGTTGGCGCACATCACCAGCCCGCCCTCCGTCAGCACGGATTCGGGGTGGAACTGCACGCCCCAGGTCGGGTGCTGGCGGTGTTCGAGACCCATGATCTCGCCGTCTTCCGAGCGCGCCGTGATCCGCAACGGACTGGCCTCCGGCCGGTCGATCTCGACCACCAGGGAGTGATAGCGGCCGACCTCGAGCGGGTTCGGCAGGCCTGCGAAAAGCCCGGTGCCGTCATGGGCGATCATCGAGGCGCGGCCGTGCATCGGCGTCTTCGCCCGCGTCACCCGCTCGCCCCAGACCGCCCCCATGCACTGATGGCCGAGGCAGATGCCGAGGATCGGGATCTGGCCCGAGAGCGCCGCGATCGCCGCGTTCGAAATGCCGGCCTCGGCCGGGGTGCACGGTCCGGGCGAGATCACGATGGCGTCGGGGGCCAGCGCGCGGATGCCATCGAGGCCGATCCGGTCGTTGCGCACCAGCCGCGTTTCGGCGCCGAGCACGCGGAAATAGCGCGCCACATTGGCGACGAAGCTGTCGTAATTGTCGATCACGAGGATCACTGGACCCTGATACCTCCGCCGCCGGGCTTCGCCCCCGCACCGTCCGATCATGTCGGGCGTGGACGGCGAACCGTCAAGTCGCCTTGCGGTCGCGGACCGGCCTCAGGCCGGGGCGTTCCGATCGGGCCTGAAGGCGGCGAAGATGCGGGCCGCCTTGACCAGCGTCTCCTCGTATTCGGCCGCCGGATCGCTCAGAAGCGTCACGCCGCCGCCGGCATGGAACACCGCCTCGCCGCCGCGAAAGGTCACGGTGCGGATGGCGATGTTGAGGTCCATGGCACCGTCGAAGCCGAGCCATCCGATCGCGCCGCAATAGACGCCGCGCGCGTGGCGCTCCAGTTCGGTGATGATCTCCATGGCGCGGATCTTCGGCGCCCCGGTGATCGAGCCGCCCGGGAAGCTGGCCCGGATCAGGTCGACCGCACCCAGACCCGGCTCCAGCCGTCCGGTCACGACCGAGACGAGATGATGCACCGAGGCATAGCTTTCGAGCCCGCACAGCGCCGGCACCTCGACGCTCTCGGCCCGGCAGACGCGCGACAGGTCGTTGCGCAGCAGGTCGACGATCATCACGTTCTCGGCGCGGTCCTTGGCCGAGGCCATCAGTTCGGCGGCGTGCGCGGCATCCTCGTGGGCATCCGGCGAGCGCTTCGCCGTGCCCTTGATCGGCCGGGCCTCGACCTCGCCGTCGGCGAGCCGCACGAAGCGTTCCGGCGAGGAGGAGGCGACCGCGAAGCCGTCGCAATCGAGATAGGCAGCGAAGGTCGCCGGGTTGACGTGCCGCAGACGCAGGTAGAAGGCGAGCGGGTCGAAGTCCTCCGGCAGGCGGGCGGCGAAGCGCTGCGCCAGATTGGCCTGGAAGATATCGCCGGCGCGGATCCATTCGACCACGCGGGCGACCGCCGTCTCGTAGTCGGCGCGGGTGAAGTTCGACATCCAGGCCAGCGTCGCCGTGCCGGGCCCTTCGGGCGGTGCGCCCGGCCGGGCCAGCCGCGCGGCGAAATCGGCGGCGCGCGCCTCGGCCCGGGCCGCGCGGGCCTCAGGGTCCTGCTCGGGCCAGCCGGTCGAGACGATCGCGGTGCGCCCGGTGACGTGGTCGAAGGAGACGACCACGTCGTAGAAGCCGAGCCGCATATCGGGGATCGAAGGCTCCGGCACGGCCGGCTCGGGCAGGCTTTCGAGCGCCCGGCCGAGTTCGTAGCCGAGATAGCCGGCCGCACCGCCCTGGAACGGTCCCGGACCCGGCACGGTGCCTTGCGGATAGAGCGCGAGCCGCGCGCCCAGCGCCTCCAGCGGATCGCCTTCGAGCGCGGCGCCGTTCCAGAAGGCGGTCCCGCCGACGACCGTGAAGACCCCGAAAGGATCGGCCGCGACCGAGGAGAAGCGTCCGAGCGCAGGGTCGCGCATGGCGCTTTCCAGGACGCAGAGGCCCGGAAGACCGGCGAGGCTGAGCGCCGCCGCGATCGGATCGGTGAGGCCGATATCGAGGATCCTCATGCCGCGCCGCCGCTCCTTCCCTTCCGCTCGGCCGATTTCAGGCCGCATTCCTTTCACGCCGGACCCGGCCTGTCGATGGCCGACAAGGTCGCGCTTGCGGCCGTTCTCGGATGAATGCCGCGCTCAGGGCAGGTTCAAGCCGGGAAGGCGATCATCAATCCCATTGGAAGCAACGAAGTTCCGCCTGGATGGCATGATGCCCGCAAACCGAATGGCTGCGGGCGAAACCGAAAGGACGTGACGATGATGAAGTCGCTTCTCTTGGCCGCAACCCTCGCGCTCGCCTCCGTCGCCGTGATCGGCGGTGCCTCGCTGGCTCTCGCCGCCGACACCGGCGGGGGGCGTGGCGGCAACGGCGCCGGCGGCACGGGCGAACCCGGCGGCAACGGCGGATCGGGCGGTTCCGACGGGATCCTGCGTCTCGGCGAACCGGGCAACATCCCCGGCGGTCCGGGCGCCGTCCACCGGCATCCCCGCCCGCGGCCGCTGCCGCATCTGGCGGCGCGCCATGTCGGCGAGGCCTGCCCGGATCGGTTCGTCTACGAACGCTTCGGCGCCACCTACATCTATCGGTGCCGCGATACGATCGTGGACGACTGATCCGAGACGCGCCGTGGGCCAGCAGGCCCTGGCGGCGGACCGGCCTCCGGCCCGCCGCCAGCGACACTCTGACCGGTGGACAAACCCAACATGACCGGCGCGTTCAGTTCCAGTTCAGCCCGGGTGCGTTAACAATTCTGCAACAAGTACGAAACCGCTGTCGGGCTGAGGCGTTTTACCCACGACCGACGAGGGAGCCGATCATGGACTGTCGTTACAAGTTAAGATTTATGGCGACTTCCGTCGCACGCTCCGCGATCCGCGTCGAGATCGATCCCATGGCGGACTATATCGACGCCTACGATTCGTCGCTGGTCGACGAGATCGACGCCCTCCTGCTGCAGGAGCGCATGCTCGGTCGCCGCTTCGAACTGCTGGCCGGTTCCTTTTCGGCCACGGTCCATTGACCGCCTACGGTCCATTGACCGCCTACGGTCCATTGACCCACTGCCGCTCCGCGAGCGGCCACCGGACATGGAACGGCAACCCCGCCGATCGGGCTCAGCCCTGGCGGTCGACCGGACGATAGACCCCGTCGGCACCGCGCACGAGCGTCCCACCGCGCACCGGAGTCCGGGCTTCCGCCTCGCGCAGTTCGCCGAGCGAACGTCCGACACGCCCCATTTCCCGCTTCAAGAGCTTGTATCCGGCAAGTGCGGCCGCACCGGCGGCGGCGATGATCAGGATATGCGGCATGGGCTTACCCTCATGAAGGTGCCGGCAGGCTGGACCCCGACTGCGGCGAATTCTGGATGGTCCGGGACGGTCACAGTCCGTAGCGTGCCCACAATGCCCGCGCTTCCAACGTCGCCAGGGCTTCCGCGGCGAGGCCGGCCGGCAGGCGCACGCCGTCGCTGCCGCCGCGGCGGATGGTCAGGCCGCGCGGCTCCCCGATCAGCCTGATGCGGACGGTCTCGCCGTAGCGCTCCCTGAGCGTGCCGCGCAGGTCGCCGAGCCGGTCGACGAGGCCGAGTTCGAGCCCGCGCTTGCCGGTCCAGAACAGGCCCGTGAACAGATCCTCGTCATGCTTCAGCCGCGAGCCGCGCCGCTCGCGCACCATGTCGATGAAGGTCTCGTGGACCTCCTTCTGCAACTGGTGGAGATGGGCGATGTCTTCCGGCCGCTCTGGCCGGAACGGATCGAGGATCGCCTTGTTCTCGCCGGCCGTATGCACGCGGCGCTCGACGCCGAGGCGGTCGAGCAGTCCGACGAAGCCGAAGCTCGCCGAGACGACGCCGATCGAGCCGACGATCGAGGACGGATCGGCGATGATCTCGTCGCCCGCGCAGGCGATCATATAGCCGCCCGAGGCGCCGGCATCCTCGATGAAGACCAGAACTTTCTTGTCCTCTTCGTCGGCGAGCGCGCGGATGCGCTCGTAGATCAGCCGCGCCTGCACGGGCGAGCCGCCGGGCGAGTTGACGATGATCGCCACGGCCGGCGCGCGGGCGATCGAGAAGGCGGCCTCCAGTCGCGTCGCCACGTTGCCGATCGAGAGACTGGCGCCGAAACCGCCCGGCATGCCGATCGGCCCCGCCAGCCGCACGACCGGAATGGTGACGATGTCGCGGCGAAAACGGGCAGGTATCAGCGATTTCGCAAAATCGCGCACGGACTGCAGAACGTTCATCGGACCTCGCGGTAGCTCTTGCCACCGAAGATAGGGCCGAGCGCGCCTGTCCGCCACCCCGGGCCGGCGGTGACGACGGATATCGGCCGGAGGGCATCGGCCTGCGGCGCCCCATCGGCGGCATGGCGCTCCGGCTAGAGCCTGTCCCGTCTGGATCGAAGCGATCCAGACGAAAAGGATTGGCTCAAGGTGTTGATGCTGGAGCATTTCCGGATCGGATGATTCCATCCGATCCGGAAATGCTCCAGTGGTCAAGGAGCCATCGGCTCGTTGAAGGGCGCATCGGAACGCGATCGGAAGCAGGCAATTTCAACTCTGTCATCCCCGGGCTTGTCCCGGGGATCCAGGCCTTTCAAGGGCTCGGCCATTGCACTGGATCTCCGGGACAAGCCCGGGGATGACAGAATGTCGAGTTCGGAGTGTCTTGCAGAAGCCCGTCGGCGGTTCGGATTCACGAGACGGTCGGGACCATCCGTCTCGATCGGGCCGCTAGCCGCTTCGGGCCGCCGCCTCGTAGGCCTTGACGGCGGTGCCGGGGCGCTCCGGCTCGCCGCCGACGCGTTCTTGGATCGAGACCTGGGCGGCCGCCATCCGGTCCATCAGGCGCTGGAACGGCGTCGTCGTGTTGATCACCGGCCCGCTGGCGATCGATTGCGCCTGCTCGACGAGACGGCTCGCGGTGCTTTCGCTGGTCTCGCTGGCCGGCGCGGTCTCGCGCACGGCGGCGGCGGGCGGAATATAGCCGAAGGACGATCCGAGCGCAGTGATCGACATGGTTGCAGGCCTTTCCCGGCGCCGAACCTTCGTGCGGCGCGCAAGCCCTCATCCCCGTGTTCGAGACTGACCGGAAACCTGCAAGAAACCATAACCGAAATCGACGGCATTTTACGCGTTTTGCGCGAATGTGCCCCCTATGTGGGCACGCCGTCGTCGAGCGCGCGGCGCAGGGCCAGGAAGTCGCGCCAGGCGAGCCGCTTCTGCAAGGGCTGCCGCAGGAGATAGGCCGGGTGCAGGGTGGCCAGCGCCCGGATGCGGCGCCGGCCGGTGTCGTAGTCGAGCCAGCGCCCGCGCAGCCGCGTGATGCCCTCGGTGGTGCCGGCGAGGGCCGCGGCGGAAGCGCCGCCGAGAAAGACCAGCACGTCCGGGTCGGCCAGTTCGATCTGCCGGGCGATGAACGGCCGGCAGATCTCGGTCTCCTGCGGCGTCGGCGTGCGGTTGCCGGGCGGTCGCCAGGGCACCACGTTGGCGATGTAGACTCCGGTCCGGTCGAGCCCGATCGCCTTCATCATCCGGTCGAGCAACTGTCCGGAGCGGCCGACGAAGGGCAGGCCGGCCTCGTCCTCCTCCCGGCCCGGGGCCTCGCCGACGAACATCACCCGGCCGGCCGGATTGCCGTCGGCAAAAACCAGCGACTTGGCGGTCAGGCGCAGGTTGCAGCCCTCGAAGCGGGCGAGGATTTCGCGCAAATCCTCAAGGCTCCCGGCCGCGCGTGCCGCCTCGCGGGCCGCGGCGACGGTCTGGTCGCCCGGAACTCCGGCGCCGAGCGCAGGTCGGGCCACCGGCTGCGGCGGCGGGTCGAATCGCGGTCGCTCCGGCGGCATCGGCACGGGCGGGCGCCCGCCCTGAGGCGGCCCCCCGGCCGGCGGGGCGTAACGATCGGCCGTCGGGGCCCCGGAGTTAGATGCGGCAGCGGCCGGCCGCGACGGGACGGCGGCCGGCGGCGGGGCGGCCGCGCGCTGGCGGCGGGCTTCCAACTCGGCGCGGGTCTCGGCGAAACGGTCGCACGGCGCCTCGCCGAGGCCGACATCGACCCCGGCCGCGACATACCAGTCGATGAGCGCCGCCAAAGCGGCACGGTCGACCATCCCCTCTGCCCCCAGTCCTGCCGACACCTCGGACGTCCGCCCTTTCGATCAAGCTGTCCCGCCCGTGGCGCCCCGCCTGTGCCGGACGCGCTCGAACCTGCCCACCGAACCGATTTCCGGTCGATCGGACGAATTCCGTCCGGGCGGAACATGCGCTAAGACGACCAGGACACTAGCGCCAGTTCGGCCCGGACGGAATGACCGGGCGGACAGAACCGGCGTCGGACCCATGATTGACGATCAGGCGTGTCGCGCGGGTCCCGGAGGATCCGGGCGGCCGATGGCGAGCGCGAAGGAGCGGAGCGAGATGGCGGCGATGGAACTTCCCGAGCGCGAGAGCATGGAATTCGACGTCGTCATCGTCGGCGCCGGCCCGGCCGGCCTGTCGGCGGCGATCCGGCTGAAGCAACTGGCGGCGGCGCGCGGCGAGGACATCTCCGTCGTCGTGCTCGAGAAGGGCTCGGAGGTCGGCGCCCATATCCTGTCCGGCGCCGTGATCGACCCGATCGCGCTCGACCGGCTGCTGCCGGACTGGCGTTCGGAGAAGGACACGCCGCTGAAGACGCCGGTCACCGAGGACCGCTTCCTGCTGCTCGGCCCGGCCGGTTCCCTGCGCCTGCCCAACTTCGCCATGCCGAAGCTGATGGACAATCACGGCAACTATGTCGTGAGCCTCGGCAATGTCTGCCGCTGGCTGGCCGCCAAGGCCGAGGCGCTGGGCGTCGAGATCTATCCGGGCTTCGCCGCCAGCGAGGTGCTCTATGACGAGGCCGGCGCCGTGATCGGCGTCGCCACCGGCGATATGGGCATCGGCCGCGACGGCCAGCCGAAGGACGGCTATACCCGCGGCATGGCGCTGCTCGGCAAGTATACGCTGATCGCCGAGGGCGTGCGCGGCTCGCTCGCCAAACAACTGATCTCGAAATACGACCTGTCCGCGGGGCGCGAGCCGGCCAAGTTCGGCATCGGCCTGAAGGAATTGTGGGTGGTCGACCCGGCCAAGCACAAGCCCGGCCTGGTGCAGCATTCCTTCGGCTGGCCGCTCGATCTGTCGACCGGCGGCGGATCCTTCCTCTACCACCTCGAAGACAACCAGATCGTGGTCGGCTTCGTCGTCCACCTGAACTACAAGAATCCCTGGCTGTCGCCCTTCGAGGAGTTCCAGCGCTTCAAGACCCATCCGGCGATCCGCGACATCTTCGAGGGCGCCAAGCGGGTTTCCTACGGGGCACGCGCGATCACCGAAGGCGGCTGGCAGTCGGTGCCGAAGCTGACCTTCCCGGGTGGCGCGCTGCTCGGCTGCTCGGCCGGCTTCGTCAACGTGCCGCGCATCAAGGGCAGTCACAATGCGATGCTGTCCGGCATGCTCGCCGCCGAGAAGATCGCCGACGCGCTCGCCGCCGGCCGGGCCCATGATGAGGTCCACGAGATCGAGACCGAGTGGCGCGGCAGTGATATCGGCCGCGACCTCTACAAGGTGCGCAACGTCAAGCCGCTCTGGTCGCGCCTGGGCACGGTTGCCGGCGTCGCGCTCGGCGGGCTCGACATGTGGACCAACGAACTGTTCGGCTTTTCGCTGTTCGGGACGATGAGCCACGGCAAGGCGGATTATGCCAGCCTGGCGCCGGCGGCGACCATGCCGAAGATCGCCTATCCCAAGCCGGACGGGAAGATTTCCTTCGACCGACTGTCCTCGGTGTTCCTGTCGAACACCAACCACGAGGAGGATCAGCCGATCCACCTGAAGGTCAAGGACCTGTCGCTGCAGCGTACCGACGAACTCGGCACCTATGGCGGGCCGTCGAACCGCTATTGCCCGGCCGGCGTCTACGAATGGGTCGAGAAGAACGGCGAGCCGACCTTCGTGATCAACGCGCAGAACTGCGTCCACTGCAAGACCTGCGACATCAAGGATCCGAACCAGAACATCACCTGGACCACCCCGGAAGGTGCCGGCGGCCCGAACTATCCGAACATGTGACGGTGCGGCGCCGGTCGGCGCGCGCGAGACCATGAACGTCGAACGGCCCCCGCCCTGAAGGATTCAGGCCGGGGGCCGTTCTGTTTGGACTGTCTGCGATGTCCCGGCGATCCGGCGGCGGCGGATCGCTGCCCGAGCCTCAGCGCGACAGGTCGAGGGTGCCGTAGCAGTCCGGGCCCTTCCAGTTGGCCGTCACGCGGCGGCCGTTGACCTTGCCGGCATAGGTGACGGTCTTGCCGCCCTGGATCGCCTGGCTGGCCGAGAAGGCGCCGTCCTTGCCGATCGTGGCGACGACGGGCGAATCGGTGCCGTCATAGGCGACGTAGCGGATCGTCACCGTGCCGGCCGAGACGATCGCGTCGGCGGGCGCGTTGCCCCAGCATTTGCCGGTGCCGCCGGCGATCGAGGAGGCGCCGGAATAGCGCCCGTCGAGCGACTGGGCGAAGGCCGGCCCGCCGGCCGCGGTGGCGAGGATGCCGGCCAGGACGAGGGTGGCGGCGAGCAAACGGTCAGTCATGGGGTCCCCCCGGATCGGGCGATGCTGCGAATGGGGCGGGAGAGTAGCCCTTTGCCGCCCGGCTTGGAACGCCCCAAAGCGCCCACCGGGTTGCTCCGCTCACGCTTCATCGGGACCCGGCTTGGACGCGGCCTGTCATATCGATGACACCAGGATGCGCGCTTGCGTGGGACAAGATGTTCCATGATCTCGACAGCGAATGCAGTCGCGTCAAGGCGGCGCCGGATGGCGGGATCGAAACAAACGAACCGGGGTGGACTGGCCCTTCATTACGGACATGATCATTGCATGCAATTTGTGCATCGGTCATGCTCCCCGGGCAAGTCAAACGCCGGCGAGACGGTCAGCGCCAATAGAGGATGGGACGGGCATGGGACCGAACGACATAAGCATCATGCTGGCCCGGGTGGCCGAAACGGCTGGCTGGCAGAGCGTCACGGCCTATGAAACCTCCGGCTTGTGGGTGGTCGAACTGGACGCCGAGACCGAAGTGGCGATCCAGGTCGAAGCCGAGCGTGGTCTGATCTATGCGACGGTCGATGCCGGCGCGCTGGCCGATGCGACCGGGTCGGCGGACGAGACGATCCGTCTCCTGATGACGATGAACGGCGAGGCGGCGGCGACCGGCGGTCTGGCTTTCGGCCTGTCGCCCGACGGTGCCCGGATCACGCTCGCCGCTCCCTTCGCGTTGCAGGGCGCAGAGGCCGCGCTGGCCGCCGGCCTGCCGGCGCTCGCCGCCCGCGCCGGGCAGTGGCGCACGGTGCTGACCGCGCCGGCCGAACCGGCGCAGCCGCTTTCCGGCGACGAGATGGTGATGCGGGTCTGAGCCCGGCCGCCCCCGACAATCGAACCTTTCAGAGACTTGGAGGACCTCGTCATGGTCAATCTGAACACCAGCCGCATCGCCCATACGCCGACCGGCAACCAGAATGTCGCCTCCTTCAGCGACATCGCCAATGTCGCCTCGCAATCGAAGGCCGACGGCCATATCCGCGCCAAGAGCGATGGACTGGGCGGCGTCGTGGTCTACGGCCACAAGGGGGGCTTCCGGTCGCTCTTCAACAAGAGCAATCCGCAGCGCCAGGACGCCGGCACGCTTGAGGTCAAGAAGAGCGTCGACAACTACGTCCAGGGCAAGAACCCGAAGGTGCAGGCGCTGGCCGATCAGTTGATGAGCCGCTTCGTCAGCCAGAATGGCGATGTCGTCGCGCGGATGACCAACCAGGATGTCATCGCGATCAAGCAGCAGCTGGACGACGCGGAGAGGATCGCCGGCTCCATCGACGGTCTGGCGCGGTCGCTGCAGAACGGCGGCGACCTGACCACGGCCTTCAGGGACAATCTCCCCGGGATCGCCTTCGCGTTCGGCCAGATCAACAGCGGGAGGAAGTCGGACGAGGTCGACCTGGCGGTGAAGGGGCTCTGCGTTCCGGAACTGGGCGCCGGCACCGCGCTGGCGATCATCGACACGCTCAACAATGGCGGCCCGCTCGACGACGGCACCAAGTCCCTGCTCAAGGCCATGTTCCCGAAGAACAGCTTCGGCGGCAAGGCCGATCTCGACAAGGTCTTCCATGATTTCGAGACCTCGCAGAATCGGGACAACCTGGTCAACGACCTCTGCGACATCGCGAACCGGCGCTGGTTCAACCCGGAATCCATCGGTTCTTCAAAGCAAACCCAGCACTACCTTATCCGGACGCCGAACGACCAGCATGCGCCGCTGTTCCTGGACGACCTGGAAGCGCAGGACAAGCTCCAGGGATTCGACCAGGCCAATCCGTCGGGCAAGCTCGGCAAGCTCAAGGACGCCTTCGAAAAGCACATGGCGGCCAGAAACGAGATCAACGAACCCAACCGCGAATATCTTTCCGACAATTCCTATGCGGTCGACTGGGACGCCCCGAAGAACATGCCCTACTACGATCGCAATCACTCCCCGTCGCCGTCCATCGCGCTGATGTCGGGGCTCGATCGCCTGCTGTCGGCGGTCAAGATCGGCTGATCGGAGACCTGAGGGTTCGCGATCGCGCGCGGACCCTCGTCGGCCGCCAGTCTTCGCCGGGCGCCGGCCCGCCCGTCACAATCCCGCTTCGCCTCGCAGGATCGCATCCGCTCCGGGCAGGTAGTCGCTGCCCGCGGGCGGATGCAGCACGAGTCCGGGCAGGATCGCCGGAGCGGCGCGGCTGCCCTTGCGGCCGGTGACCAGGAGCCGGTGCGCCGGCGCCTCGGCGCGCGGATGGATCGGCCGGATGGCGAGCGCACCGAAGCGGCCGTCGAGGGCGGCGAGAATGTCGCTAAGCGCGTCGCCCCGGAAGATCAGGGCCAGCATCCCGTCCGGCCGGGCGAGTGCGGCCGCCGCGCGCGTCCAGAGCGCCAGCCCGTCGCCGTCACCCTGCCGCCGTGCCGCGCCGGGCGCCGGGGAGGGGGCCGGGCCGCCGCCGTCGGATTCCGACCGCCCGGCCGCTTCGGGCAGCACATGGGCGGCGGCGCGGGCGCCGGCCGGCGAGGCGCGCACCCGGCCCGGGGCGAAATAGGGCGGGTTCATGATCACGATGTCGGCACTTTCGCGCCCAAGCCCGGCGGCCTCGCGCAAGGATGCCTTGGCGGCAATGTCGATCTCGATGACTGCGATCGGCGCCGTCCGCCCGCCCGCGACCAGCCGCGCCGCATTGGCGCGGGCGAGCCGCGCGGTCGCCGGGTCGCGCTCGACCAACTGCACGGCGAGGCCCGGCGCGCGCAGGCCGGCCGCGAGCCCGGCGGTGCCGACACCGGCCCCGAGATCGACCAACAGGCCGCGGGCCTCGGCCGGCACGGTCGCGGCCAGCAGGATGGCATCGAGCCCGGCCCGATGCGCCCCGCGTGCGGGCTGCTCGATGATCAGGTGCCCGCCGAGGAAACGGTCGAGCGTTGTGGCGGGATCGCCGGGAGGCGGCGGATGCGCGCGCCGGTCGCCGGCAGGCGCCCCGGATGGCGCACTGTTCGGTGCCGGCAGCCCAATGGCGGATGCAGGCACTGCGCTCACTCGCTTTTCGCCGGACGCAGTTCGTGGCCGAGGCCGGCATCGGTCAGAATGCGTCGGGCACGGGCGATTTCGTCGCTGTCGACCAGGATTCGCCGCGGCAGGATGCCGAGCGACCCTTCCAGCGTCGCCATATGGGTGTCGAGCAGGAGATGGGCGATGCCCGCGCCCTGGAGCAGTGCATCCACCGTCGTGATCAGGACGATGTCGTTCGACCGCACCAGTTCTTCCATCGTCATGGGTCCTCCCGCCGGTCAAGCTTAGAGCATCCCGGACGCCGACGGAATTCATTCCCGCATGGCGGGACTATCTCCGCGACGATCCACGACGTCAGCGTCTCTTGTCCCGGGACCGCCACATCCCTATGCTCCCGCGCGCACGAAATAAGGAGCCTTCCTCCGTGGGCGTCGTCGTACCTTTTGAAGAGATCCAGAATCCTGAGCCGTCGATCGACCGGCTCATCGGCCTCGTCGCCGACGACATGGACCGCGTCAACGCCCTGATCCTGTCCAAGGCGGGTTCCGATGTCGCCATGATCCCGGAGGTCGCCAATCACCTGATCTCTTCCGGCGGCAAGCGGCTGCGGCCGATGCTGACGCTCGCCGCCGCGCAGATGTGCGGTTATCGCGAGGACGGCCATATCCGGCTCGCCACCGCGGTCGAGTTCATGCACACCGCGACGCTGCTGCATGACGACGTCGTCGATGAGAGCGACATGCGCCGCGGCAAGCTGGCCGCGCGCAAGCTGTGGGGCAATCAGGCCAGCGTCCTGGTCGGCGACTACCTGCTCGGCCAGGCCTTCCGGATGATGGTCGAGGTCGGCGTCATGCAGGCCCTGTCGATCCTGTCCGATGCGGCGGCGATCATCGCCGAGGGCGAGGTGATGCAGCTCGCCGCGGCCAAGAACATGGCCACCACCGAAGACGAGTATCTGGCCGTGATCCGGGCCAAGACGGCGGCGCTGTTTTCGGCGGCGGCCGAGGTCGGCCCGGTCGTGGCCGGCCGGCCGCGCGGCGAGCAGGCCGCCTTCCGCAGCTACGGCACCAATCTGGGCCTCGCCTTCCAGCTCGTCGACGATGCGCTCGACTATGGCGGCTCGTCGGCCAAGCTCGGCAAGAATGTCGGCGACGACTTCCGAGAGGGCAAGATCACCCTGCCGGTCGTGCTCGCCTATCGGCGCGGCTCGGACGAGGATCGCGCCTTCTGGACGCGCTGCCTGCAGGGCGGGGAGATCGCCGACGGCGATCTCGGCCGCGCCGTCGACCTGATGAAGCGCCACAATGCGCTCGCCGACACGGTCGACCGGGCGCGCCACTACGGCGCCGTCGCGCGCGACGCGCTGGCGCCGTTCCGCGAGACCGAGCACAAGCGCGCGCTGCTCGAAGTGGTCGAGTTCTGCGTCGCCCGCGCCTACTGACCGACGCTTCCGAACGCTGCCCGCGCGCCGGCGGCCGTTTGCGCCGCCGGACGGGCCGCCCTGCGTGTCAGGCGGCGGCGCGGACCCGGGCGACGATCCGGGCGACCGCCGACAGCGCGACCATGGCGACGAGGCTCAGCACGGCCATCAACGCGAGCGCGTGGTCGGCGCCGGCATGATCGATGATGAAGGCGGTGACGGCCGGGGCGGAGGCGATCGCCATCTGCCGGGCGATGCCGATCCGGCCGAGCAGTTCGCCGAAGCCGCCGGCCCCGAACAGGGCGAGCGGGATCGTGCCGCGCACGATCGAGAACAGCCCTTGGGTGGTGCCGAGCAGCATCGCGAAGACCCAGAGCGCGATCGGATTCGGCGCACCGAAGGCACCGATGACCAGCGACAGCGCCATGCCGGCCGTCATGGCGATGCCCTTGGTCAGCGGATGCACACGCTCGCCCGCGATCAGTTCGGTCGCGCGGGCGATCACCGAGGCTGGTCCCTTCATGGCCGCGATGGCGATGATCGTGCCGGGCGCGGCGCCGAGCGAGGCGAACAGCGCCGCGAAGGTCAGCTCGATGGCATTGAACACGAAGCTCATCGCGGCGATCGCGATCGCCAGCAGGATGCCGATCTGCAGGGCGGCGCGGCGCGGCAGCGGTGCGACCGGCGGCAGGGCGGCCGCGGGCTCCGCAGGCCGGCCGTCCGACGATGACCCTGGGATCTGCCGGCGCGGCGCGAAGGCGATGACGTAGATCGGGACGCAGACCGCGAGTTCCAGCGCCGCCAGGGCCATCAGGGCCTGGCGCCAGCCGAGCCAGTCGGACAGCAGGCCGGTCACCGGCCAGAAGACGGTCGACGCGAAGCCGCCGAACAGCGTCACGGTGGCGATGCGCCGCCGGGCGCCGGCGGCATCGACCTTGGCGAGGGCCGGAAAGATGGTCTCGTAGAGCGCCATCTGGCTGCCGATCTGCAGGGCCAGCAGCGACAGGCCGATGCTCGCGACCCCCTGGGCGGCGGACAGTCCGACGAGCCCGATCGCGCCCATCACCGAGCCGGCGATCAGAATGCGGCGCGCACCGCCGCGATCGATCTGGCGGCCGAGCGTCGGGCCGAGCAGGCCGGCGGTCAGCATGGCTGAACTGAGCAGGCCGAAGACCATGGCGAGCGAAACGCCGGTGTCGCGCGACAGGGCCGGCGCGATTACCGCGATCGTGAAATAAATCGTGCCGATGCCGACGAGCTGGGCGCAGCCGACGAGCATGAAATGGAGAAGCGGCATGGCCGGCGGGCCTGTCTCGGGCTGCGATTTCGGGGAGGGCCGGCGCGGCGCGATCCGCAAGGCGCCCGGAGTTTCGTGGCTAACATGACAGGGATCGGCCGGCTAGCCGCTCAATCCGCCACCCACCAATGCGGAAATGTCCGGCGCAGCGCATGCGCGGCCCGGGCGGCGGCGCTCCGATCGGGAAAGAGCCCGAAGACGGTCGCGCCCGAGCCGGACATGCGTGCGAAGCGGCAGTCCGGACAGGCGGCGAGCGCGCGCTCGGCCTCGGCCACCGCGGGAACGAGGCCGATCGCCGGCGCGCGCAGGTCGTTGCGGGTCCCCCCGAGCCATCGGGCGAGGTGATCGAGGTCGGCGAAATGCGCCGGCAGGGCCGGCAGGGGAGGATTGTCGCGCCGCTCGAGCCCCCGGAACACGTCGGGGGTGGCGATCGGCACGCCCGGATTGACCAGTACGAGCGCGAAGGACGGCAGGCCGGCGAGCGGCGCGACCGTCTCGCCGATGCCGGAGACCCGCGCCGGCCGGCCGGCCAGGCACATCGGCACGTCGGCGCCGAGCGTCAGCCCGATCGCCGCCAGGTCCGCGGCCGTCAGGCCGGCATCCCAGAGCCGGTTCAGCGCCCGGAGCGTTGCCGCCGCATCGGCCGAACCGCCGCCGATGCCCGACGCCACCGGCAGGGCCTTGTCGAGCGTCAGCCGTGCGCCCGGTCGCGGCCGTCCGCGCGCGGCGACCCGGTCCGCCAGGGCGCCGGCCGCGCTGAGGACGAGATTTCCCGGCCCGGCGGAAAGACCCGCCGCGAAAGGACCGGTGAGCGCGAGCGACAGGGTCTCTGCCGGCTCGGCCGCGATCCGGTCGCCGAAGCCCGCGAAGGCGACAAGCATGTCGAGGTTGTGATAGCCGTCCGGCCGCCGCCCGGTGACATGCAGGGCGAGGTTGAGCTTGGCCGGGGCCGGTTCGGCGACGAAGGCGGGGGCGGACACGAGCGGCTCCGGATGGGACGGCCGTGTCTTAGCAAGTCGCACCGGCCGGCGGCAATCGGCATCGCCGGCCGCGGGCCGGCCCCGGCTCCCGGCATCGGCCCCCGGCACGGGGCTGCTCAGCGCCGCCGTGCGCATTTCCCGTTCGGCAGCCGGTAGCTGGCCCCGCCGCGTTGGAGCAGAGTGCTACCGATGGTTATAATCCAAACCGATGATTGGACTATCTTTATGATTGATTTATTTTAGGGTATTAAACCCTTGGTCGCAGTCAGCGGGCGACAGTAGGCGTCTGACTCAGGGGGCGACAGCATCGCCTGCATCAAAGGTCCGAGATCCCTCCAAACTGGAATGGCGCCATGCGGTCAGGAGTTCGAATCACCGTGCTACTCGCTGCCTGCTGGCTTAGTGAGGCTGCATCGGCGGCCCCCGTAGACGCCGAGATCTTGAACACCGAGGGCGTCGATCTCGAGAAGGCGGGACGACCTTGCGATGCCTTGGAACGCTACCGGGCTGCGTCCGATTTGGGTGGCGGCAAGGGGGCCGCGAATGCTGCGCGTATCCTGTTCGCGGGACGATGCGGGGATGCGGATGTTCCGATGGCCGTCTCATTCATGACGCTGGCCGCTCGGCGGGGTGAAAAGACGACCCAACGAGTGCTGGCCAGTCTATACTTGGACGGCAAACATGTTAGCCAAGATATTTACTTATTCCACTACTGGGCCCGCAGGGCACTTTCGCTCGGTTCCGAGTTGCTGCTCGATGACAGTTTGGAAGGTTTGAGCAACCAGGTTGAGGATATGATCGCCCAACGGAACCTCACTGCAGCAGCGACGGTTGCAGGAAACGTACTGAAGAAGAACGGCTATGATATCGCTTATCCTGCGTTCAAACATGCGCTGGTTCTCTATGGTTGGGATGTCGGTTGCAGCTATTTTGGCGTCTTGCCTGCGGTCCTGGCTATTGATGAAATAAAAGATAAATATTGCGGGTCTGCGAGCTATGATAAGAGAATTTGTGAAGGTTACTACTCGGCCGTCGTTAAGTCGTACCAACCTAAGATATTTTCATCAGTCCCTTGCATCGGATCGCGACTGCGCGACTGGTAGGTTTTTACGGAACCGTACAGACTCGCGAAGGGCAATTGTTGAGCGCGCCTATGATCGCTGGCAATACGACACCGCGTACGCAGCAGAACGAAATTGTTCGGCGCATTATGCCCATAGTTCTTTTATTCCATGCAGTGGATTTAGGTTTGGCCTGCTTCGTTGCGAGAGTGCTGTTTCAATAAAAGTACAATCATAGGCTAATTTTAGCTGCGAACCGCGAGTCTGTACGTTGCCAATCCGGCTGCTCATCGCCGATGGCCGATACGTGTCCGGGGGCGATCTTGGTTTTTTCACTCGGTTGGATGTCTGCAGTAGGCAACCGACGATCAATGCCGAACCGCAAGCGGCTGCCGACGGGCCGCAACACTCTTGAAGGACGACAGCGTGACTGCTATTATGAACAATGTTCATTTTAGGGATGATCGACCATGGACGGTCTGGCAATCCTCGGCATCCTGCTCGGGCTCTCGATTCCAGCGGCCGGGGTCATCGGCTTCTTTCTCAGTCTCGGTGCGCGCCGACGCCTCAACGACCTGACGGCGAACCGCCGCGGGCTGGAACTTGCCCTGGAGGATGTCGCCCGCCGCATCGACCGGGTCGAGCGGCGCCTGAGCGCGCTTGAGGCCCGCGGGATGGTGCCGTCTGGCCCCGGGACCGTACCGGAAGCCGGATCGGCCGCCGCCGCGGTCTCTTCGGACGTGTCGGCTGGGGACATGTCGCCCGGCGACTACATGCTGGATGAGCGGGGCGCCGTCATCGGCCGGTTCCGCGAGACCCAGGAGGCCGCCGAGGACGAGGCCGCGGCGCTCCGCGCGGTCCGCACGGCTGCGGAAGCCGGCCCTGCGGACTCCACCCCGACCGGCCCGGCCGAAGCCGCCGCCGCAGAGGTGGAAAGCCCGCTCCCCAGTGCATCTCCTGTCACGGACGCGCGCCCTGCCGACGCGGTCCCGCCGCCCCCTCCGACGCCCGCCCCGCCGCCGCGCAGCCTGGAGGAGACCCTCGGCACCCGCTGGACCGTCTGGATCGGCGGGCTGGCGCTCGCGCTCGGCGCGGTCTTCATGGTCAAGTATTCGATCGAACAGGGCTTCTTCGGCCCGGCCGCGCGCATCGCCTTCGCGGCGCTGTTCTCGGCAGCCCTGCTCGCTGCCGGCGAATATCTGCGCCGCAACGAGATCACCCGCCCGATCGGCGAGATCCCGGTCGCCCACATCCCCGGCGCCCTGACGGCGGCCGGCACGATCGGCGCCTTCGCGACCGTCTATGGCGCGCATGCGCTCTATGGCTTCATCGGACCGGCTACCGCCTTCCTCGGTCTTGGCCTCGTCGGCCTCGCCACCCTGGCGCTCGCCCTGCTGCACGGGCCCTGGCTGGCAGCGCTCGGCCTGCTCGGCGCCTATGCGACGCCGCTCCTGGTCGAAAGCAAGGATCCGAACGTCCCGGCGCTGATCTCCTATCTCCTCATCGTCACCGCCTCGTCCTTCGGACTGGCGCGGCTGCGGCTCTGGCGCTGGGTCGCCGGCGGCGCCTTCGCACTCGCCGCGGCCTGGTTCTTCCCCATCCTGGTCGAGATCGGCCGACCGAGCCCCGAGACCGGCTGGCTCCTGGCCTATGTGGCCGGGCTCTACGGCCTGACCGCCGCCATCCTGGTCGTCTCGCTGCATGGCTGGTCCCGGCAGCCCGAGGACCGGCCGACCGACCGCTTCGCCGTGCTGGCGCTGTCGGTCATCGCCGCACTGGCCTTCGTCGGCACCCTGCAGGACCTGCAAGGCACCGGCAGCCGTCTGCTCGCCAGCATCGTGGTGGTCGGGCACTTCGCGCTCGCCTGGGGGGTCGGGGCGGTCGCCCCGGCGACGCTCGCCGCCAGCCTGCTCGCCGTCATCTCGGTGCTGGCCTGGAAGGTCGAGGTCAATCCGGCCTTCTGGGCGGACACCTTCGCCTATGGGGCGGACGGGCTCGTCGCCCTGCGGCCGCGCGTGGTCGTCGATTTCCTCACCGTGGCGGGCCTCGCCGGCGCGCTGACCGGCGGCTTCGGCCTCCTCGGCGCGCGCCGAGCGACGCCCGATGCCGACCGCACCGCCGGCTGGTTCGCGCTCGCCGGCGTGATCGGCCCGGTGCTGATCCTGGTCGTCGCCTGGCTGCGCACCGCCGGCTGGGAATCGAGCGCCGCCTTCGCCGGCGGCGGCCTCGCCCTGGCGGCGGCCTTCGCGGCGGCGACCGCGCTGCTGGTCCGCCAGGAGCGGCCGGACCTGCCCGCGCGCGCCGTCGCCGCCTATGCGGTCGGCAGCATCGCGGCGCTCGGCGCCGGCCTCGCCATCGGGCTCGAACGCGGCGCGCTGACCGTGGCGCTCGCCCTGATGGTGCCGGCGCTCGCCCATGTCCACGGCGCCCGGCCGATCCCGACGCTGCGCCCGCTCGCCGCCATCGCCGGCCTCGCCGTGCTGGCCCGGGTGTTCTGGGATCCGCGCATCGTCGGCGACGATCTCGGCACCCGCCCGATCCTCAACTGGCTGCTCTACGGCTACGGCATCCCGGCCGCCGGCTTCGCCTATGCGGCCTGGACTTTCGGCCGGGCGGGTCGCCTGGCGGGCGGACGCGACGGCGACGACGTCTGGCAGCGCATCCTGGAGGCGCTCGCGGTCGTCTTCGCCGGCCTGCTCGTGCTCTTCCAGATCCGCCATCTGGCGCATGACGGCGATGTCTTCGCGCCGGGATCGAATCTCGGCGAGGTCGGCCTCTCCGCCACCATGGCCTTCCTGATGAGCGCCGGCCTCGCCCGGGTCGCCGCCCGGCTCGGCTCGCGGGTCTACGATGCCGCCGGGGTGATCTTCACCGGCGCCGGCGTCGCGGCCGCCGGGCTCGGCGCGCTGGTGCTGGAAAACCCGATGCTGACCGGCGAACCGGTCATCCAGCTCGTCTTCTCCACCCTGATGCTCGGCTATCTGCTGCCGGCGGCGGCCGCGCTGGTCGCCGCGAAGCTCTCCGAGGGCGTGCGACCGCCGCAACTGATCATGAGCCTCAGGACCCTCGGCGTCGTGCTCGTCTTCACCTGGATGAGCCTGATGGTCCGCCGCGTCTACCAGGGGCCGGATCTCTGGCACGGCCCGACCGGCGACGCGGAGCTCTGGACCTATTCGGCGGTCTGGCTCGGCTTCGGCGTCGCGCTCCTCATCGGCGGCCTGCTGGCGGCCTCGCAGCCGGCCCGGCTGGCCTCCTCGCTGATCGTTACGCTGACCGTGCTGAAGGTCTTCCTTTACGACATGTCGGCCCTGACCGGCATCTGGCGGGCCCTGTCCTTCATCGCGCTCGGGGCGATCCTGATCGGCATCGGGCTTCTCTACCAGCGCCTGCTGTTCCGCCATCCGGCGTCGGCATCGTCCGAGGCGCGGCCCGAATAGCTCAGGACAGCGCCATGGCTGCGGCGGGCGCGCAGGCTGCCGCCGCCATGGCGAGCGCGGGATCCGCGGCTGGGATCAGGCCCGCGAGCGGCCGGCAGGGCCGGACGAGCCGGCGGGCGACCTCCTCGATCGCGAAGGCGCCGACCCCGCAGGCGACGACCGGCGCCTCGTCCGGCAGTCCGGCACCGGACAGGACCGTGGCGGCGGCATCGTGGACACGCCGGATCTGGGCCTCCGCGAAGGCGGCGGCGAGATCGCGCCAGGCCGTCTCGCTCGCCTCCGCGACATCGACCCCGACCATCCGGGACAGCCGCAGCCGGCTCTCGACGACCGACTTGCCGCGCCCGTCCGCCGTGCCATGCTGGTCGGCGTCTTGCGGCAGGCGGCCGAGCAGGCGCCAGATGTCGGCGGTGGTGGCGAAGTGCTCGGCCATCACGCCGAGCCGACGGCCGGCGAAGGGGATGTCGGCGGCCAGCGCCATCAGCGGCGTCCGCACCACGCCGGTATAGACGAGTTCTCCCGATGCCAGCCGCTCGGCGTCCGAGTAGCCCCGCGCCGCCGCCGCGCCGGCCCGGACCGGGATGATGTCCGTGGTGGTCGAACCCATGTCGATCAGCAGCGCCGCGCCGAGCGCGGCGCCGGTCAGCCCTGCGGTCGCGTGCCAGTTGGCGGAGGCCACGTCGTTGGCATGCGTCGCGGCGCCGTCGACGGCGACCTGTCCGGCCCGGCCGGCATAGATGGTCACGTCCGCACCGAGATGGCGTGCGGCGCGCGCCGCCAGGGCGGCGACGCCCTCGGCCCGGCTGGTGAAGAGGTCGACCAGTTCTCCCGTCATGGTGGCCCGATGCCGGCCGCCGGTTCCGATCCGGTCGAGAATCGCCGCAAAGGCGTCGTCGAGCCGGTCGAGCCCCAGCCACAGGGCGCAGGGCTCCTGCACGACCGCGACGATCCGGCCGTCCTCCGCAACCGCCGCCTTGAGATGCGCCCCCCCGATGTCCCAGCCGATCCGCCGCATGTCCGTCTCCCGTCTCACGTCGGTGCGAGGAAAAGCAGGCCTGCGGTCCGAACGCCAGCCCTGCCGCGGTCGCACCCGGGGGTGCTCGGGACAGGCTCTGGCGGGCGCATGCCAAGGTCGCGCGGCCGTGCTTGCGCGCGCCGCATGCGGCGTCCAAGGTCGCGGCCGCGAATCCCGGAGGCCGCCTTGGACGTCGTTCCCGTTCTCGATCTGAAACAAGGTTTGGTCGTGCGCGCCCGCCACGGCGACCGCGATGCCTATCGGCCGATCGAGACGCCGCTCGCACCCTCGGCGGCGCCGCTCGACGTGGCACGCGGACTGCTCGCGCTCCATCCGTTCCGCCGCTTCTATCTGGCCGACCTCGACGGCATCGAGGGGCGGGGCCGCTCGGATGCGATCGTCGATGCCCTGGCGGCCGCCTTGCCGCAGGTCGAATTCTGGGTCGACAACGGGCTCGCCGACGCGGCCGCCTGCCGGGATTGGCTCGACGGCCGTCGCGCGCGCCTGGTGATCGGTTCGGAAAGTCAGACCGGCATCGACACCGCCCGCGCGCTCGGGGCCGGGGCGGTGCTCTCGCTCGATTATCGCGGCGACGCCTTTCTCGGACCGGCGTCCCTGGAAACCGACGCCGCGCTGTGGCCCGACGACGTCATCGTCATGACCCTGGCGCGGGTCGGCAGCGGCGCCGGGCCGGATCTCTCCAAACTGGCTGCGGCGCGCGGCCGGTCCTCCGGCGCCAGGCTCTGGGCTGCCGGTGGCGTGCGCGGTGTCGACGACCTCGCGGCGCTGCGCGGCCTCGCTGTCTCCGGCGCACTGGTGGCGACCGCCCTGCATGATGGTCGTCTGACCGCCGCGGATCTCGCTACCCTGGCCTGAATCCGTGGCTCTTGTCGGGCGCCGGACCACCGGGGGGCGGGGTCGGGGTCGGCTGCGCCTCTGTTCCGACCACCCGCCGTCGTGACCCGCTCCGTCGATCCGAACCGGCGCCGCTGGGTCGGATGCGGGCGGGCGGATCCGGCCGCCTCTGCCCCGGCTGGTCCGGTGTTGACGATCCAAAATCCGGGCACAGTGGCCGTCCTCGCCAAATGACAAAGATTACAAATGTGCAATGTTGCGATTGTTCCCTGGAAAATCTCATTTACAAAAATAACGGGACGTTCAAGTGCTATCACAAACGCATGATCTGGTCGTGATTATATAGTAACGGTCATGTCAACATAGAAATTGGCGATCGGTATTGAAGGTCGACGGTGGTGGATTAAATATCTTGTTGTGAACTTGCTTACGACGGGCCGCCGAGCCGGCGGCTCTCACACAGGAGCCTAAGATGTCGATGATCAAGACGAGTGCCTTTGCCCTGATCCTGTCCGCTGCCGCCATCGGTGCCGCCTCGGCCGAGCCGGACGACGCCGCCTCCCGCAGCAGCGTCTACGATGCCGCGTCGGTTTCGACGGTCTACGAAGGCCGTCAGGCGACCCCGATCCTGGCTCCGGCCGCCTCCAATGCGGCTGGCCAGACGAACCTGCAGTGGTTCGAGCAGCGCGAAATGCAGGACGTGAACAAGAACTGATCCGCCGGGCGGGCGCACGGGACCCCTGATCCAGCGCGCCTTGCCCCTCAGATCATGCCGACGGCGGTCCGGCTCCCCCTGCCGGGCTGCGGTTCGGTCGCCGAGCCGTCGCCCTTGCGGCGACGCATCCCATGCGTCCGGAGACGTCGGCGCGTTCGTTTGATCGATTGATTTCGTTTTCCGCTTGACCCGAATTCGGGCATCGAATTCTTGTTTCAAGTGCGATCACGAAGTAAAAATAGTGATGCCGAGGCATAGTAACACAGTCGTCACTATTCAGAAAACCGAGATAAATCGTCAAGCAAACGGGTTATCGTCAACGGATTCGATCTGAATACACGTATCTATATGCTGCAACGACGCAGCAATCAAAAAGGAAGAGAAAAATGTCCCTCATCACCAAGACCGGTGCCCTCGCCCTGATCCTGTCCACGGTCGCCATCGGCGCCGCCTCCGCCGAACCCGACGACGCCTATACCCGCTCGGGCGTCTATGATGTCGGCCCGGCGCTTCCCTCGGCGCGCGCCGCCACCGTCTACGAGGGCCGCCAGGCGACCCCGATCCTGGCTCCGGCCGCCTCCAATGCGGCTGGCCAGACCAACCTGCAGTGGTTCGAGCAGCGCGAAATGCAGGACGTGAACAAGAACTGAGCGCGGCGATCCCTGTCGGAGTCCGGCGACGTCCGACGCGTCATCTTGCTTGCCCCTGTCCCAAGTGAGCGTGTCGCGCGTCGTCAACAACCCGCCGTACCGCCCGTTATGGTTTGCCAAGGCCAATCCGATCGGAGCGGACCGCTCTGATCGGATCGGGCGCTGGCGCCTTGGATCGTTGGTTTGACCCGCCAGCCGAGCCTATCGGCGCCCCCGTTCCGATCCGAGGCGGCCTCGCCACCCAATCCATCCCGATCGGCCGCCGCTGTTGACCCGGCCGGCGGCCGACCGGGATCCATCTCTGTTTCTCATGAGGCGTCGCATCCGAACCAACCGGATGCGACGCCGTTTCCGTTTGCGCGTTGATTTTCTCTTTGCGAACTTGTGAATATGTTTTCATGGACCATGGAAGCGATTTCAAGTGCGATCACGAAGTGATGATACAGGCGTCATCTTGTTATCACGCAACCGTCAATGTTCAGGATTCGAGACAGTACCGTCAAACGATCGAGGGGTTTTTCTGGATGTCGAACTCATTACATGAGCTCTCATGCTGCAAGGACGCAGCAAGCAAACGGAGACTTTCGATGTCCATCCTCACCAAGACCGCCGCTCTCGCGTTCCTCCTTTCGGCCACCGCCATCGGCGCCGCCTCGGCCGAGCCGGACGATGCCTATACCCGCTCGGGTGTCTACGACGTGGTTCCGACCGCGCCGGCGGCCCGCGCCGCGACGGTCTATGAAGGCCGCCAGGCGACGCCGGTGACCGGCCTCAGCCAGGCCGACCGTGAGCGCCTGCAGCAGTTCGAGCAGCGCCAGGCTCAGGACCAGAACAAGAACTGATCCGGTCAGGTCGTCCGGGACGGCGCGATGCGCCGTCCCCGACCTCGATCGCCGCCCGATCATGTGGGATCGGCAAGACGATGCAGACGGGCCGGACGACGAACCGTTCGGAACGCAAGATGGGTTCAGGCAAAGTCCCGATCCGCAGGCGGTCCTCGAAAGGCCGGATGCGGATCGGGACTTTTTTTATGGCGACATCGCTTCGCCGCGCGCGGCTCTGCTGGGCGACGGCTGAGGCCGGCCGCCGTCCGGTCAGTCGGCCACGGCGGCCTTGAAGCGCCGTTCGGCCGTGGTGCCGAAGGTGTAGTGGCTCGACGAATAGGGGGCGGCGCTGCCGGGCGTCGCGGAACGATAGCCGACATGGATGCCGACGATGGCCGGATCCGGTCCCGTGGTCAGATAGGCGGCACCGGACAATCCGCCGCGCCCGGTGCAATCGGTCCGGATCTCGCGCGGTCCGCCGTCGCTCTTCTCGACCACCTCGCGGACCTGGCAATGATCCACGGTCCGGCCCCGTTCGGGGCTGTAGGAGACCACCACGATTCCCTGTCCGGGGCTCGGCGGCATGCCAAGGCGATAGGGGCGGATCCCCGTGACCGGTTCGGCCAGGCGACCGACCGCCCAATCATGGTGACCGGCCATGCCGTAAGGCCGTGTCGAGCCGCAGCGCGTCGGGTCCGGTTCCAGATCGATGGAGCGGGTGGTGCCGCCGACGGCGATGATGAAGCGGCAGGCGCCCGATGCGGCGCGGGACTGGCCGTTCTCGTCATAGAGCGCATGGGCGGCGGTGGTCACCAGATCGCCGCGCCCGGTCAATTGTCCGGTCGAGCGCATGCCGCCGCATTCGATGGTGCCGGTGGCGCCCCAGGACCCTGCGAAGGCCGATTTGCCGACTTCGCCCGGCGGCAACGCGCTGCTGCGCGTATCGCGGCCAACCACCACCGTCGCATCCGGCCCGGTCACCGGGGAGGAGAGGGCCGGTGTGGCTCCGGCAAAGGCCAGAAGCGTGTATCCGAGCGTTCCATACCACGTCAGACGTCTGGTCATCCGGAGAGCCTCGCCACTCTTCACGATCCTGCGAGCGTAATGGGCGAAGCGGCCGTTTGTCGAGCGATTGAATTAAGCATGAATGGACCGCTCTTTGGGCGGCTTTCGTGACGTTCATGTCAGGCTTGGGCTGTGCAATGATTGCGTTTGAAAGACGTTTGGGGGCAAGGCATTGCCTGAATGCCGGCGCGGATCGGATTTCTTCGCTGCGATGCGGAAACGAAAACGGGGACGGCGCGTTCGCCGTCCCCGTTTCGCTCTTCGGGCCTATTTGCCGAAGAATTTGGCAACCAACCGCTGGAGCAGACCCCGCGGCATCGCCGGGGTTTCCGGCTGCCCAGGGTGGTTTCCTATCTAAGCGCCGAAGGGGTGCTTCACAGAATCACGCTTGGCGGTGACTTCGGCCGCCTTGGGTTCGCCGGCCACGGCGCGCTTCAGAGCGAGCTTGGTGGCTTCGTAGTTGAACGACTGGATCTTCGCGTCGTCCTCGGCTTCCCAGTGGATGAACACGCCGACCAGCACGTAGACGTCGTCGGCTTCGTCGGCCGGAATGGTGCCGTCAGCGACGCAATCCTGCACGGCCTTGGCGACCGCATACTGAGCCGGTCCGAACATCTGGACGGCCTGCTTGGCGCCCTTGATGGTGACCTTGTTGAACATCAGCGTGTTCGGCTTGCAGGGCAGGTTCGGCGCGATGACCGCGAGCAGCGACGTGAAGCCGTCCTTGTTGTTGGTCAGGCTGTTGCAGAACGCCGCCTCGGCGGCGCTGTTGCGCGGGCCGACCAGCAGATCGATGTGAGCGATCTCGTTGCCGTCGCCGACGAGAGCTTCGCCGACCATGACCTTGTTGATTTTCGCCATCAGTAAACCTCCCGGTACACAAAGAAATTCCACGGCAGGGCGATCCCTGCACCGCGGACCCCCGGTCTATCCTTGCAGCAGCACCCGGCATTCGGCACGATCCGAAGCGCGAGCCGGTTCGCCAGATAGGACGGACATTTCCCAGACGGAGCGGAGCCTAATCCGGCCGCCGCCGGGCGGCAAGAGAGGCGGCCTACGCGACTTCACGGAAACCGCCGGATGAGGTGCGGCAAAATCGTCGCAACCGTCAAATCCGCACTGGTTCCGGGGTTTATGCCGCGCTGCTTCCAGGCCGTGTCCCATTCCATCAGCGCCGCCGGCCCGCCTGCCCTTACGGTAGATCCGATCAGTCTTTCCGCGGTTCTTTGCACGTCCTCGGCGATCTCGACGCCGAATTTTCGAAGGATGTGGCTATCCGGGCGAGCGGCGAGCCAGGCGAGATAGACGTCCGTGACCGCGTCGGGCCCGAACGGGGAGCGACGGATCGCCGCGGCAAGCGCCGGCAGGCCGATCGTCCACAGATCCGCGAATCCGGTCGCATATTGCCGCGCGATCGTGTCCCGGTCGGCCGCGGCGGCCATCGCGACGAGAAGGTCGCCGGCCGGCCCGGTCACGTCGTGCTCCGGGACCCGGCCGAGACCGCCCGGATTGGCCCGGCGGATGGCCGCGAACACGTCTTCCGCGTCCTGGCGATCGAGTTCGGCCAGGATTGCGCCGAGGTCCGCCCGCAGATCGCCGCCACGCTCCGCCGCGGCCAGGATCGGGGCGGCCAGCAGCAGGATGCCGAGATTGGTATTCTGCCCGACCGCCGCCATGGTGGCCTCGACCGCCTCGCGCACCCGACGGCCGACCCGCGCCCCCGGTCGCGCCACCAGCGGCGCGGCGACGGCGGCGCTCAGTTCGAAATCCGCGACCGTCATGCGATGGCCGGGCGCATGGATATGGACGTTGCCGGGCTTCAGCGCCTGCAGTTCCAACAGGCAGGCCTGCTCGAAGGCCGCCGCCAGGGCGGACGGGCCGGGCGCGCCTGCCGTCATGGCTGCGACGCCGTGTCGAAGGCGGCCGCCATCAGGTCGGCGGCGATGCGCCCGGCGATGTCGATCGCCGTCACGCTTTGCAGGCCGGTCCAGGCCGGCATCGAATTGACCTCCAGCACCATGTAGCCGCCCGCGCCGTCCTCGATCAGGTCGACCCCGGCGAGATCGGCGCCGACGGCCTGCGCCGCCGCCAGGGCCAGGTCCGCCGCCGCCTTATCCGCCGCCCAGGCCTCCGGCCGGCCGCCCTGGTGGACATTGGTGATCCAGGTCTCGCCATGCCGTCGCATGGCGGCGATGACCCGCCCGCCGGAGACCAGCACGCGATGGTCGCGGAAGCCGCCCACGGCCGGACCGACGAAGCGCTGCAGATAGTAGAGGCCAGCGACCGCCTCCGGCGGCGGCAAGTCGGCGGCCTCGCGCACCAGCGCCAGCCCCTTGCCCTGCGCGCCGAACAGCGGCTTCAGCACCACCGGCCCGCCCGCCTCCGCCAGGATGGCGGTGGCCGTCTCGCGGCTCTCGGTCACCCAGGTCTCCGGGGTCGGCAGGCCGGCGCGCGCGACCAGGAGGCTGGTCATCGACTTGTCGACGCAGGCCTCGATCGCCCTCGGCCGGTTCCAGACCGTGCAGCCGGCGGCGACCAGGGCATGCAGAATGCCGAGCCGCACCGTCACGGCTTCGAAACTGCCGGCCGAGATGGTGCGCACGAAGGCGGCGCGCGGCAGGCGCCCGTCGAGGCCCGGGATGCGCACCGGGTCGCCGGCGCCGCCGGTCGCGATCGTCACGCGCTCCAGGGGCACGATCAGGCTGTCGCGCCCGGCTGCCGTGAAGCCGGCGACCAGCCCGCGCACATGGCTGTCGCGGCCGTCGGCGAAGACCACGATCGTGTCGGAAAAGCCCGGCACCCTCTCGTCCCCGTCAACCGAACGAGGCGTCGACGAGACCCGGCGCGACCGCCCCGGCGCGGTGGCTGTTGCCCGATTCGACCGCCGTCACGATCACCTCGGCGGGCGAGAACAGCATGCCGTCGATGGCATAGAAATCACCACCGAAGCGGCGGAAAACCTCGCCGAACGGGGCGCCGTAGTCGCGCGAGGTCGAACTCGGCAGACGATGCGCGAGATCGCGGGCGTCGTCATCGGGTCCCTCGACGAACAGATGCACGGTCCCGCCATAGATGATCGCGTCGTTGGTGCGGCCCATGGCGGTGACGAAATCGGGCGAGGGCGGCGCCAGCGGGGCGATGCCGATGCCGTCGACGATGCGCTCCATCGGAAAGTGCAGGGCATGCACCTTGTGCAGCGCGACCTCGAGCACGCGGCCGACCACCTGGGTCGAGCCGGCCAGGCTCTGGGTCGGGGCGTAGAGGAAGGTCAGCGCTGTCGGATCGAGCCCGGTGCCGTCGGCGACCATGCGGACGACCGCCTCGGTCGGGGCGGTGTCGGTCTCCAGCACCAGCGCGCCGGTCTCCGCCCGGTCCGCATAGGCGATATCGGCGAAGATGTCCTCCTTGGCGTAGAGCGCGCGGGCCGGACCGGAGCCGAGCGCGAACCAGCCGTCGTCGGCGAGGCTCCAGCCGGCATACTGACTGCCCAGGCAGGAGACGACCGGGTCGGTGGCGCCGACGCGGATCGCGAAGGGCCAGCGTGGCGTGGTCGGTGCCGGCACGATCGCGACCTGGCCGAGCCCGCCCATGCAGATTTCCGTCAGCCGCCGCCCGGCCTCGATGCCGCCGCGCCGGGTGGCTCCGGCATCGATCAGGCGGCACCCGAGCGGTCCGGTCAGGACGGCGATGCGCAGATTGTCCGCCTCTGCCGCCATCGCCGCCACGAGCGGCGCCGCCGACCGGTTCACGCTCGGCTTGGTCCCCGTTTCCGCCATCGACCTCTTCCCCCTACGTCGTGCCGCATTCCCTGCGGAGCCATGCCGCGCGCCGCTCGATCTCGGTCAGGACCCTCGCGAGGTCCGGCGCTTCCGCCGTCACGGTCGCGATCGGATCTCCCGCCCCGATCGAACCGCCCGGTTCCGGCCTATCGAACACCCAAGCGGGCCACGCGGCAGCGAGCACCGCAGCAATCGGCTTCGTCGCATAGACGATCCCGATCCCTCGGACCATAGTGGAAACGACTTTCCTTTCAGGCAAATAGCCGCGGCATGCTGCAATATGCGCGGCCAGCAGCGGCACTTCGCCGCAATCGAGCACATCGAGCGAAGCCCCCGGGCGCGGATTGATTTCGACCAGCGACCAGTCCTCGCCGTCCAGCACGGCGTCGAGACTGGCGAGGCCGCGCAACCCGAAGCGGCGCGCGAGCCGGCGCGCGGCGGCGATCATGCCGGCTTCGACCGTCCCGGCCAGCCGGATCGGGCCGGCCATGCCGCCAAAGCGCCACGGCCGCGCCGGCGTCGGCGCACTCCATTGTTCGGCAAAGCCGATCGGGCGGATGTCGACCCCGTCCGACAGGAAGCCGAGCGAGACCGAGCGGCCGGGCACGAAGGCCTGCGCATAGTGGCCGGGCGGCAAGGCGCCGGACCGGCGCGCGCGCCGGACATGGGCGCCGCCCGAGCCGCCGATGCGCTTGACCAGCCACTCGCCCGCCTCCGGCACGGCGCGCGCGATCGGCGGGTGGGGAATGCCTTCCTGGCGGCAAGCCGCGGCGAGGCCATGCGGATCTTTCGCCGCGCGCACGCCCGGACCCGGCGTGCCGAGGAGGCCGTAGCGCGCCGCCAGCCGCTCGATCAGCCGCGGCCGGTCCTCGAAGCCGGAGCCGAGCACCAGGCCGATCGGCGGGGAGGGGGCATCGGCGGCGAGCCGGTCGAGCGCGGCGACCAGACCGTCGCGCCGGAAGCCGGTCGCCAGGGCGCCCTCGACGGCGATCGCGGCGGAACAGAGCGCGCGGGTGTCGCTGTCGGCGAACAGATCGGCGACCAGCGGCACGAACCCGGCCCGCCGCGCGGCGGTTGCAAGGGCGCGGCCCGATTGCGCGGCCACGAGCACGCATTGGCCGTGGCCGCCGGCCGGCCGGGCGGCCGGATCGGCCGCCGCCCGAATGGCGTCGGCGTCCACGGTCCCGTCAGCCGATGAAGGCACGGGCCTCGGCATAGGCATGACGGAAATCCAGCACCAGCGGTTCGCTGGTGGTGATCATCCGCCGGAACAGCCGATTCTGCGCCTGATACTTGACGTTGCCGATGGCCAGCGCGCCGAGCCCGACGCCGTCGCCGATGCCGAGCGGCTCGCCGTTGGCGAATACGTCGATGCCGTGGATGCCGGGCGGCGGCACGGCATTGACGTCGCCGGCGACGAGCAGCTTCTTGGCCGCGGCGACCTGGTCGGCATTCAGGATCTGCACGCCGGCCGGGCCGGCCGCGAACAGCACCTCGGCGTCGAGCGCCAGGTCGGCATTCTTCTCCGGCGAGGAGCCGTCGGCCGGTTCCACGTCGACGCCGAAGCGGGCCTTCATGTCGGCCGCGATGGCGCCGACTCGCTTGGTGCCGTCATAGCCGACCAGCTTGACCCGGGCACCTTCGCCGGCGGCGATCACGGCGGCCGAGAAGGCGACCACGCCGGTGCCGCCGTAGATGACCACGGTCTTGTCCTTGAAGCTGGTCTGGAACCGGGTTTCCAGGAGCTTCGCCGCACAGGCGACCATGCCGGCGGCGGTGGTGAAGGAGCCGGCCGGGTCGGCCATCAGGTTGATCAGGAAGGGCGGCACGAGGCTGTCCTCGGCCGTCTTCATCATGTCGAGCGCTGCGATCGCGTTCTTGCCGGCAAAGAAGACGCCCTGGCGCACCGCATCGGCCGGCGAGCGCGAGAAGATCGCGTCCTGGACCAGGCCGCGCACCTCCTCGGGGGTGACCGACGTGTAGGTGGCGATCACGTCGAAGCCGGCATCCGCCGCCATGTTCACGTCGAACGGGCTCATATGCTTGAGCGGCGTCAGCATGTGCAGGATGTTCTTGGACATTTCCCCCGGACTCCTCGCGCCCGTCTGGCGGGCGATCCGCAGCGGCCGCTTATTCGGCCTCGATTACGGCTCCCTGGTTTCTGCCCCTGACGATGATGAAATTCAAACCGTCCGCGATGCGGTCATTCAGCGCAAGGGCGGCGACGGCGGCCTCGGCGGCGCGGTCCGAGGCGAAGAGTGCGAAGCCGGTCGGACCCCAGGAACTCTGCCCATGGCCGGCCGCGCCGGCTTGCGCGAGAGCCGCGAGCGCGGCCGCGACCCGCGGCGACGTGAAGCGGCCGCCGCCCTGCGCGGGGGCGAAATGGTCGCCGAGCCGGGCCTGGATCTCGGTCACCGCCGCGCCGAAGCCGGCGATGTCGGCCTCCGCCAGCGACGGCAGCATGCGCATCAGCACGAGCCGGCAGAGATGGGCGGCATCGGCGGCCGGGAAGGTCGGCAGCGCCCGGAAGGCGGCCAGTTCGTCGTCGCCGTGGACGCCGTCGGTGGTTTCGTCGAGGACCAGCACGATGCGCCAGGCCTCCGGGATCGGCAGCCGGGCGATGATCGGCGGCGCCGCCGGCCCCGCGCCCTTGCCGCCGTCGAGCACGAAGCCGCCGCCCTCGAAGGCCGCCACGCCGATGCCCGAGCGGGCGCCGCGATCGAGCTCGGCGGCGATCGCGCCCGCGTCGAAAGGCAGACCTTCCAGCCGCGCCACCCCGGCCGCGATGGCCAGCGCCAGCTGGGTTCCGGACCCGAATCCGGCATGGGCCGGCATGGCGCCGGCGACGACGAGATCGTGGCCGGGCTTGGCTCCGAGCACCCGGCAGGCGGCGACCAGATAGCGGTGTGCGCGGCCGACCTCGGCGCCGGACACGGCGGTGACGCCGGCGCGTGCGATGCGGATGATGGCGGCCGGCCGGTCGACGGCGAGGCCGATCGAGCCGAAGCGCCGCCCCAAATCGCCGTTGAGATCGAGGAAGCCGATATGCAAGCGCGCGGGAGCGGTCACGCGGACCAGCCCGGGCCGCGTCTGGACGGACACCATCATCGCCCCTAGGTTTCTGCCTTGTCAGGGTCCGACGCAATGTCGTGACCAGTCGACCGGGATTTTGGCCCGTCGAGCCGGAGAGCGCAACGATGAGCGAGCGTCAGACCGAGAAGACCTATACGGACGACGAGGTCCGCGCCCGGTTGGCCGCCGACCTGCCGCATTGGCGCCTGGAGGACGGCTGGATCCGGCGCACCTACCGCACCTCCAGCTGGAAGGGCACCCTGATGGTGATCAACACGGTCGGCCATCTCGCCGAGGCCGCCTGGCACCATCCCGACCTGACGGCCTCCTATGCCTGGGTCGAGGTGCGGTTGATGAACCATGCCGCGAAGGGCATCACCGACAAGGATTTCGCGCTCGCCGCCAAGATCGAGGAGGTCGTGCAATGGCAGCCCGGCCTTGAGGGCAAGGGCCTCGAAGGCACCCCCGACAAGGACCTGCGCTTCGCCTATATCAAATACGATTCCTGAGGCTGGCGGTTCTCAAGCGGCGGACGCGGCCGCGAGGGCTTCGGCGCGTTCGATGAGCGCGCAGGCGCGCCGATAGGTCGGCGGTTCGATCCACAGACCGTCGACCAGCACCCGGTCGGCGCCGCGGGCCCGGGCTTCGTCGAAGGCGGCGACCACGTTCTGCGCGTGGCGGAGCGCATCGGCGTCCGGGCTGAACACCGCGTGCAGGATGGCGACGTGGCCGGGCGTCACGGTGCTCTTCGAGCGGTAGCCGGCTGCGGCGGCCCTGCGGGCCTCGCTTGCGCAGCCGGCCTCGTCCGCGAAGGTGTAGGGCGGATCGACCGGCTCGATACCGAGCGCACGGCATTCGAGGAGAAATCGGGCACGCGCATAGGCGAGTTCGCCGCCTTCGCGGGTGCGCGGCGCCATGAGATCGGCCGCCAGATCCTCGGCACCGAGGACGGCCGACCGGATGCGGGCGCTTGCGGACACGATCGCCTCCAGCCTGAGGACGCCGCGCGCCGTCTCCACGGTCGGCACGATCTCGATGGTCCCGGGTTCAAGTCCATGCAGGGCCTCGCGTGTGCCGATGGCCGCATCCAATGCCGCGATCTCCGCTGCCGATTCGGCCTTCGGCAGCAGGATGAGGTCGGGACGCGCGGGGACGACGGCGTCCAGGTCGAGCAGGCCGCCGTCGGCGAGACGGTCGATGCGAACCGCCGCCATCGCGCCCGCCTGCCGGCAGGCGGCGAAAAGCGCGGCGGCACGCGACCGACCGGTCTCCTTCAAAGGCCGCGGCGTGAAGTCCTCCAGATCCTGAATGAGCACGTCGGGCCGCGCTCCGAGGGCCTGGTCCTGGGCGACCGCGTCGGCACCGGCCACGAAGATCAGGGACCGGCGCAGGTCCGGACTGCGATGAGCCATGGCGAAGCATCCCGGTCAGAGGCGATGCATCGTGGCTCACGCGGTCCGGACCGCGCAAGACCGTCGGGGGCCGAACGGTCGAGCGGGGAGCGCCAGGACCGGGCCGGCGGCATGCTGGGCACAGGACCGGCGCCGAGGCGCGGGACCGCCGTCTTCGTCGGGACCGGGATTCAGATCCGATAGCCGTCGCGACCGGCCGGTCCGCAGCGCCAGCGCTCGATCTTCCACTTGGGATGCGACTGCGACCACTCGGCGATGATGGGCTGAGCGCCGATCATGCATTGCATGGGGGCGACTTCCTCGACGCTCACCGACAGACGCTCTTCCCGGCAATCGCCGGGCGTGGACAACATGCAAACGGCCAGGATCAGTTCCATGGGGTGCGACCTTCCGTGTCAGGGTCGGATGTCACCCTCCGGGTCGTTCTCTCACCTCGCTTGCCGCCGATCCTCCGGCCTCGCGTCGTCGGGATCGCTCGGATCCCTGTGGAATCGCCCCAGAGGTCGCGGTCTGTTCGTCTTTCGTTACGGTCCCGCCGCCGGTGTTATCCGCGGTCCGCCGTACAGGCATAGGTTGGCAAGCCCCGTGCCACGCGCGGCCCCGCAGCCGCCGTGGGGCCGGGCCGGCCCGCAAAGGCGAGTTCTGAAATTCCAGCTCGGGGGCGAAAAGGGCCGAAGTCTCAACAGGGACAACCGGTCTCGGTGCCCTTACGTCACAATCATGTGATCGCGCCGTTCGGGCGGATGTCGGCCCCGCGGCGTCCCGGCAAAATCCCCACGAAATATTGCGATGCACACAAAACTTGTGCGCCGCACATCGGTCGATCGCCCAAAAACCGGGCAACCTGCGGGGAAGTGTCTGCGATCTTTTGTCACGGCCGGGATCGGGACTGATCGATAAACCGGCAAACCGACGGCGGCGCGCTTCCTGCCGCCTCCGGGCAGCTGATCGTCGACCGTCGACGCGACCCGGACGGCCTTGGCCGCGATCCGGCGCCGCGCCGAGGCATGCCGGCACCGATCGGGCCGTCCGCCAGGGCACGACCGTCCTTCCGCGCGGAAAGGACAGGCTTCAGCCGGCCCCGATCAGGATCTCGCCCTTGCCGAGCGCCGCCATGTCGCCACGCCAACGCATGGCCCGTTCGGGTATCAGCCCGGCGGCCACCGGCACCGTTGTGGCAATGTGCCGGGCCAGAAGGCGCAGAAAGGGCAGTTCGTAGCGGCCGGCCGGCACGAAGGTCGGGCCGAGATCGCCGTGCCGCCCTGCGACCATCGTGCCGCGCTTCATCAGGGTGCCGGGCTCGGCGCCGAGTTCGGCCGTCACGATAGTGCCGCCGGACATGCGCGCGCCGGCATGGGCGCCGGTCCCGGTGAGAGCCACCAGCAGGCCGCGGCGCATGCGGTCGCCGGCCCGGTCGCCGACCCGGCCGCCGACCACGATCACGCCGCCGGCCTGGCCCGCCATGGCGCCGGACGCGGCGGTGCCGCCGGTGAAGTCGCCGGCATCGCCGCCGATGGTCAGGAGCCCGCCGGTCATGCCGGCACCGGCCCGGTGCAGGGCCGATCCGGTCACCCGGATCGCGCCGCCCTTCATGCCGGCGCCGACATCGAGGCCGGCATCGCCGACCACGGTGATCCGGGCCGCGCCGGTCAGGCCCGCGCCGATCCGGTCGAAACGGTCCGAGCCGCCCTCGAACACGATCTCGCCCGTGTCGTCGCCGATCACCTCGAAGAGATCGCCGACCGTGGGCGCCTGTCTGGTGGTTCCGATCACCAGGGCGGCGATCGCGGCGCGGTCGAGACCGGCGAGACCCGCCCGGGTCAGGGCCGAGAGATCGAGCCGTTCGGGTGGGGCGGCGCGCAGGCGGAAGACGAGGGCGGCCATCAGAGAAGGTCCCTCAGCTTGAAGTGATGGCGGCCGAGATTGCCGCCGTAATTGCCGGCCGAGATGCGCAGGATGCCGTGCTCCGGCCCGAACGCGCAGGCGGCGTGCAGGCCGCGGCGCATGGATTCCTGGATCGCCTCGAAGGACAGCCCGTCCATGACCAGTTCCATCACGCAATTCGTGTCGGCGTCGAGCTCCGAGCCGGGGTCGCCGCGCAGCACCGGGCAGAAGGCGTTATTGGTCGAGGCGATCAGCGCCTTGTATTTCGAGCCGACCTTGGAGCCCGAGCGCACGATGCCGCCCGGAAAGGGCAGGATCACGTCGGCGACCGTCGAGGCCGCCGCGACGGCCGCCTCCGATGCCTCCAGCACCTCGGCATGGCTGCGCCCGAGGATCAGCAGGTTGCCGCCGCCGATCGCGCTTTCCGAAAGGCCGGTCGAATGCTCGACCAGGAACTCGCCGTCCATCACCGGCACGCGCCAATAGTGCTTGCCGCCGAGCCGCTTGGAGATCTGGTTGCCGTCGCCGAAGAAGCGCAAGGTGGCGCCGAGCTTCAGCTTCCTGGTGCCCTCGAGGCCCGCGAAACAGGCCGAGCCCGGGCTGGTCAGCACGCATTGCCCGACCCGGTTCTGGATCTGCATCTCCAGGCCCTTGCCGTCGAAGCCGAACATCAGCACCCGGAAGCCCGGCCGTCCGTCCGGGGTCTCGTCGGGGGCGAGTTCGCGGTCGATGCCGGCCTCGACCCCACAGGCGATCACCGAGGTGGCGAAACCGGTCATGGTGCGGGCGGCGATCTCGGCCCAGCGCGCGGTCGGCGCGGTGATGACGAGGCCGGTCGCGGCCATGTCGAAGGCCTCGGCGAAGCTGTCGTCGATCGTGACGCCGTTGAGACTCAGTGGCTGCATGGCTCGACCTTGAAGACGTGGCGTTCGCCGAAGGCGTCGTCGGGAACCGCGAAGGCCTTGGCGCCGACGCCGTAGCGGTCGGTCAGATAGGTCTCGACCTCGCGGGTCATGGCGGCGTCGTAGCCCGGTTTCAGGGTATGGGTGCGGCCGAAGATCCAGCCGGTGCAGCGGCCGTCGCGCACCGCGACCCGGCCGTCCTTCAGCACCAGCCGCGCCGCGCGGAACATGGCGGCGCGGTCGGCGAGGTCGTCATAGACGGCGATGTCGGCGACGGCGCCGGGCTTCAGATGGCCGCGGTCGGCGAGCCCAAGCAGCCGGGCCGGCGCGGCGCGGGTCATGATCGCCACCTCGTCGAGGGTATATTCCCGCTCCAGGGCGGCGAGGCCGCAGCGCCGCTTCGCCTCTTCGGGCATGCGGGCGATCCAGCGCGCGCGCTCGCCGCGGTCCATGAGCAGGTGCAGGATCTCGGGGTAGGACGTGAACGGGCCGCCATTGGGATGGTCGGTGGTCATCAGGCAGCGCCAGGGATCGGGCGAGAGCAGGAACAGTTCGAGCCCGATCGCCCATTGCAGCTGGTTGACCCAGCTCTTGGCCCGGTAGTCGATCGGCACGATGCCGCCGCCTTCCGCGTCGCCGTCGACCAGCGCCCATTTCTTCGGGCTGGCATGGGCGTGGCCGGAATACTGCTTCATGATGTCGAGCGAGATGGTCACGGTCGGCCCGAACATGACCTGGCCGACATCGACCGAGACGTTCGGATGGGCCGCCAGCGCCGCCGCGACCGCCTCGGCGCCCGAGCGGAACAGCCCGGCCGGGTCCTCCTCATAGGCGTAGAACTGGATATGGGCGAGATGAATCGGCCGCCCCTCGGCGCCCGCCATGGTCGCCCGGACGGTCTCGGTCGCGCCCGGCACGCCGAGATTGTTGCAATGCACGTGGAGCGGATGCGGCACGCCGATCTCGGCGGCCGCGTCGAGCAGCCCGGTCACGATCCGGCGCGAGGTGAGCCCGTAATGGGGCACTTCGTCGTCGAACGAGAAGCTGCGCAGGTTCGACTTGAAGGCCGGCGCGCCGCCGGCATTGATCACCTTGAGGCCGAGGCCGCGCGAGGCGGCGAGCGCGTGGGCGACCGCGTCGCGCACCGCGTCCCGGCTCTCCCGCTCACGCAGCAGCTTCAGGAGCAGGTCGTCGTTGCCGACGACCGTCAGCGCGCCCTTGTCGATGACCGGCAGGTCGGCCAGTTCCAGATGGGTCTGCAGCGCGTGGGTCGGCGCCAGCGCCGGCTCGATCACCGTGGTGAAGCCCATCTCGGCATAGAGCCGGCCGATCTCCCAGCTCGACCAGCGCGCATGGGCGAAGGGCATGCCGTCGGGCGAGGGCGCCTCGTTGACATGCAGTTCGGGCAGCAGGAGCCGCGCCAGCGTCACGTTGCCGCCGGCGATGTGGCTGTGCACGTCGATGGCGCCGGCCATCACGATGCGGCTGCGGCAATCGTGGGTCTCGTCGACCGCCTCGCCCGGTTCGGGGGCGGCGACGATGCGGCCGTCGCGGACATAGATGTCGCCGACCGCGTCGAGCCCCTGGACGGGATCGATGACGCGGCCGCCGGCGAGACGGATCAGCATGCCGCGCCTCCCTGGATGATTTGTGCGAGGCGTCCGATCACGGCCGCCGCGCGCGGGCGCGCCGTCGGCGCCGACGGCTCCACATAGCTGAGCCCGTCGCGGCGCGCCTCGTAGAGCGTGCCGCCATGGTCGATGCCGGGCACGCCGACCTCGATCGTCACCTCCGCCGCCACGGCCTGCCCGGGCGGCACCAGCGCGACCGTGCCGGCCGCGGGCAGCCAGTCCGGCAGGCCGGCGGCCAAGGGGCCGACCCACAACACCGCGTCGGCCTCGCCGGAGGCGACCAGCCGGCGGCCGTCGAAGCGCCAGTCGTCGCCCTTCGGCACGCCGCGGATCATGCCGAAGCGGCCGGGCAGGCCGACGGTCCACAACCCCGCGAGCGCGGCGGCCTTGCCGTTGAGCGCCGGCGGCGGCGTCAGCGCGGAGAAGCGCGTGGCGGCGTTCATATCCTTGACGAGGCCCTGCGCCAGTTCGATGCCGAGCGCGCCGAGCCCGGCCGGGTCGTAGACCAGCACGCCGAAGGCCGCGGCCTTGATCTCGGCCGCTGCCGCGGCGATCGCCGCCAGGGTCGGTCGGTTGTCCCTGGGCGCGCTGAGGCCGTGGCCGGCCGCGGCCGCGCGCAGGGCCGCCAGGACCGGGCGCAGATGGGCGGGATCGGCGTCGAGATGGGTCACGGCGACGGTGGTGGGTCCGAAATCGACCGCCGGGGCGTCGCCGCAGCCGATCAGCACGACCTTGCGCCGGGTCCGCCAGGGATAGAGCGGGTTCGCGGCCTCCTCGAACAGGCCGACCGCGACCGCATGGGCCAGCGCGGCCGGGCCGGCGACAACGACGAGGTCCGCGCGATGCCGCGCCTCGGCCGGGGTGGTGTTCATCTGGCCGGAATCGGCGAAGGCGCGCATCTCGGCGGCGAGCGCGTCGCCGGCGGCCGGATCGACCGCCGCGCCGGTCAGGTCGGCGAGCGCGAAGGCCGCCCGAATCGCGTCCAGGTCCGCCGCCAGCCCGGCGATCAGAGGCAGGCGCGCCCGTCCGATGAGCGTCGCCGCCCGCGCTTCGGCCTCGGACGCCGGCCGGCCGACCGCCGCTTCGCTGATGACCGCCACGATTCCTCCCAAGACATGCGAATGGTGTCAGGCTGCGAAGCAGACTGCCGAACCCTTGTTGTGGTCAGGTTAGTCCGCTGACCGGCTTCCGCAAAACGTCGCAATGGTCGCCGAGACAACTCGACGCAGGCCCGGTCGGGGATCGGCCGGCCGACGGCAGCCTCTTCCCTGTCCGGCTCCGTTTCGGCACCTTGGCGCGCCGCGCCCCGTATCGCGGCTGGGATCGCAGGCCGGCGGGCGGCCGGTCCGTTCCGGCCGCGCGGCGCGCGGTGCGGGGGAAAGGTTCATGAAACTCAATACCGCCTCGATCCGCTTCCGCATCGCCGCCGTCGCCGGTCTGGCCGCCGCCTCCGCCATCCTGGCCGCGGTCGCGGTGGTCTGGTCGCTGTCGCTCGCCGAGGACCGAATCGCCGGCGCCCTGTCGTCGCAGCGCCGGCTCGATCTGTGGAGCGCGGTCTCGGCCCGGATCTCCGACTACACCTTCGTCGCCCTCGATACCGCCGAGCGCGGCGCCGCCGGCAACCGCCGCATCGAGGAGGCCCGGCGCGGCGTCGACAGCGCGTTCGCGTCCATCGACAGCGCCGTCATCGAGGCGATCGAAACCGCGCCGACCGACGGGCTGAAGGCCGCGAGCGCCAATCGCGGCCGCATGCTGGCCCGGCTCCGCGCCGGCTTCGAGGTGCTCGACCGGCAGATCGGCGAGCGGATGGCCGAGCCGGACGGTGCCGTGGCCGACCAGATCCGCGGCGCGCTGAACGGGTTCGCGGTCACCTTCGCCCCCAATCTGTCCGCCATCATGGACGACGAACGGCGCACCGGCGGACGCATCCAGGAGGAGATGCGGGCGCTGCGCGGCCGGCTGACGCTGGCGGCGGCCGGGGCCGTCGCGCTCGCCCTGGCGCTCGCGCTCTGGTTGTTCCGGGCGGTCGCCCGTCCCCTCGTCCTCCGTCTGGCCGAACTCGGCCGCGGCGCCGGGGCGATCGGGCGCGGCGACCTGCGCGCCCGCCTCTCCGTGACCGGACGCGACGAATTGAGCCTGGCGCTCGCCGGCTTCAACCGCATGGCCGCCCGGCTCGAACGGCGCGAGGCGCGGGTGGCCGCCGACCGTGCGCGGCTCGAACAGACCATCGCCGAGCGCACCGCCGATCTGCGCGACGCCAACCAGCGCCTGGCCGCCGTCGACGCCGCGCGGCGGCGCTTCTTCACCGATGTCAGCCACGAATTGCGCACGCCGCTGACCGTGATCCTCGGCGAATGCGATCTGGCGCTGCGCCGGCCGGCTCGCGAGGCCGGCGATCCCGCCGGCGAGGCACTGACGACGATCCGCACGCGCGCCCAGCGCCTGCACCGGCGGGTCGAGGACCTCCTGCGCGTCGCCCGGTCGGAAACCGGCGAGATCGATCTGATGCTCGCCGACACGCCGGTCGGAGGCCTGATCGGGGAGGCGGCCGAAGCGGTCGCGGCGCTCGCCCGGCGCGGCGGCGTTTCGCTCGGCGTCGAGGCTGGGGAGGGGCTGGCGGCGCGCGCCGACCGGGACTGGATGCGCCAGGTGATCGAGGGCCTGCTGGCCAATGCGATCCGCCACACGCCGGCGGGCGGCAGCGTCCGCGTCGTCGCCCGGGCCGAGGCCGGCCTGGTGGCGATCCTGGTCGCCGATACCGGGGCCGGCATCGCCGAGGCCGACCTGCCGCACATCTTCGACCGCTTCTATCGCGGTGCCGGTTCGGAGGCCGGCAGCGGCTTCGGAATCGGTCTGGCGCTGGCAAAATGGGTGGTCGAGAGGCATAAGGGCACCATCGCGGTCACCAGCGCGACGGCCGACGGGGTCGACCGGCCCCGCGGCACGACGGTGACGATCAGGCTGCCGGCCGTGGAGCCGGAAGGCGGGAGAACGGCATGACGATCCTGGTGGTCGAAGACGATCCGGATATCGGCTCGCTGTTGCGGCGCGGCCTCGGCGAGGAAGGCTACGCGGTCCATGTCGTCGATACCGGCGCGGCGGCCCTGCCCGAGGCGCGGCGCCTGGCGCCGGAGGCGATCATCCTCGACGTGATGCTGCCCGACCATTCAGGCATCGAACTGTGCCGCAGCCTGCGCGCGGAAGGCTTCGCCATGCCGATCGTGATGCTGTCCGCCAAGGCGGCGATCTCGGAGCGTGCCGAGGGGCTGGAGGCCGGGGCGGACGACTATGTGGTCAAGCCCTTCGCCTTCGGCGAACTGGTCGCGCGGCTGAAGACCCACATGCTGCGCCGCTCCGACGCGCCGCAATCCGGGCGCTACCTGACGGCAGCGCCGCTGACCCTGGATCTGGAGACCCGCATCGCCCGCATCGGCGAGGCCGAGACCCGCCTGACCGAGCGGGAAAGCGCGCTCCTGGTGGTCCTGATGCGCGCCGCCGGCCGTCCGGTCGCGCGCGGCGACATTTTCGACCAGCTCTGGGCCGACCAGGGCGGCGCTTCGCTCAACGTGGTCGACGTCTATGTCGGCTATCTGCGCCACAAGCTCGGCGAGATCACGCCGCCCGGCCAGCAGCTGATCGTCACCGTCCGCGGCCGCGGCTTCATGTTCAAGGCCGACGGCTAGAGCAAGATCCGATCAAGGCGGCTCGCTCTGATCGGAAAAAGCTTGCGCAACCAAATACATGCAGAGCATCATCCGGTCCGCTCAGATCGGATGGTGCTGTCGCCGACACAGGGCGGCGCGGGATCGGCCGGCGGGCTGCCGACAGAACGAACGGGCGCGGCTCCGCTCCGGGCGATACGGTCGCGGAGGCCTCGAGCCGCCGGCCGGAGACGCCGCCGCGAAGGCGGCACCCGGCAGGGCGCATCGGCGCCTCCGGCCGCCGTCTCACTTCTTGGCGAAGTTGGCGGTGACGGACTTGTCCGTGCTGGCTGTGAAGGTGCAGGTCGCGCTCTTGCCCGAGCATGCGCCCGACCAGCCCTTGAACTTGGTCTTCTTGCCGACCGTCGCGGTCAGCGTGACCGACGTTCCGGTATTGACCTGCATCGAGCAGGTCGAGCCGCAATTGATGCCGGACGGGCTGCTGGTCACCGTGCCGGTACCGCTGCCGGTCTTGGTGACGGAGACCAGGACCTTGCTGTTCGAGGTGTTGAAGGTCGCGGTCACGGAGCGGGCCGCCGACATGGTGACGGTGCAGGTCGACGACGAACCCGAGCAGGCGCCGCCCCAGGCACTGAAGCTGGAGCCGTTGGCGGCCACGGCGGTCAGCGTCACGCTGGTATTGGTCGCAAAGGTCGACGAACAGGTCGCGCCGCAGTCGATGCCGGACGGGCTGCTGGTCACCGTGCCGGAGCCGGTGCCGCTCTTGGCGACCGTCAGGGTCTGCGGATCGGAGGCATTGGTGAAGGTGGCGATCACCGACTTGGCCGCATCGGCGCTGAGCGTGCAGGTGGTCGAGGTTCCGGCGCAGGAGCCGCTCCAGCCGCCGAACACCGACGCATTGTCGGGCGTGGCGGTCAGGGTGACGCTGGTCGCGTAGGCGAAGGTGGTCGAGCAGGTCGAGCCGCAGTCGATGCCCGACGGGCTGCTGGTGACCGTGCCGGCGCCGGTGCCGTTCTTCGAGACGGAGACGGAGATCTGCGTCGCCACGAAGGTCGCGGTCACCGACTTGGCCGCGTCCATGGTCACCGTGCAGGTCGACGACGAGCCCGAGCAGGCGCCGCCCCAGGTCGAGAAGGTCGCGCCCACAGAGGCGGCCGCCGTCAGGGTGACGCTGGCATTTTCCGCGAAGTTCGCCGAGCAGGTCGAGCCGCAGCTGATGCCGGAGGGCGAACTGGTCACCGTGCCGTTGCCGGTCTTGGTCACCGACAGCGCATAGGTGGTCGCCGGGGTCTTGAAGGCCGCCATGGTGGCGGCGCGCTCGTTGTGGACGCGCGCATTGTCGTGGGTCTGGGCGGTGCCGGTGGCGATGCTGTTGTAGGTCACGTTCGGGTTCGAGAAGCGGCCGATGCGCGGGCAGGACCCGCAGGCATTCACATAGGCCATGATGGTCCGCCAGGAGGTCTGGTAGACATAGCCGTGGCCATAGGCATAGGGCGTCGTCGAACTGTCGACATAGGGGTCGTGGCGGGCGCCGAAATTATGCCCGATCTCGTGCTCAAAGGAATGGTTGGAGACGGCGCAGTCCCAGTAGACGACGCTGTAGGCGGTGGTCGAGGACGAGTTCAGCCAGCCGAGCCCGCAATAGGCCGTGCCGTTGAACATGAAGCTGACCACGTCCGCGCCGATCGCCTCGCGCTTGGTGTTGATCGGGCCGAGACCGCCGGTGCCGTTGGTCACGTCGTCCAGCGCGGTGTTGAAGTCGGTGCCGGTGTAGGAGGTCTGGATGGTGCCGGCGAGGCGCAGGCGAGCATTGACGCCGCTGTCCGAATAGGCGGTGTTGGCCGTGTCGACCGCCAGCTGGGCATAGGCATCCATGTCGCCGCCATAGGCATTCTTGGCGGCGGTGTTGTAGGCGACCAGGATGTCGATATAGGTCAGCGACCCCTTGGTGGCGACCTTGGCCTTGGGGTCGATGCCGCCGTTGCCGCGCGGCAGCGCGCCCGGAGGATGCTCCGGCGGGAAGGCCGACACGTCGCGTTCGATGATCGCGTGGGTGCCGTTGCCGACCGGACGGATATCGAAGCTGCCGCGGTCGCTGGTGATCGTGCCGGTGATCGAGCCCTTGCGGACGACCAGAATGGCGCGGCCGTCCTTGCCGTCCAGCTTGCCGACCCAGGTCAGGTCGTCGTTGCCGCGCTTCTCGGTGGATTTCAGCGTCAGTTTGCCGATCGCGCTGCCGAAGTCGATCGCCCCGGTGGCCGCATCGATCGGCAGGCTGGAGCCGGCCTGGAAGTAGCGGACCGACTTCTTGCCCTTCAGTCCGGCCATGGCCGGATCGGCGTTGCGGGCCTGGACGGTCGCGGAATCGGCACTGAGATACCGGACGCTCAGGGTTTTTCCCGAGGGCTCGGCTGCCGTCGCGGAGCCGGCCAGAGCAGCCGCAATGATCAGTCCGAGCATCCATTTCAGCATTGCAAACCGCTCCGGTGGGTTTCGCCACGGTTGTGGCGGGCGAATCACGCCCTCTTTCATGCAGTTATTAAGTGCAATCTGTAAATCAAGAAACAATCGCGTTCTTCGAAGTGAGCGAAAATTGTCGCCATTCGACGCCTCCGTGCATCAGCGACTGTGATCGGCGGCCGTGGTCGGAGCCGGGCGGCCGAACCGGGCCGTCTCTGCACCCGGCACGGTTCCGCATGGAACCCAGCACGGTTCCGCATGGAACCCGGCATGGCCCTGCTTCAGAACCCGGCTTGAATATGCTTTGGCGGCCGAACGGGTCCGGATCGGGCGCTGCGGTCACGATTCCGGCATCCCGGGCAATTCGTCGGAAGGGTGCTTGCATTTAAATTGCGCGCAATATAATGGTGTCGTCCTCAATAACCGAGGAGGCCATCATGGGCATTCAGGCGGTCTACAAGGCGACCGCAACTTCGACCGGCGGCCGGGAGGGCCATTCGCGCTCCTCCGACGGCGTGCTGGATGTGAACCTGTCGGTTCCGAAGGACATGGGCGGTCCCGGCGCGGCCGGCGCGACCAATCCGGAGCAGCTCTTCGCCGCCGGCTACTCGGCCTGCTATCTCGGTGCGCTGCGCTTCGTCGCCGGCAAGCAGAAGATCAAGATCGTCGACGAGGCGAGCGTGACCGCGACCGTCGGCATCGGCCAGATCCCGGGGGGCTTCGGTCTCGAGGTCGCGCTGCATGTGTCCCTGCCGGGCATCGAGCGGGCCACCGCCGAGGAGATCGTCGAGGCGGCCCACAAGGTGTGCCCCTATTCCAACGCCACCCGCGGCAACATCGACGTGACCACCACGATCGCCTGATCGCGGCCGGACTGCGACATTCCGCTGCGGCGACGCGCGGCGGTATCCGGGTTCAACTGACCGGCCGGCTCCGAGGCCCGTGCGAAAGCGCGGGCCTCGCCTGTATTGAGGCTGAAAAGCTGCACATTCGACTTCATTCTTATGGTTTTCTTATTTATTGCAGTGCAGAAATACTAAGATTTCTCTTATCCTATTTTGTTTGACACTCCATGGAACCCTGCAAATATACGGAAGCTGTCGCACATTCGATGCGGCCGGGACGGACCTTCTCAGAAATTTCTTAGAAATAAGACTTGGCTGGGCGGGTCGCACAAACTGGAGGAAAAACCATGCGTTGGAACAAGCCCCTCGTTCAGGAAATCTGCGTCGGTCTCGAGATCAACGGCTATTTCCCGCCGGAATACTGAGATCGACGACGGGATCGTGATGCGTGGACGATAGGGGCATGACTGTCCGTCTCCGCGCGATCGTTCTCGGTTCGGCAGCCGGCGGCGGCGTTCCGCAATGGAACTGCCGCTGCCGCGTCTGCCGGATGGCCTGGAAGGGCGACGGCTCGGTCCGTCCCCGCACCCAGTCGAGCGTAGCGGTATCCGCAGACGGCGAGCGTTGGCTTCTTCTGAACGCCTCGCCCGACATCCGCCAGCAGATCTGGTCGGCGCCGGCGCTGCACCCGCAGACGGGTTCGCGCCATTCCCCGATCGCGGCGGTTCTGGTCACCAATGGCGACGTCGATCACGTGACGGGTCTTCTCGGCCTTCGCGAACGCCAGGCCTTCGACCTCTACGGCACCGACGAGACGCTCCGGACGATCGCCGACAACCAGATCTTCGCCGTGATGGCCGCCGACTGCGTGACGCGCAGGCGCGTGGCCTTCGGCGAACCGTTCCGGCCGCTGCCGGGGCTCGACATCGAAATCTTCCCGGTTCCCGGCAAGGTCCCGCTCTGGCGCGAGGATCAGAGCCTCAGGATCGGGGAGGAGGGCGAGAACACCGTGGGGGTGACGATCAGCGCCGGCGGGGCGCGCCTCGTCTATATCCCCGGCTGCGCCCACGTCACCGACGCGGTCAGGGCGCGCATCGACGGCGCGGATGCCCTGTTCTTCGACGGCACGCTCTACACCGACGACGAGATGATCCGCGAGGGTCTCGGCGCCAAGACCGGCCGGCGCATGGGGCACATCTCCATGTCGGGGCCGGACGGCAGCGCCGCCGCACTCGCCGGTCTGACGGTCGGCCGACGCTGCTTCATCCACATCAACAATACCAACCCCGTCCTGATCGAGGGCTCGCCCGAACGCCGGGCGATGGAGGAGGCCGGTTGGGAAATCACCCATGATGGCCTGGAGGTGGTCCTGTGACCCGTCTGATGACCCCCGACGAATTGGAAGCCGCCCTGCGCAAGGTGGGCGCGGAGCGCTATCACAACCTGCATCCGTTCCATCACCTGCTGCATGGCGGCAAGCTCAGCAAGGGCCAGGTCCAGGCCTGGGCGCTGAACCGCTACTGCTACCAGTCGGCCATCCCGCGCAAGGACGCGGCGCTGATGTCGCGCTGCGACGACCGCGACCTGCGCCGGGAATGGATCCACCGGATCACCGACCATGACGGAACGGGTGAGGATTCCGGCGGCATCGAGCGCTGGCTGGTGCTGACCGACGGCCTCGGCCTCGACCGCGACTATGTCGTCTCCAAGCGCGGCGCCCTGCCGGCGACCAAGTTCGCCGTCGAGGCCTATGTCCACTTCACCCGCGACAAGCCGCTGCTCGAAGCCGTCGCCTCGTCGCTGACCGAACTGTTCGCGCCCGGCATCCACAAGGAGCGCATCTCCGGCATGCTGGAGAATTACGACTTCATCGACGAGAAGGTGATCGCCTATTTCCGTCGCCGGCTCGACCAGGCGCCGCGGGACGCCGATTTCGCGCTCGAATACGTCAAGAAGAACGCGCGCACCCCGGACCAGCAGGAGGCCGTGATCGCCGCCCTGACCTTCAAGACCGAGGTGCTCTGGTCGCAGCTCGACGCGCTCTACTTCGCCTATGTCGAACCGGGCCTGCCGCCGCCCGGCGTGTTCCGGCCGACCTGAGGCCCCGCCATGCCGCCGGTCGCTCCCGCCGTCTCCCGCGTCGCGCCCAGCCTTGTCCGGGGCGGGCACGATCGGCATGGGGCGGTTCGGCGCGGGGCTGGCCGGCGCCGGGTACCGCGCCCGGGGCCGGGCCGGCATGCTATCACTCCGCGCGCAAGCCGAGCGCAGGGGAGTGACAGCATGGCCCGGATTCTCAGTCCCGCGGAACTGGAGGAGGAACTCCGCCAGGTCGCCGCGCGGCGCTACTATCACCTGCACCCGTTCCACCGCCTGCTCAGCGCCGGCCGGCTGGACCGGGCACAGGTCACCGCCTGGGCGCTCAACCGCACCTACTACCAGGCCATGATCCCGGTGAAGGACGCGCTGGTGCTGTCCCGCCTCGCCGATCCGGCCGACCGCCGCTCCTGGCGCCGGCGCATCGTCGAGCAGGACGGCGAGGGCGAGGGCGAAAGCGGGCTCGATCGCTGGCTGCGTCTGACCGACGGCCTCGGCCTCGATCGCGGCAAGGTGCTGGCCTTCGAGGGCGTGCTGCCGGCGACCCGCTTCGCCGTCGACGCCTATCTGCAATTCGTCCGCGAGCGCACGCCGCTCGAGGCCGTCGCCTCCTCGCTGACCGAGCTGTTCTCGGCGACCGTGGTCTCCGAGCGCATGTCCGGCATGCTCGCCTCCTACGACTTCATCGCCCGCCGGACGCTCGCCTATTTCGACGAACGGCTGGCCCGGGTGAACCGCGATGCCGACTTCGCGCTCGCCTATGCCAAGGCTCACGCCACCACGGCCGAGACCCAGGCTCTGGCGATCGCGGCCATGCGCTTCAAGTGTGACGTGCTCTGGTCGCAGCTCGACGCGCTGCATTTCGCCTATGTCGATCCGAAGCTGCCGCCGCCGGGGGCCTGGATCCCGGACGAGGAGACCCGATGAAAGCCGATGCCGCCACCGACGAGGCCGTGCCGCGCCTACCGCGCGGGGTGAAACTGCGTTTCGACCAGGTGCGCAACAGCTGGATGCTGCTCGCCCCGGAACGCGCCTTCCAGATCGACGAGGCGGCGGCCGGCATCCTGAAGCTCTGCGACGGCCAGCGCACGCTCGCGACCGTGATCGCCGAGACGGCCGCCGCCTACAATGAAGAGCCGTCGGTGATCGATGCCGACATCCGCGCCATGCTGGTCGATCTCGCCAACAAGAGGGTGCTGGAGCTATGAACGCACCGCGGCCCGTTTCCGTCCCGGCACCGCTCGGCCTGCTCGCCGAGCTGACCCACCGCTGCCCGCTGAAATGTCCCTATTGCTCCAATCCCATGGAGCTGGACCGGCGCTCGGTCGAACTCGACACCGAGACCTGGAAGCGGGTCTTCACCGAGGCTGCCGCGCTCGGCGTGCTGCACACCCATCTGTCCGGCGGCGAGCCGACCGCCCGGCGCGACATCGTCGAGCTGACCCGCCACTGCGCCGAGGTCGGCATCTATTCCAACCTGATCACCTCCGGCGTCGGCGTCTCGCAGGACCTGCTGACGAAGCTGGTCGATGCCGGCTTGGATCACGTCCAGCTTTCGATCCAAGGCGCGGACGCGGCGGTCAACGACCATGTCGCGGGCTATCGCGGCGCCTATGAGAAGAAGCGCGAGGTCGGCCGCTGGGTCGTCGATGCAGGCCTGCCGCTGACCCTCAACGCCGTCATCCATCGCGGCAACATCCACCAGGTCGGCGACCTGGTCGACCTCGCCGTCGCCATGGGGGCGAAGCGGCTCGAGGTCGCCCATACCCAGTATTACGGCTGGGCCTATGCCAACCGCGCCGCGCTGATGCCGGCCAAGCCCGAGGTCGACCGCGCGATCGCGCTCGTCGAGGCCGCCCGCACCCGCCTGGAGGGTACGCTGGTCATCGACATGGTCATCCCGGACTATTACGCGAAATATCCCAAGGCCTGCTCGGGCGGCTGGGGGCGCCGGTCGATCAATGTCGCGCCGTCCGGCAAGGCGCTGCCCTGCCATGCCGCCGAGACCATTCCGCATCTCGAATTCTGGAACGTGCGCGAGCATTCGCTGCGCGACATCTGGCTGCACTCGCCGGCCTTCACGGCCTATCGCGGCACCGACTGGATGCCCGACCTGTGCCGGACCTGCGAGCGGGCCGAGATCGACTGGGGCGGCTGCCGCTGCCAGGCGCTGGCGCTCGCCGGCGACGCCGCGGCGACCGATCCCGCCTGCCACAAATCGCCGCTGCACCACAAAATCGTGGCCCTCGCCGAGGCGGAGGCCGTGACAGCCACACCGCCGCCCTATCAATATCGGGAAATGACGACCCGGGCTCGCGAACCGGCGCAATGACGGCATCCCGGACCGGACTTGGCTCCGGCCCGACGTCGACATGCAAAGAACCGGCGCGGGCGGCGGGCAGGACAGTCTCGGGAGGAGATGACCCTTGTCGATGATGGAATTCGGAAAGCGCACCGCACGGGCTGCGGTCTGCGCCCTCGCCCTAGCCCTAGCGCTCGGCGCCGTTGTGCCCGCGGCCGAGGCGGCCGGGCCGGCGGCCTCCGCCGCCGCCAAGGCCGATGTCGGCGAAGTCCTGTTCGAGGGCGAGCACTATCTCAAGGCACCGCCCGGGACGGTCTTGAAATACGGTTTCGAGCGCAGCGTCCGCGATCCCGACAAGGTCAAGCCGGGCTTCAAGGACGTGGTCGAGTTGACGCTGGAGCCGGGCGAGGCCGCGGCCAAGCGCAACGTCATCGTGACGCTGTTCAAGGGGCCGCAGCATCGTGCCGCCGGCCCGTTCGACAATGTCGCCTTCAATCCGACCGCGATCCTGATGCTGGAACTGCATCTCGGCGATTTCGCCAAGCTGCTCGGCGGCAATCCGCGCTACTTCAAGAACGCGATCCGGACCGGAATGCGCGAGGCCGCCAGCGCCGAGCCGGTCAAGATCAAGCTCGGCACCGGCGAGGTCGACGGCACGCAATTCACCGTCAGGCCCTATGTCAACGATCCCCAGAAGGCCCGCATGGCCGCCTTCTCGGAAACCGTCTACCGCTTCACGGTCTCGCCCGAAGTCCCGGGCCTCATCTACGAGATCCGGATCACGACGCCTGCGCCCGACGGCGGCGCCCCGCTGGTCGAGGAGGTCACCCGCTATGTCGAGAACTGATCGCCGCCGGGCCGGCACGGCCCTGTTCGCATGTGTCGCCGCGCTCGCCCTGTCCGGGCCGGCGCTGGCGCAGAACGGCGTGGACCCCGGCACCCTGAATGACTTCCCGACCGCCGCGCGCGCCGACTATGTGTTCGGCTGCATGGCCGCCAACGGGCAGACCCGCGACGCGCTGATGCGCTGCTCCTGCTCGGTCGACGTGGTCGCCTCGATCCTGCCCTACGACAAGTACGAGCAGGCCGAGACCATCCTGATGATGCGCCAGGGCGTCGGCCAGGCCGCCTCGACCTTCCGCGCCAACACCGCCATGGACGAGACCATCGCGGATCTCCGCCGCGCCCAGGCCGAAGCAGAGATGCGCTGCTTCCCGTAAGGCCGCCGCCTCGCCAACCCGCCCGAACGGGGTCCCGCCTCCGGGCCCGGACGGATGTCGAGGCAGGGCGTGGCCTTCACGGGACGACGCTCGGTCGCGCGCCGCCGGGGCACGCGGCCGCCGAGGGGGCCGGGCCTGCCGGGTCGTAGGGCGGGACCTTGGAGGCCGACGGCCGCCGGGGACGGTCCCAACTCCGCGCTGGCCATGGTCTGGCGGGGCGCAATCTCCGCCCGCGCCACCGGGATGCGCCCGCGCCACCGGGAGGGTCACTTCGACAGGCTGGCCTTCAGGGCCTTGATGCCGTCGCGCAGCGTGGCGAGGTCGCCGGCGGGCTGTCCGATCAGACAGCCGATCGCGCGGACCGCCGCGGCGGCCGGTTCACGCAGGGCGTCGCCTGCAGGGGTGAGCGCCACGCGCACGACCCGCTCGTCGGCCTTGTCGCGGCTGCGATCGAGGTAGCCGGCGCCTTCCAGGCGCTTCAGAAGCGGGGTCAGCGTGCCCGAATCGAGCCCGAGGCGTTCGCCGATCTCGCCGACCGAGAGCCCGTCGCGTTCCCACAGCACCAGCATGACCAGATATTGCGGATAGGTCAGCCCGAGCGGCTCCAGAAGCGGCTTGTAGGCCCGCGTCATGGCCTGCAGCGCCCCGTAGAGGGCAAAACAGATCTGGTCTTCGAGACGCGGCGGCGTATCCATGGCGCCATCCTATAGTGCGCAATGGAATGGCGCGAGTCCGGATTGCTGCGGGCAGACATGACGCGCGGCCGCCCGCCGTCCAAACAGAAGGTTGGCCGGATACTCCGCCACTCAGCTTCTTCGGACAGTCGGCAACCTCCCGCGTTGCCCGACCCACGGGTTTGCAGCCCGTAGCGGCATCGCCCCCCTCATCCCGCCTTCGGGTGTCCAGCGGATGGATCGGGGGCGATGAATCCTGCGATCTCTCAACGGGTTACCCCTTCTCCCCCTAAGGGGGGAGAAGGTGCCCGAAGGGCGGATGAGGGGGTCGGTCTGGCGGCCGACCGGATCGGTGTAGCGCGACACTTGATTTCGGAGTCACGGACACTTGGTTTTGTAGCACCTGGCACGCCTCACCGATCCGTGGAAATGATCAGCTCGCCCGCCCGCGTCGTGTTACCGGAGCCGATGGTGTAGGTCACCGCAGCCGTCTCCATTCGGAAGCCCCGGAAGATGCGGCGTACCTCCGGGTGGTCATTCAGGGTCAGCACGAACGAGCCTCGAAGACCCTTCAAAGCCGCTGAAAGGCGGTCGTAGTCGCTCCTCTCGAAGAGCCCTCGACCGTAGTAGTGCTCGGTGCCGTAGTAGGGTGGATCGAGGAAGAAAAGAGTTTGCGGCCTATCCCATCGGGCAAGGAAATCGGGCCAGTCCAGGCACTCGATCCAGACCCCGGCGAGGCGCTCGTGGGCCTCGGCGAGAAGAGGCGCCAGACGATCGACGTTGAAGCGGCCGGGCCCTCTGGGGTCAACCCCAAAGGTGCGGCCCGCGACCTTGCCGCCGAAGGACAGTCGCTGCAGGTACAGAAACCGTGCGGCTCTTTGCAGGTCGGTCAGGCGCTCGGGGTCCATACCGTTCAGCCGTTCGAACTCGTCGCGGCTCGTGAGCTGCCACCGGAGCATGTCCATGAAGGCCTGATAGTGGTTCTGCAGGATGCGGAAGAATGTCGCGACATCCCGGCTGCGGTCATTGATCACCTCCACCTTCGCCGGAGCCGACCGCCGAAAGAAGACACCACCCATCCCGACGAAGGCCTCGGCATAGACCTCGTGATCGATCGCGGCGATCCGCTTCGCCAGCCTGCCGGCCAGCTGTTTCTTACCACCCACATAGCCGGCAGCCGGGCGGGCACGCGTGCTCTCAACCATTCCTTTATCCCTCTTGCCCTACTCCCAGCCTGCACGCTCGACGTGCGCAAGGCGGAGCGACATCAGGGGACTCCTGTCGGGCGGGAACCGGTCGCCAAACTAGCCCCGCCGCCGGCGAAAGCTGGCCTCCGCCACCTATTTCTTTTTGTCTCCGCTCCCTTTCGTCTCGACCTGGACGGTCGTGATCCAGCCCTTCTCGGGCTCGACGACGTGCTCCGCCGAGGAGCAGACCCACTCGGTCCCGTCGATGTCGGAACCGAAGCCCGAGCAGATGACGGGCGCCTCGGCGACCGCGAGCGGGTTGCCGGGCATCTCGAAGGAACCGGAGCCTGAGTTCCGGCCATGCTCCCGCCCGGCCGCCTCGGCGCCGAGCTTCGCCTCTGCCTGGCTCGGATAGGGATGCATCAGGGCATGCCGGCCGGCCGAATAGCCCGGCTGGACCTTCTCCCGACGACGCTGGGCCTGCGCCGGGTCGTACCAATCGCCGCCCATCTCGCTGTATTGCGGCCGCGGCTCGATCTCGGCCTCGAAGCGATAGTTCGGGTCGTAGCGGACCTCGACAGGCGGCAGGGACGACCCGCCGGCGCTCTTGCCCTCGCCCCGCTTGGTCACGACCAGGCGACCCATCTGCGCCTTGACCATCGCGCCCACGTCGTCGCCGAGCGCAGTCGCGAAGTCGATCGCCGATTGCTGCCAGCGCAGCCGGTAGGGCATCTGGATGCCGGCAATCTCCGGCGCGACCACGGCCGAAAGCCCGGCCTTCGAGGCGATGTCGCGGAAGATGTCGCCGGCGGTCTTCTGGTCGTAATGGGTCGAGCCGACTTCCTTGAGCTTGTCGACCATGTCGGCCGCCCGGCAGGTCACCCGCAGCGTGGTGCCCGAGCCCGGATCGCCGCCGCCGCCGACCCGCTGCACCGTGTACTGGCCGACGAAGGCCGGCCCGCCATCGGCCCAGGCCAGCTCGACCCGATAGAGCGTGCCCTTGGGCGGGAAGGTCCAGCCCGGCGGCTCGGCGCGCAGCACGATCTCGGCCGTGTCGCTCTCATAGCCCCGGTTGTCGGTCACCTTCACCGAGACCAGCGACTGGCCCCAGATGCCGGCAAGGTCCCGCCCCGTAGGCCCCCAGACGCGCACGATCGGCCGCCGGAACATGGTCTCACTCCCACGGCCGGACGACGGTCGCGACGACGGGCTCGGGCGCCGGCGGCACCTCGATCACGGTCCCGCCGGGCACGAAGGGCCCATGCGCCGCCAGACCCGGATTGGCTTCCAGGAGGGCCTCGACGGTGCCGCCTCGCTCGCTGCCGTAGATCGCGCGGGCGATCCGGTCGAGCCGCTCCTCGACGCCGGGAACCGTGTAGCTGGTCACAGGAAGCCTCCGAACGCCCCGCCGGTGTCCGAGACCAGCACCAGCTCGATCTGCACATCGACAATCCGGCCGACGCCGTCGGCCGGGTGCAGGCGCTCCTCGTCGATCTGCAGGGATTTCAACCCGACCAGGCCGCCGATCGAGGCCGCGAAGTTGCGGCCCATGCGGATGTAGTTGACCGGCCGGTTGGCGCGCAGATGGCCGAGCAGGGTCGTGATCGCGTCGAGGCCGCCCATGAAGTGCGGCAGCGTCCGGGCCTGGATGGTCACGGTCTGATCGCCGACCCCGGTGAACTGGTAGTCGGTCGCGTACCAGGTCGCGGTGCCCGGCACCCGGGCCTCCGCCCGCATCGACAGCCGCCCCGGGTTCAGGCCGAGCCGCTCCAGCCGCGCGCCGCCGATCGACACCAGCACCCTCATGCCCAGCTCCCGAGATCGTGCAGCGCGCCGGCCATCGCCGTCCGCACGGCCCGGGCCTGCTCGCGCTGGGCATGGCGAGCGGTCGCCGCCGGATCGGTGCCGTGGATGTGCTGGGTCACCTGGACGTTGCCGCCCCCGGTGCTGGTCTGTTTGCCGATGCCGCCACCGCTCTCTCCGCCGCCGCCGCCCGCCGGCGCCGCGCCCCCGAAGTTCGGCGCGATCGTGGGCGAGGCCGTGAAGCCGAAGATTGACCGGAGCTGCCCGACGATCCGTTGCGCAGCCGCGACGGCGCGGGCGCCGCCCTCCTCGATCGCCTTGACGTAGCCGTCCATGCTTTCCGCGCCGGCCGCGCCGAAGCTGCCCGACAGGGCATCGGCATTCTCACGCTGGAAGCGCTCGACCTCGCCGCGGGCCTCCCGCAGCTTGGCGATCGCCTGGGCGATGTCGCCGTCGATGGTCCCGATCTCGGTCCCGAGGTCTCGGACCCGTGCTTCCGCGCCTTTGCGGGCGCTCTTGCCGATGACGGACGGCAAGGCCGTCTCGGCCTTCGTCTTCTCCTCGCCCACCTGGTTGCGGCGCTCCTGCAGCCGCATCAGATCGAGCAGTGCCCCGTCGGCCCTGGCCGACTTCTTGCGCAACAGGTCGCGCGCCAGGTCGCGCTCCAGGCCGGGCGCGGCCGCCCCCAGCATCTGCCAGCCGGTACCGCCCGAGGCCGCCGCCTTGTCGGCGCGGTCGACGCCGTCGAGCGTCTGGTCGATCGCCTGGTTGATCCCCGGCAGCATCCACCGGGTCAGGCGATCGGAAATCTCGGAGACCTGGGCCTTGAAGCGCTGCAAGTGGTTGTCCGCCGTGCTTTGCTGGATTTCCAGGCCGCGGAACAGAGACCCTTCGTAGTTCTTGGGATCCTTCAGCGCATCGCGTTGCTTTCGGTACTCGGGGCCCGCCTCGGCGACCCGCGCGGTCTCGTCCTGCCACTCCAAGCCAAACAGCCGGGTGAAAATCGACGTCTTATTTTCAGCCTTGGATACGCGCGCCCAGAAGTCATCCAGGGTCTTATCTGCGTCGTTCTTAATTCCGTCTGCCATCTCCTGCGGCGTGTAACCCAGATCCTTCAGGGCGCCTGCGACGCGCTTCGGCTGATCGGGAGCGGTGCGAAGTGTCGTGATGAAGGCACTGAACCATCGCGCCGAGACATCCGGTCGTACACCTGTGCTCTGGGCAGCGGTCAATGTGGCCAAGATCGTATCTTCACTCAGGCCTGAGACCTTGGTGTTCGGTCCCGCGATTCCGAACGCATGACTGATGTTCGCTTCTCTGGCTGCCGAGTTGTCGCCAAGAAAGTTGATCTTGTCTCCCAGGATTGCGAGTTCGGGAATTGTCTTGTTCATTCCAGACTTCGTTTCAGACATCGTCTGCGCGGCGCCCCGTGGGTCGATGTCCCAACCGACCGCTTGTGCAATGGCTATCCGCACGAATTGGCCGAGATCTGCATTGGCAATGCCGTTTTTGGACGCCTCTGAGAACATGCCAGCCACGTCGTTCCGGGGCACCCCGTACTTGATCGCCATCCGCACCATCTGACTTTCGAAGTCCTTCAGCTCCCCTGCGTCGGTAATGCCCGAGGCCTTCCGGAACTCAGCAAAGGCCTTCTCGAAGCCGATGGACTGATCGAGCATCCGCTTGCCGCCATAGGCCGCGCCGACCGGGGCGATATA
>NZ_JAHHZF010000010.1:132121-287562 GCF_018729455.1 Prosthecodimorpha staleyi | reverse complement strand
CCGCGGCCAGCTACCTCGGCTTCGTCCAGATCGCAGCCATCCGCCTCTGGATACGGGCATTTGTCAACAGGGCCTAGCAGCCTCAGCCCAATTCCAAGCCCAGAAAGAAAAAATGAATACTAAAGATAACTTCAATGCCTTCATGATAGCATCCCCTGTTAGCAAAAATCATAAATACTCGCACCAAACAAAACGTTCAAACCGCACGTTAACGTCCTCGACGATGTTTTTCGCAAGCGGCTAGCATTGATTCGTTAGAATAGACAGTGTACTCGAATCCTTTATCCTTTAGTAAAATCGGAACTACAGCGTCAAAAAAGCCACTGAAGCGTTTCCGCTGCGGATCAATTTCCGTTGAAATACTTGGTTGTAATATAATAATCCTTTCCCCCGCTGCACCAAACTCAAAGATGGCTTCGTGCGCGGTGAAAAACTGTGATAAAAAGCCACTAATTCCTGCGTCTAGGTCAATATAAAACTCACCCTTCCTGTATTCTGCGGTAAAATGAAAAGTCGATCCGGGGCTCAAGGCCGCGTGCATCCGGAGTTCTGGAACCCAAGAATCTTTCTCGATTGTTGTTACGTGTGCATAATTTGGCATTGCGATTGTGAAGTAAGGAGTTTTTCTAACATTCATGGGACATGATAACATAAGTAAATTGTTACCTATTTTTTCTTTGTCAATGTTGCTACTGTTATCTTGCTTGCAAATGGCGAAGCGCCGAAATATCAATTCTTTGTCCGGGCCAATTGCCGCGTTCTTAAGAACGATCCATTTGCTATTCAAAATAAACTCACACGTTTCGGTGCCTGCAGAAGCGTCTGCGCTAATACTGATGCTGGTAACAGTTGAGATGAGTGCGAGAAAAATTTTCCGCCAAAACATTTATGGCCTTCCTCCGAATGGGAAATGTCCCGCCCGATGTTAAAATGGCGTTCGGCGGACATTGCTATAGGGGGGGGTACGCAGCCGCTCGAGAAGAGTCAAGGCCGGCGCCGACGGTATGAGCGTGATGGGCGAGGAGGGCGGGACGCAGGATGGCGGCGAACCCGTTCGGAGCCCACAAGGCCGGCTGAGCTTTCGCCGGCCTCATGCCGATGGAAGTCGGCATCGGAACGCAAAAAATCGGGGGTGCGCCGACGATCGTCGACGCACCCCTGCTGAGATACTTCTTCATATGTTGGTTCTTCAACCGTCGCCGGCGGCCTTTCCTTTCACCTCCCGCTCGACAAAATCATCCGCCCGGTCGCGCACGGCCGTGACGGTGTTGATGGCGGCCTGACAGGCGATCATGCCGACGACGCCGAACAGGAAGGCGGCGACGGGCTCCATCTCGGCCGGAGACGGCAGGTGCTTGTCTTCGAGCAGGAGCGCGGCGGTCCCGATCAGGATCTTGGCCGCGACGGGATGCCAGACATAGGCGCTGGCGGCGCCGACGAGGCCGCGGGTGATGCGCTCCCACCAGCGTCCGGTGCCGAGCACCATGCCGACGGCGCTCCCAACGGCACCGGCGACGATGACTTTGACGGAGAGCCCAAGAAACACCGGCTCGCTCATGGGCGTCCTCCTGTGGGGGTGAGATTGGGACTGCGCCCGGCGATCAGGTCGTCACGGATCCTGATCGCCCCGACATGGGCCTGGTGCCGGTTCGCACAGTCGACGAGATGCTTGCGGTCGGAGCCCCAGAACCGGACAACTTCGTCCTCGGAGAGGTCGCGGTTCGGGAGCGTTGCTGGCCGTTCGCAGGCGCGCGTCAGGGTGAGGTCGACGGGGTCGATCCGCGGCGGGTTACCGGAGCCGGTCGAGGGCGCGCACGCGGTCAGCGCCGAGACCGCAGCGAGGAGAGGCAGGGACCGGAGCATGAAGCACCTCGTCGAGGATGGCGGCGGTCTGGCGCTCGGCCTCGAGCGAGCCGAGCGCAATGGCACGGGTGGCTTCGCGAGCGGTCTCGTTGGCGAGGGCCTGGCGGTTCTGCTCGGCGATGGCGCGCGCCAGGCAGGCGGCGCGTTCCCGGGTGGCGCCGCGTTCCTCGGCAACGAGCGCTACGATCCCGAGCGCGATGAGGCCTCCGAGCAGCGCGGCGAGAGCCCCACGGCTGGGGAGGAGAAGTCCGAGACCCAGCATGGTCAGGCCTCGCTCCGGGAGAGCTGCCCGTCGCTGGTCATGAGCGGAAGGGCAAAATTGTCGGGCTCGGACCCGGCCGGCCAGCGATAGCCGAGCACGCGTTTGCGATCGAACGGCTTGATCGAGACGGCATTGCCCTGGTTGCCGCCGAGCACCATCAGATGGCCGGCCTTGTCCTTGCCGACCACGAAGCCGACATGGCCGGCATGGGGTCCGCGCTCGAACACCACGATGCAGCCGACGGCCGGCGCGCCGAGCTTGATGCCCCAGGTCAGGTAGGACCGCGCCCAGCCGGTGCGGGCGGAGACGATGCCGGCCTCTTCGAGCACGGCGGAGACGAAGGCGGCGCACCAGGGCGTCTCGTCGTCGCTGACGCCCGGAACCTTGGCGGTCTTCCAGAGCCCGACGACCTTGGGATTGTGGTGGGGGCCGGCGATCTCGGTGAGACCGAGATAGGCGCGGGCATGCTCAAGCCAGTTCATGGATGTCCTTATGCGGTCAGGGGTGGGGGGCGAGCGCGGAGCGGCGAGCCATTCGGCGCGCAGGGGAAAGCGCATCGGTGAAGCCTCGGGGGATGGATGGGCCGGCAGTCCCGGTCTCGACCGTCAGCCCTGCGGACGGGCGAGTTCGATCCGCGTGACGAAGCCGCGGGCACGGTCGAGGGCGTGGGCGACGGCCTTGGCGGTGTAGGTGCGATCGATATCGGGGTGCAGGCCTGCGACGATGACGGGCGCCCCGGCCTGCGCCCCAGCCAAGCCGTCGATCTCGACCGTCCCGCCGCCCTTCTCGTGTTCCTGGTCCTTGCCCTCGGCCGTGGCCGCGTCTCCGGCCTCGGCCTCGTCGGCGCGAGAATGACGGATGCTCTGCCGGGTCGAGCCCGACCCGCCGGTGACCGTGATGGTCTTTTCCAGCCACTTGGCCTGAGCCGGGTCGTACCAGCGGCTATTGACCTCGGCGAAGGGCGTGCGGCCGGCATCCGGGGCGAGGTCCCAGGAGATGACGTTGACGCCGTAGGTGACGAGGATCGGCGACAGGGCCTGTCTGCTGGCGGAAAGTCCGGCGCCCTTGGGGACGATGACACCGTGGGTGCCGACCACCTTGAAGAGACCGCCGACCTCGCGCGCGACACGCCGGCCCCAGCCTATGGCGCTCTCGCCATCCATGGCCCAATAGGGCCGCGTGATGGCGCCTAGACTTGCATGAACCTCGATGGAAAGACCGCCGGCCGTGCCGAAGTCTGCGGCCGCGTCCTTCAGGCTGGCCCCGTCCTTGTGGCGCGTCTTCGGGCTCTTGGCATCGGAGGTCGTGTCGAGGGACGTGCAGCGGATCTCGATCGAGCGGCCGCCGCCGCGGTCGCCCCGCGAACGGGCGGTCTCGACGAAGCCGGTGAAGACCAGGGTTCTACCGGCAGGCTCTGCGCCGAGCGCGATGGAGACGGGTGTACCCTTCGGCGGCAGCGCGAAGGCCGGCATGGGCGGCACGGTGCCGGGGATCGTGTCGGAGAGCAGGATCGTGGCCGTGTCGGCATCGGCCTCCTCGTTGAGGACAACCTCGACCCGCATCAGAAAGGGGGCGATCCGGTCGTCGACCGAGGCGCCAGCGAAGGTGATTGCATAACGGGCGCGCGACCAGGCGAGGTTTGCCATCCAGGCCTCCGTCAGTCGACCAGCCGCACGGGACGGATGCTGCGCGCCCGCTCGAGTTCGCCGACCTCAGGGATAGCGATGCGGGTGCCGACGGCGAGTTCGTCGCTGGCCTGCGCCAGGTCGGGGTTGGCCTCCAGGGTTCGTTCCACCAGACCCGGCACCAAGCCGCCTGCGACCTTGAACACCAGCCGCTCGAGCGTGATCCCGCGGGCGCGGACCGTGACGACCGGCATGGTGCTGCCTCCGGCGGGTCCTGCTTCAGAGAGTTGGCCCGTCTTGGCGAGACAGACCTCAGAGCGACAGCAGCGCCGCCAGGTGCCCGGCCGCACTCGGCTGGTCGCAGGCCATGCATTCGATCTCGAAGGTGACCTGTCCGGGCCGGCCCCGGCCGTCGAGATGGGTGGCCTCGGCGCGGATATTGGTCATGACGATCCAACCGAGAAGCCGGCCGTCGCCGCGCAGGAGAAGCTGGGGCATGCCGGTGCGCATCAGGGCGACGAGACTGCGCACCGCCTCGCCGCCGCCGAGATGATCGGGGAACAGCGCCCCGCGGATCGTGAAGCGGTCGTCGCCGGCGCCGACATGCTCGAACGGCTTGCGGCTGCCGATGATGTCCTTGCGGGCAAAATCCTCGGTCGCCTCCTCACCGAGAGTGTCGGCATTGACGACCAGGTCGAACGCGAAGGGACCGATCGACATCAGCATCAGCGCCGCCCGCCATCGTCACCATAATTGCCGGGCGGGGCGAAGCCGCCATTGAAGCCCGAGGGTGCCTCCACGCGCGGACGGATCACCGGATGGACGGCATCGAAGGCGGCCTGGATACGAGCCGCGATGGCCTTGGCTTCGGCGACCGCCGCCTCGCCATTCTGCCGGATCGTCTCCGGCAGACCCCGCGTCGGATCGTCGAGCGGCGCGACCGGGACGATCATGCTTGAGAGGGGCTTGCGCCGTTCCTCAGGCGTCGGCTTGCGGATCGGCAGCCGATCGGTCGGCGGGGCCGGCGGCTTCGGAATGTCGAGCGGACCAGCATCGTCGAGCGAACCATAGGGCTGGAGACCGGGGAGACGGCCCCCTATCTCGGCGGACTGCCGCATCGACTTCAGTCGGGCGATCTCGGCCTGGAGCGCCATCATGTCGGCGACCGCCTGCTCGCGCATGCGGGCGATCTCGGCCGGTATCGTCCGGCCACGGTACTTCTCGTCGATCCGCTTGGCCGTGGTCTCGAAGACGCCGATCATCTGCTTCAGCCGCGCCTCTTTGGTGGCGACCTCGTTGTCCATTCGAGCGTCGATCCGGTCCTGGACGGCGCCGAGCACACCGCCTCGCTCGCCGCTGAGAAAGCGCAGCGGGTCTTCGACCGCCTTGGCGAGGTCGCGCACGCCGTCGCGGATGCGGCCCTCGCCGAGCGCGCCGAGCGAGCGGCCGAGATGATCGAAGCTCGTCGCCGCGCTCTCGGCCGCGCTGCCGAGGCCGGAGAGCAGGCTTGAGACGCCGGCGCTGTCGGCGAGCCGGCCGAGCGAGCGCAGCGCCGTGTCCCAGGCATCCGTCAGCCGCTTCAGCCCGGCGGCCGCATCGCCAGAGACCTGGCCGAGATCCTTCAGCGTCGTGCCGTCCACGGAGCGCAGCGCATGCCCGAGCCGCTGTAGTTCGCCGCGCTGCGCCAGGAGGGCCCGCATGCCACGGGCGAACTCCATATCCTGGAAGAGCTGCGGCAGCTTCGAGAGGTCACCCTTCAAGGCGCGGGTCGAGAGATCCAGGAACACCTCCAGGAGGTCGCGGCCCTCCTGGCGAGCCTTGGTCATCTCCTTGCGCAGATCGACACCCATCTTGGAGAACTTCTTCGCGGTCTCCTCCGATTCCATCTTGGCGAAGATGTTGTTGGCCGACGCCGCGGCCTCCTCGGCCGAGCCGGTCTGCGCGCGGATCACCTGCAGCATGGCAACCATCTTGCGCAGGCCCTCGGTGCCCGACATTCCGATGGCGGCGGCGGCCGGGGCGAGGCTCGGCAGATAGCGGGCCATGTCCTTCAGCTCGAACTTGCCGGCCTTGCCGCCGGCCACAAGAATGTCGAAGGCCTGCTGCATCGACTTGGCGGGGATCTTCAGCGAGGTCCCAAGCGCATCGGCCGAGTTGGCGATATCGACGATCTCGGCCCCGGCGGCCTGGGCGGTGCGAGCGACGGACGGCAGGAACGCCATGGCGTCGGGCAGCGAGCGGCCGGCGGCGACCAGCGCCTCAACGCCGCCCAAGACCTCGGACTGGGTCAGACCGACCTCGCGTGCTGTCGCCTTCAGCTGCGGTCGTGCCCGCGCGATCATGCCGGCGGTTGCGTCTGCGGTGAGGCCGACGCGGGTCAGGCGACGCTCGAAGTCGGCAAAGCGGCGATAGCCGTCAAAAGCGGTAGAGCCGACCGCATAGCCGCCGATGGCGCCGGCCAGCATCCGGCCGCTCCCCGCCAGAACGGTGCCGGCAGCGCCGACACCGGCGCCGAGGCCGGCGCCAGACCCGGTTCCAATCCCACTCCCAGCTCCAACACCGAGCGTTCGGCGACCCTGGGCCTTGCGGGCCGTCGCGTCGAGCTCATGCAAGTCCCGTCGCATGCGGGCGGCCGGGCCGCTGACCTGGTTCAGGAGCTGCATGGTCAGGGTGGAGCGGATGTCACCCATGCCGGTCATCCATGCTCGATGCCCTCCATGGAGACACCGACGAGGTCGACGAGGCAATCCGCGCGGGCCGTGGGCAGAACGGTCTCGTCGTCGTCGAGATCGGTCGGCAGAGCGGGAATGCGCGGGGCTGCCTCCGACGCCACGGAGGCCACATTGGCTTCCAGGTCGGTTGCGATCAGCGAAGTACTGTTGGGGACAGGCAGGAGATCGGGCGGCAGGAGGGCCCTGGCGGCTTCCAACGCCGCCTCCACGTCGGGCCAGCGGAGGAGGCCGACTTTGTCTTGGTCGAGGTCCGACATCGCTGCCAGGATCTCGCGCGGGCCGGCGCCGTCGAGGCCGCGCAAGGCCTCCAGATCGTCGAGTGTCGGCGGTACCAGGTCAATGTGCGCAATGCGGCGACGGCCGAGCCGGAGTGGGTAGGCGAGAGCCACGCTGATACGCGGCGCTGTCGTGTCGTAGGTCGGCTCATGCCGCGGGGCGGGATAGAGCGCCATCACGCCAGCCCCAGATACTGTCGGCGCGTCGCCCACTCGTCGATACCGAAGCGGCGGACGACGGCGCGGAAGAAGTCGACCAGGAACCATTCCTCGCCGCCGATCACGAGCCGGTAGTAGGTCACGTCGGCGAGCATGTGGTCGTGGCCCATCTCCTTCGACGGCCCGAACTCGTCCGGCGTCATGGTACCGAGCGAGCCGCGGAATTTTGCGACGCATTCCAGTTCGGCGCCGTCGGACTTGCGCCGGATCGAACCGCGCATGGTGATGGTCTCGACGCGGCCGGAGCCGATGGCCGCGGCGCGATAGGCCTCGCGGTCGAAGCCGGCGAGCTTGAACTTCGGCTCCAAGGGCTTGATCGAGCCCATGTTCCACTTGACGCCCATCGGCGCGCCACCGGCCTGATGCTCGACGGTGACGAAGTCGATGCCCGGAAGGGTCGCGTTCTGGACGACCAGATGCTTGGACTTCGATGGGTCGTGCTTGCCGATGAAGACGTTGGCGGTCTCCAGAAGAAGGACATCAGACATTTGGGATATCTCCAAACAATCCCAATTCTGAACGAATCGTGATTGAAATAAATTCAAGGTTGCGAATTTTTGGAACAAATATAATACGAATCATGATCACCCCTCGACCAGGACGCCGGCCTGCCCGGAGAGGGCCGCGATGAGGTCGTCGATGGCCTGGACGTAGGGCCGCGACAGCAGGGTGGCCTTCCGGAACACGGGCGCCTCCTCGAACTTGGTCTCGATGAAGATGTGACCGGTCCTGAGGTCCGAGGGGTTGTTGAGGTTCGGATCGAAGCGGCAGGCATAGCCGAGGATCTCGCCGCGGGCTTCCGCGATGCGGAGCACGTCCTCGACCGTGTCGACGATGGTCTCGATCGTCTGGCGGGTCAGCCGGAAGCGGCCAAAATAGCTGCGGAAGGTGCGGATCACGGTGAGCTCGATGAAGTCGCGCCCGCGCACCTTGTGCATCTGGCTCCAGATCGGCTCGGAACCGATCGTCTCGAACGCGAAGGAGACGAAGCCCCCCTCGGCGGCGGCGAAGTCGTCGCCGGCCTCACCGCGTACGAGCGGTCCGACCTGGTGGGCGAGGAGCTGCTGGGCCTCGACGCTGTCGTCGAGCCAGGAGAACTCGATCGCGCGGGTCGGCGCGACGATGCCAGTGACGGGCTGGTTCAGGATCGGGTTGAACGGCCGGCCGTCGGCCTGGAAGTCGCGGCGAATGTGCAGGCCGATCTGGATTGCGGCCTGATCGGTCGCGACCACGTCGCCCGCCGTGTTCGTGACGAGCACGCCGGGCGTGACGATGCCGATCCGCTCGGACACATGGAGTTCGCGGAAGTCGAGGTCGCCCTGCTCGGAGAGACCGGGCGCCTGGATGTAGGCGATGCCGAGAAAGGCGTTGAGCACGGCCGGCAGGGCGGCGACGATCGGGTTGGCCAGGCGCGCAACAGTGACGGTGACGACGGCGGGGGTCTCCGGCGTGCCGCCGGTCAGGGTGAGCGGATAGGTGCCGGGCGTATAGCCGTCGCCGGGATCCGTGATGGTGAGACCGGTGACAGCACCGCTGGTCAGCGTGACGGTTGCGGCAAAGCCTATACCGGCTCCAGCCCCAACGGGCAGCGTCGCGGTCGGCACGGTGTCGTAGCCGGCACCGGCCGCCGCAATGGTATGGCCGGTCACGCCGACCCTGGTCCGACTGGACCAACCGCCCGGGATGTGGATCAGGCGCGGGTAGGCGCCGACATCCGGTCCGCCGCGCTTGAAGGCATGGATCCCGGACCGGGCGGCGGCATTGCCGACGATGGCGGCGATGGTCGCGTCGTCATCTTCTCCTTCAGCGGTCCTGACCACGATGATCTGGGCGCCAGTCTGGGTGCGGCCGAGTTGAGCATTGATCAGGCCGATGGCCCGGCCCATGTCGCCGTCGGGATCGATCATGCGTGCGGTGGCATCGGTCGATTGGAAGCGGACGCAGGTGTCGAGCGGAAAGCGAGCTGCGAAGGCTTCTGCCGAGGTTGCCGCTGCCTTCTCGAACGGACCGATCAGGCCTGCGACCGACATGACGGCATAAGACGGCGGCGCCGGCTCGTTGGCCTCGCGCTGGATGGACAGGCCGACGGTCACGGACATGGGAACTCCTTGAATGGGGATGTCGAGCTAAAGACCGCCGGCCAGGCGGAAGAGGTCGTCCACCTCATCGGACGTCATGCCGCGGGCGTAGCGGACGGCTTCGACGAGCGGGTGATCGCGCCGGAACGCGACGGCGCCGCTGACCAGCATCGTGGCGGCGAAGCGCTCGCCTTTGGGCATCGCGTCGATGACGACCTGCAGGGCGGCAGGAATGTCGCCGGTCCGCACAGCCGCCAGCGCCTCAGCCTCCGTGATGAGGCTGGAGATCGCGAGAGCGTGGAAGAATTGGCGATCGGACACGACCGCGGGGACGGGACCGGGTAAAGGCGGCGGCGGAATAAACACCTCACCATCGTAGCGCCAGCCGATCTCGGCGGTGCCGTCGTCGGGGACGAGGACGACACCGGGTAGGCTGTTCGGCCCGTCTGCCAGGACCGTGTTCACGACCCGGCCGGCTTCAACGACGTGGTAGCGTGGCATGGGCCGGCCTCCTCGCAACAGGCTTCAGAACACGATGACGTGGAGCTCGCCGCGCGCACCGGCTCCGGAGGTCGTGCTGTCGCCGGCGCCGCCGCCGCCCGGTGCGATGCCGTCCTTCGCGGTGGACGAGCCGCCATTGCCGCCGAACTTGGAGAGGCCGCCCGATCCGGAGCGCGACGAGCCGCCGGCGCCGCCCCATTCGCTGTTGCCGCCGTTGCGGTCGTTCTCCGCGCCAGCCCCCGCGCCTCCCCCGAAGAAGGAGGACGCGCCATTCCCCGAGGTGGCACTCGCACCGCCGAACATGCTGTCGCCGGCCGCACCGGTACCGATGCCCCCGGTCGCGCCCGACGCCGCACCGCGAACGCCACCCCCACCACCCCCCGCTGAGTTGGTGCCGGTCTGGGTTCCGCCCGCGCCGCCGTGGCAGGTCAGAAAGGATCCGAACGTGCTGTCGCCACCGGCTTGTCCGGACTGATTGCTGGTCCGGGCAGCACCGCCCGCGGCGATCGTGACGGCGACCGTGGCCGGCAGATCACCGAGGCGGAGCCAGGCCCAGTTGAAGGCGCCGCCACCCCCGCCACTGCGATCCTGGGCGGTGCCGCTCGAGCGCGCCCCGGACCCGCCACCGCCCCAGCCGCGCGCAAGGACGGGCGTATCGTCGGACTTGCCCAACGGCTTGGTCCAAGTGCCGCTCGTGGTGAAGAGCTGGACATCGAAAGATGAACCGATGCCGAGGGTCGTGCGCGCTGTGGCGGCGTCGCCGTCATCAAGGAGGCTGCGTGCGAAGGCGGTGAGCGGTGTCAGCGCGGCCGAACCGGCTCCGGTCCCGGTCAGATAGGCCAGGCGGTCGGCGGCCGGGGTCAGGCCGGCGATCGCCTGGATGATGGTGGGCTTGGTGGCAATCTCGGCCCATGCCACATCGCCCCAGGCCTCGGATGCGGCGGTGGCGCCGGCCTTCAGAACCTTGCCGCTGTTGGTCGTGCCGGTCGCCGGGACATGACGATTGCCGTCGCCGCTCGGATGCAGATAGGCGTTGGCATTGGCGGCGATGCCGTCGAGCTTGGTCTTGTCGGCCGTGGACAGGAAGCCGGCGGTGGCGGCCGTGGCGTCGGCATGGGCATGCGAGGACGCGGCCGCCCCGAGCGTCGTGCGGGCCGTGGCCGCGTCCACGTCGTCGATCAGACTGCGACCGAAGGCGGTCAGGGGAGCGAGAGCTGCAGAGGTCGGGCCGTCGTAGTAGGCGAGGCGGTCCGCCGCAGGGTTCAGCGCGGCAATGGATCCGAGCGAGGGCGGGACACCGGTCAACTCCGACCAGATGACCCAGTCCCAGTTGTAGGCCCCGGCGGTAGCGGACGCCTTCAGAACCTTACCGGCATTCGTCGTCCCATTGGCGGGTACATGCCGCGCGCCGTCGCCGGTCGGATGCGTGTAGGCATTGGCGCCGACCTCGATGCCGTCGAGCTTGGTCTTGTCGGTCCCCGACAGGAAGCCCGAGGCGCCGCCGGGGACCGCATGGGCATGGCCGTGGCCGGCAGCGGCGGCGCCGATGGTGGTGAGAATCGCTGCTCCATCGGCATCGTCGAGGATCGTGCGCGCGAAGGCCGAGACGGTCATGAAGGCGCCGGAGCCCGGCCCGGTGTAGTACCAGACCCTGTCGGCTGCGGCCGTGCCGCCAGCCAGCGCCGCGATCGTGCCCGGCACGCCCGAGGTCAGCGTCGTCCAGGCGTGCTCGTGGCTCGTCGCCGCAGCCCCGAGCGTCGTGCGCGCTGCGGCTGCGTCCGCATCGTCGAGAAGGCCGAGCATGAAGCCCGACAGGACAGCGGTGTCGAGCTTGGCGGCCACCGCTGCGGCCATGGCCGCCAGGACAGCCTGAACGCGGGTCTGACCGAGAATGCTCGGACTGACGACGACCTGGGATCCGGCATAGTCGCCGTCGGCGGGCGCCACGCCACCGGTGCGGCCGTTGAAGGATGAGACCGCCGAGGTCGCGGGCACATAGGCGACGCCCCAGGCCAATCCGTCGAACCGGCGCAGCTCCTTGGCGGATGTGTTCCAGTAGAAGTCGCCTTCCTCGACCGGAGCGCCATTCGGCTTCGTCGTGGGGTTTGCCGACCCCGGTGGCAGGACATGCTGGGCGAGGTCGAGCAGGGCCGCCAGATGCGCGTCGGCAATCGCTTCGGATGACGCGGCACCTGTCGCCGCAGCCTCAGCATCCGATCGAGCGACTTCCGCGCCGGCGCGCGCGATCGAGGCATCGTCGGCATGGCCCTGCGCCTCGTCGCGGGCCGCCTCCGCCTCGGCTCGCGTGACCTCCGCGGCTGCCGCCGATCCGGCCGCCTCCTGGGCCGCCGCCGCATAGTCGGTGCCCGAGACGGCGATGATGGTCCAATCGGCATGGGTGCCGGAGCCGGTCAGGCGATCGACCTCAATCGTCATGAGGCCCGAGGCGCGATCGTAGGCGACCCGCTGGCCGGCCATGAAGATCGAGGGGTCGCCGGTCTTCATCACGCCGACGAAGCCTGCGGGCGTAAAGCGAGCACGGTCGGCCTCGGCGACGACCACGGTCAGGGTTCCGATCGCCACCTCGGCAGCCGTGGTCGACGTGGCCTCGAACAGGAGGCCGACATCGGTCAGGACACGCAGACGATCGAAGGCATCGGCGAGCTTCACCTGATTGTAGGCAAGCACCGTCTCCAGGATGGTCGCCTTGATCGCCTCCAGGCTGAGAACCCGGCCTTCCTGGTCGGTCAGGCGATCGTTCAGGTCGTGGGCCAGGAAGGTGAGCAGGTCCTCCGGCGACAGCCCGTCGCCGCGCGCCGCCCCGTCGATCGCGGCACGATACTGAGACCAGCGATCGGCCATGTCAGACCCGCTCCGCCGCCAGGATGGCATCGTCCGGCTGGCGCTCGAGAGTAGAGCCCAGCACGATGGCCGGCGCGCCGGCGCGGATCGTCAGAGCGCCGAGCCGGACCGGCTCGGCAAAGCGGACGCGATAGAGCGCTTGCGGATCGAAGCGCGGGGACGCTGTCGCCGGCGCCGCAGCGGGCGTCGTCGTGATGGACCTGCGGGCCATGAGAGTGTCTCCGATGGCGATGGAGCGAGGGTGGGCGAGAGCTGTGGCCGAACGGTCCGTCAGGCTGCGGCGTGATCCCACCGCTCAGTGACGCGGTACTCGACCGCCGGATCGCTGATCGTCATCTCGGTGCGGATCTTGTAGCTGGCGATCTCGCCCGCCGAAAAATCGAAGCTCGCGACATAGTCGATGCGGCCGTCCGAGCGTGTCGTGAAGCTCTGCGCCGCGGCGGTCTTGGTCGTGCCATAGCCGGCCCCGTGCAGGAGCTTGACCCCATGTCCGTGCTGGGCATCGTCGTAGCCGTCGAGGACCTGGCGGACCGTCACGGCCGGCGTGGTGCCGGCGGCAAGGGTTCTGGCGGTCGAGATGTGGACGCCGGCCAGCGCGGCCTTGGTGGCCGTGACCCTGCTCTTGGCGAGCACGATGCCGACCGCATCGTCCTTGGTGGCGTTCCAAAGCATGCGCAGGGGCACGAGGTTCGGACTGCCGGCGAAGAGGGCAGCATCCTCGGCTCCGATGGAGCGCCAGACGCCGGCGATCTGCGCCTGCACGTCGAAGTCGACCGCGTCGGGCCAGATGGCGGTCGCGGTGAAGTCCATCGCGTCGATGCCGCCAGCCCGGACGATCGAGGTCAGTTCCACGATGGTCAGTTGCTGGGGGAAGGTCGCGAAGACGAGGCGCAGATTGAGGTCGGCGGCCAGGATGCCCGACCAGTAGACATCGTCGGTCGCCGTGAAGGCCGTGCCGTTGGTGAGCTCGTTCACGTCCGACGCCCAGACCTTGTGGGCCCCCGCCGATTGCAGCACGACCGCATAGCGCACACCCCGGGCCAGATGGGCCGGCGGCAGCACGATCCGATTCCAGCCCAGCGTCAGAGCCGCATAGGCGACCGTCACGGTCTCCAGCGTCCGGGTGAGGTCCGGTGTGCCGTCCTCGCGACAGCCGCTTAAGCTCACGCGCAGGTCGCCGCTGGTGGCGAGTTCGGCGATGTTGATGCCGACCGCGGTCAGCCAGCCGGCCTGGGCGTTGAGGACGGTTTGGGCGATGGTGGCGCCGGAGACGGAGGTGGTCGTCTCGCCATGGTCCCAATAGCCGTCAAAATCCTCGATCGTGATCCAGAGACCCCACTGGGTGTTCTTGAGCTTGCGCCAGCGGTAGCGGCGGATGTCGATCTCGAACCAGGTATCGGTCGCCGGGTCGAGCAGGCGGACCATACCTTGGGTCTTGGCGATGGTGTCGGCGAGGCCGCCGTGGCGGGTCTTCCACCACTTGAACGCGATCGACTGGGTCTGCTTCGTCTGGGTCCGGGTCACCACCGGATAGGTGGCGAGCGCGAGCTTCTGCTTCTCGCTGGCGACCTCCAGCCGCGTCGTCTCGGTCCAGGCCGGCAGCATGACGCCGTTGGCGCCGACCTTGACGCGGCTGTCGACCGGATTGAGCAGGGTCATGATCTGGGACGTTGGAGCGGGCGCGGGCAGGTGCAGGCCGGCCGCGACCCGGGCATTATAGGCGCCGTGGGTGGTGTCGCTCTCGTCCTCGGTGGCAAAACTGTCATAGCTCCAGGCCGAGGCGTCGTCGGGGATCTCCAACTTCTCGCGGATGATGAGCAGCGCCTGCTCGATCCGGTCGACATCGCTCTGACCGGCAAGGCCCGAGACGGTGCGGGCGAGACCGGCGAGATCGGTGCGCAGCGTCGCGATGAGGCCGGCCTGCAGAGCCTGCTGCGCCTGCAGCACCGTGATGGCCGCGACCGCATCCTGCAGGTTCGGGGCAATCTGGGAGGTTTGCTGGACGGGGACGTCGACGATACCGGTCGACGACAGGGTGATGAGCGCCAAGAGGGCATAGTCGACTGCGACCGTCGGGGGCAGCGGTGCGAGGCTCTCGGCGCCCTCGACCATGCCGATCTGCACTTTGCGGGTGACGCGGGTCGCGACCGTGTTGGCGACCGAGGCACGGGTGGTGGCGTCGGTCAGGAAGCGGCGCGGGTCGCTCTCGGTCGTCACCTCCGCACCGCTCGCCACGATGGCGATGATCTTGCGGTTGGCACCGGCCGGCAGGTGCGGGGCAAGGTTCAAAGACAGGGCCGTATCGAGCCGGTAGGCCTGACCGGCGGTGAAGAAGCGGCCTGTGCCGACCTGCGCCTCGTTGGCCGAGACCTTCGTGACCGCGAGGCCCTTGTAGTAGACCGCGCGGACCAGCAGGTTGGCGACGACGGCATCGACGGAGACACGCACGGCCTCCTGCAGGGCGTTCAGATCGACCGGCGGCACGCCCTGCCGCTGCTGGAAGGGGATGCGCTGTTCCATCGGTGCACCTCGTCAGGCAAAGAGGTCTCGGATCGACGTCATCTCGCGCAGGCTTTTGGCGCTTCGGTGATTGGCATCGATCAGGACGCGGTCCCGCCGGCTCTTTGCGGTGTCGATGGCGGCGCAGATCTCGGCGAGGGCGGCGAACTCGTCCTCGATCAGGTAACCGAGGGCGTCGTCGTCGCCCGGCACGTCGCCAAGGAAAAGCCCGAGCGGATGCGACGGTTCCAACCGGTCGACGGTGAGCTCGGCCTCGTAGGCCGGTATGCCGAGACGGTCGACACCGAGGAACGAGAAGGCCGGTCCGTGGGTCTCCGGGACATCCGGATCGACGAGGCGCCAGCTGTCGACGTATGCCGTCAGGACTTCGGTCTCGTCGGCGAGATAGCCGAGCGGTTCGGCCGACCCGAGGCCGTCGATCAAATCACCGGCGCATTCGTCCAGGAACCATGTCGCAGGTGCAGGACTCTCCGGATAGAGCCGGACCGGATCGACATCGAGGACATCGCGGCCGATCACGGTCGGACCGGCGAAGTCGGCGAACGTCTGCCGGCCGCGGCGGATCAGGGCTGCGTAGGTTCGATCCGTGGATGCCAAGAAGGCGCAGCCGTCTTCGTCGCCGATGAAGCCGGGATCGGGATCACCGGCGGCATCGTCGAGCGCCAGGAACCAGTATGGGTCGGAGGGCTGCGGGACATGCAGCCGCTCGACATCGGCGATGATGCCTGAGCGCGAGCCATCCTCGCCGAGGGGCTCGATCACGAGTGGCGTCTCGCGGCCGGCAACGATCAGGACGGCCTCGGCGCCGGTGAGGGGCTGGTCCTCGGCTTCGAGGCAGAACAGAGCGCCGATCGTCACATCCGGCTCGTCGTCGTCGAGGAAGACCTCCAGCGGCCCCATCGAGACCTCGCCGTCGGCGATGCCCTCGGCGGGATCATCCAAGGCGCCGGCCTGGTCGGCCGAGCCTCTGCGCATCCAATGCCGGATCTGGATCTCCGGCAGTCGCGCAAGCCAGGCGGCGCGGCCAAACCCGTCCTCCTCGTCGAGAAAGAAGAGGTCAGGCGGGGTGCGAACTGCAACGATCCGGGCGTCGACGAGGCCGAGATAGGCCTCGATCCCGGCGAGCGTGCCTTTGAGCCGATGCAGTTCGATGGCGCGGGCGATGACCTCCCGCTTGCGGGTTGTTGGCCAGGTCTCGATCCAGAGATCGACGGAATATACGGTCGCGAGCCAGGGCAGCAGCCGTTCCGCGCAGCGCGCGGGGTCGAAGCAGGCGGCAAGATCGTCCCACGGAATGGCATCGCGGGCCTCGGCCGAGACGAGTGATAGCGCACGTTCCACGGCCATCGCGCTCGGCGGCAGCAGGTCGAAGCCCGTGTGCCGCCCGGCAGCCGACGCGCCCTCAGCCATGCAGTCGTTCCACGACAGTTGCGGCGATGCTGGTGCACCAAGGGGCTGCATAAGGGCTGCGGGCGATCGAAGTGACCGGGCTCATGACCGACACCATCACCGCACCAGCCGCATAACCCGCCGCTGCCAGCGCGGCGAGCGGGACCTCCCCGCCGGCGCGATAACGCTCCGCAGTGATCGTCCCGAGCCGGGCGACAATATCGGTGCGAACCGCAGCCGGATCGGGTCCAGGCAGGATCTCGGCGGTGAGCGCAACCGCGTAAGGTTCGATGGTGGCCGCCAGGACCGAGACCTGATCGGTCAGCGGTCGAACCGTCTTGGCGTTGAGCGCGGCCGAGACAGCCGCCAGGGTCTCGGTCGCGACCGTTTGACCGTCCGGGGCGGTCAGTACCACGTCGACGGCACCGGGCTGGCCATGCTCGTCCGGACCGACGCAGCGCACGTCCCACGCGCCCGGCCAGGCGGTCAGCGCGGCGAAGACATAGGCGTCTTCCGAGCCGGCCGCCGGCGCGCCGAAGGCTGCGAAGTATCGGAGCCGCAGCGCGTCATCCGGCTCCATCACGGCCGGGGAGGATGGTGTCGCCGGGGTCAGTTCCTGCCGGAGAATCCCGGCCCGCAACGCGATGTGATCGAGATCGGTGCCGCGCGCGAAGGCCGGCAGCAAGGCCCGAAAGCCTTCGTTCAACCGGTGCCGGTCGAGCATCTCGCGATAGGCGTCGACCCGCTGCAGCCGGACCAGCGGGTCCGTCTCCAGGCCCAGCACGTCGACTGCCGGCAGTTCCTCCTGCAGCCGCGCCAGACGCTCGACCAGCAGGGCTTCGAAGTCGATGTCGACGAGTACGGCCGGGCGGATCGCCTGGAGGCGGGAGAGGTCCAGGCGCGTCGACAGGAACCGGGTCATCGACTGTCCTATCCGGTAATGGCAGCACCACCGCGGCCGGCCGGCACAAGATCGATGCTGCGACGGCCGGCAGAGGTCGGGTCGCCACGATGGGCACGCGGCAGGTAGTCGCCCTCTGCGATCCAGCCGGTTGCGCCTGTTCGGTCGGAGCTGAGTTGCTGGATCGCCGATGGCCGCAGGTTGGGCACGAACAGGAGGAGCGCCACGCCAACCGCCCAGCGGAAGCGCTGGGCTGTCCTCACATGGGCGAGTTCGCCGAAGAGCTGACGCGCATTCGAGCCGACATGCGGCCGCATCACCTCTTCGAAGTAGGCGGTGGTCAGAACCCGTGACGCCGACTGCATTACCCAAGGCCAGCCGGTCACCAGCCGGCCGGTTGCTGCGTCCATGCCGGTCGGCTCATTGCCGGCGAGCGGCGGCGGGGCGATCGCGGCGGCACCGGCAGCCTCGGCGTGCCGGCCTGATGCGCGCAGGCGCGCCCGGAGGGCAACACGATCGACAGGCATCAGCACACCTCCGGCTCAAGCGCGGATAGCATTCGATCCGACGCCGTCGCTGGTCTGAGGGGTCTGCATGGTCTTTCCCAAGAGGAACACCGCAGCCTCGCCAAACGACACTATGGGTTCGATCGGCCTTGCACGCGGAAGCAGGAGAATGATGCCCATCCGCCGCTCAAAACCCGTCTCGGTCGCTATAAGCGAAAGCTGCATTCATGCGATCGCTATAACCAATTTATACGATGGCGAAGATGCTTTAGTCAGAATAGCATTTTTGGGGCGAAAGAGGATTTGTGCGATGCATCATCTCTCCAAGTTGAAGACATTTCTGGAAGACGACAAGATTCATCCTCTCGTCCTTGAGACTGTCGAGATGTCGTGGAACGCAGCGATACAGGCGTCTTGCCATTACCTGGAAAGTCGTGGCCTGAAGCCCGATTCTGTCGAAGCCTTCAGAACCCGATTGAAGATGGAAGGATGTAGACTTCCAACCATGAACCCGTAAGTTTGAACATTGGGGGGGGTAGAAGATTTTGTGATATCTGCGATCGCAATCGGAATGCGGGAGACCCAACCACCTTGCGGCTGGAGGGACATCACTCCGGCACGCCGGTCTTGGCCGGACCGGGCATTGAGTCGATATGGCGGTGTCCGTCGCCGATCTCCTTGGCGTTGTGCTTCACCGACGACCCGTCGATCTGGACCTTGTCGGCCGCAAGCTTCAGGCCTGGCCCCGTCAACTCGAAGGTCGAACCGCCGGCGACGATCGTGGCTTTCGGCACGGTGACCTTCATCTCATCATGCAGGATCTCGATCTTGAACGCGCCGTACGTGGCGACCGGATGCGGCCCTTGCCCAGGCGATACTGCCTGATCCGACCAGGTCATCGGCAAGGCGACGGCCTGGCGCAGGTCGCCCGACGGGGAGACCAGGGTCATGTTCTGCCCGACCACCGGCGGCGTGTGGACCTTCAGGCCCGTCGATGGGCCGGCGATCTGGCCATAGGGAATCCAGGGCGACAGGAAAGCCTGATCGGCCTCCGGCGCGATCGTCAGCCGGACGAGCCCGTTAGCCATGTCGACCTCACTCACGGCTCCGTGCCGCACCATGCCGGCGACGCGGCGCTCAAGTGCCTGGATCCGCTGCACGGCTTCGAGCCAGTTCATTGCGAGGCCTCCAGCCCATCGCCTAGCACGATCTCGTAAGTCCGAGCCTCATCAACTACGAATGTCGCGTCGCCCCCTTGATCTATCTCGATCATTGCCACGAGCGCGGCTTCGACTTCCGGGGAACCATCCCCCTCCGGCACGATCCCCAACGCCCCGACGCTCTGCCGTGCCAGTCCCAACCGACCCGCCGCAACCTGCCAGGACCCGATCCCTTGCGGCTCGGCGATCTCCGCCTCGATGAGATCGGCCAGCGCCCGGTATTCGGCCAGCTCTGGGTCTGCCGCATCGAGGCTGCGAAGTGCCGCGATGAACGTGCCCCAAAGGCTGTCACCGGCCGGAATGGTACCAACATCCGGATCGGAGACGGGATGGAGGTCGAAGACGATCTGGCGAGCAGCATAGCGCTCGCCCTCAGTGGCACCGCCGCGGAGGAGGCGGATGCCGTTCAGTTCCATGCGGAAGCGCCGCCATAGGTCGCCCCAGGTCGGATTGGTGGAGAGGGTGCGCATGACCTGGTGCACGAGAATGTCCATGGTCCATTCCAGACCACGGTCGGTCGGGGGTACGCCGACGATGGTGGAGCCGTCTTCGGCGAGTGCCCGGACCCCGACGGCGATCTCGATGACGAGCAAAAGCCGGTCGACGGCGGCGAGGAGCGAGGCGCCGTGACCTTTGGGTTCGCCGGAGGCCTCATCGATCGCAATGGTGATGAAGGGTTGGGTCTCGGCCTGGACGATCACGTCGATCGGCTCGAGCTTGGATTCGTAAACGCAGTCGCCCGCCCAGGTCGCGCCGCGCAAGGCGAGGTAAGTGCAGGCGCGGATGGCGAGGGCGACGAGGCTCAAGAGGCTGCCTCTCTGGTGAGGTGCAGGGTCACAGCGCCGAGGTCGTCGAGATCGACCTGGGTGATGCGGTAGCGGGGCGATCCGGGCCGGTCGACAAGAACGAGGAGGTCGCCTTGGACAGGCTGATAGCCGAGTTCGGCGACGAAGGCGGCCGTGACCGTGGCCCAGACCCCGGCGAGCATGACCCGCGTCTGGCCGAGGGTGTTGGCGCCAGCCTTGCGGTCGGCGAAGAGGGGGCGATCCTCCGGCGCGATAGAGATCACCGCGCGGATCGTCGTCATGCTGCGATCAGGATCGGGGCTCGGGGCAGCATTTTTGCCGCCCTTCATCGGCTGAACGAGAACGCTTTCGCCAAAGGCCCGCTCGACAGCACGCCCGGCAAGCCTGTCGAGGAGCATTCGGGTGGACACCGCTCAAAACGACCCGTTGAGGCGCACCAGCCCGGTCGCCGACGGATTGGCGGCCGCCGCCACCGCGACGCCGATGAGCGTGTTGGACGTGTTGACCGTCGTGCAGAGCTTGGCGGCATCGTCCCAGTAGACCTTGGCGCCGACCGTCCAGGCCTGCGCGCTGGTCTTTGCGAGTTCGAACACGCCGCAGACGGCCGCCTCGACGGTTGCGCCGGAGAGCGCAGGGCTGGTCGCCACGCCGAAGATGGCGCCGACCAGGAGGCCGGCGCCGGCGGCGACATCGTAGGGTGCGGCAAGGGTGAGGATCTCGCCTCGCTGGACGACGTTCTTCATGAGAGGGCTCCCTCGACGTTTGGCGTGGCATTGCTCGGCTGGGCTTGGCGTGGGATCACGCGCCGGCATTCCTGTAGAGCCCGCGGAAGTCGGCGGCCTCGGCCGCAAAGTCGTGCCGGCACTTGATCTTCATGCCGTCGACATCGAAGCCCATCTCGGATTCTACATAAGGCCCCGACTGACCGGTCATGGTGGCGTAGACGACCGTGTCGACGCGGTCGCTGGCGAGGAGCCACTGGGTGGCCGAGCCGTTCACGTTGAGCCCGAGATCGTCGGGCTTCTTGACGCCGAGCGAGAGGCGGGATTCCACGATCGGGGTCAGCGAGCGAATGAACTCCGGCACGACGTTGGCGCTCTGCTGGGCGTTGACAGGCGTCAGGATCTGGGCCGCGGTGAACTCCAGTTCGGGCGGGATCAGGAGGAAGCGCGGCGTGAGGTTCAGGACCGTCTTCTTGTCGAGGTCGGTCTGCAGCCCCATGGCGGAGCGGCCCTTGTTGATTGCCTCGGCCGAGAGGGCGGCGGCCGGGTTGGCGAGATTGCCGTGGGTTGCGTGGAAAAGGGCGGTTCCGTCCGACTTAAGGACCGGGTTCGCCAGGAGCTTCCCCCAGACGAGGTCGGATTCGAGCGTGGCGGCCGACTGGCCGAACTCGGCCGGGATCGACCGGAAAGCGCCGAGGTCGTCGTTGATGATCATCTGGCGCGTCATGGCGACGATGATGCCGTAGGTCTGCAGCCCGATCGTCTCCTCGCTCTCGGCAACGACTCCCTGGCGGTACTCGCCATGCTCGCCGAGCCGCTTCAGCTGCGGGGCGAGCCCCTTGCGCAGGATATGGGCGAGCTTGAAGTCAGGCAGCGTGATCTGGCGGGTGAAGGGACGGAAGGTCTGCGGGGCTACGTCATAGGCCGCGCGGAGCTCCTTGTTGACGACGGCCGAGAGCAGGAAGGGGAAGTCCGAACTGGTCATGGCGCGGCGCGCGATGTCGTCGGCCTTCATGCGCCGGGTGGATTCGCCGCGCCATTCCAGGCACTCGGCCGCCATGCCGAGGGTGGTGAGGCCGAGGAACTGGCGGGCAGCGTCCGATAGGGTGGCTTCGCGGGACCCAAGGCCGCGAGCGAACAGATAGTCGATCGCGGCGGCCCGACGGGTCTCGGTCTCGTCCTGGCCGATACGGACGGTCGAGCGGATCGCCGTCGTCGCTTCCGCGTCGACGAGCCGATCGAGCAGAGCCGTGCGGAAGGCGTCGATGGCAGTCCCGGCGGCAACATGTTCGGCGCCGAAGCTCGGCAGGGCGTGGCGGCTCGAGAGCGCAGTGATGGCGGCCACCCGCTCGCGCTCGGCGCGGACGGCGGCCTCGGTCGCGGCGCGGACGGCGGCTTCCTGCGAGCGTACAATCGTCTCGGCGGTGGGATCGGCCGTCGGGGTGTCGCCGCGCGGTCCGTCGGCGATGGTCTCGGGATCCATCGAGGTCTCCTTGGATGGTGCCGGGGCGGCGGAAGAACGAGGAGGGGTGCTGGGAGCGGTCTGAGCGGCCCCCGTCGCAGGCTGAGGCGAAGCCGATCGCACGAAGGCATTGGCGTCGGCCTGGACGGAGACGAGCGAGACCTCGAGCAGGGCCCAGCGTGTGGCGGTCCAGTCCTCGCGGCCTGTGGTCTCGTCGACGGCGGTGATCTGCCACCTGTCGACGCGGTAGCCGACCGAGATGCCGGTCAATTCGCCGCGCTCGATCTGGCCCGCGGCCTCGTGGGCCTCGGGGGTCTCGGCCAAGCGGATCACACCGACGAGGCCGTCGCCTTCGATCCAGGCCCGCTCGACGGTGCCGAGCACGGCACGGCGGTCGTTGGAGCGGTGATGATCGAGAAAGCGGACCTGGCCGGCTTCCAGCCGGGCGAGATCGATCGCGTCCGGCGTGATCTCCAGGATCTCGTTGCCGAACCAGCGGCGGACCGGCGCGGCGGTGGTGAACACCGCCTCGAAGGTGCGTTGGGTCCGATCGAAGCTGCCCGGCTTGAGACGGACGCTCTCCACCAGAGCGATGCAGTCCGAGACGGCTTGCGTGGGCGCCAGCCGCTGCTCGCGGCCCAGCATGGTGTCGCCGACGACGCCCACCGGCATCGCACGCTCCAACTCGTCATCCATGATGGTCCTCAGGTCTTGGGCTGGCCGGATGCCGCCGCTTGTTCGGGCGCGGCGCTCTGCGCCTCGCTCACCTGCAGGACGCCGGACTTCGCGACCTTCCTCGGATCGCTGTCGAGCACGATGCCGGCCGCATCGACCGCGGCGTTGAAGGCCACGATCTCGGCGAGCACGTCGTCCGGGTTCCGGCCGCGCTCGTGCACGATCTCGGCATGCGAACGGGTGCCGGCACGCATGTCGAGGAGGTCGGCCATGGCCTGCTTGAACGGGTCGACCGCCGGCATGCGCGGCGGTGACCACTCGACCGCGACCGTCGCGGTCGGGATCAAGCCGGCGTCGTAGGCCGCCCCGCAGAACCAGGCCCAGACCCGCTCGCAGAACATCGGGATCAGGATCTGCCACTGCACCTGTTCCATCAGGCGATAGAACTCCTGCATGCCGAGACGGCCGGAGATGTAGGAGACATGGGCGAGGTCGCCGGAGATCAGCTCATAGGGCACCCGGAAGCCGGCCGCGATCGCCTGCAGCGAGACGCGCTTGTAGGCCTCGAAGGCCCCGGTCGCGACCGGCGAATGGAACTTGATGTCCTGCCCGCCGTGCAGGTTCAGGAACATGCCGGGCTCGAAGCGTTCGACCCGGAAGCCCGAGCCGTCGAAGATGCCGAACTGGCGTTCCTCGTCTGCCCCGACCGTGCCGCCGAGACGAGGCTCGGGATCCTCGCCGGTCACGACCCCGACCGTGCAGGCCTCGATCTGCTTGCGCATGACCTCGGCCTCCTCGTAGGTGCCGAGGTCTTTGAGGGACGCCATCGCGGCGACGCCCCAGGGCTCTCCGCGATCCTGGTCGCGGCGGAGCTCGAACACATGGGCGATATCGTCGGCGGGCACGCGTGACGAGCGCCCACCCTTCGGCAGGATCCCGGCGGGCCGGATGGCCCCGGGGTGGATGGGAAACAGCCAATAGCCGGTCGGTCGCTCGAAGGCGTCCTGCTCGACGCCCTGGACGGCGATGACCCCGTTGCCGAGGTCACCGTCCTTGGCGCTGTCGAGATGGTCGGCCTCGATGACCTGCAGCTGCAACGGCACTGGCAACCCGTCGGCGAGCCGCCGCGACCGGCGGCGGAGCAAAACCTCGCCGGCCTCGATGAACTCGCGACAGATCAGGGTCTGGAGGCCGTAGAAGTCGAGCCGCCCCTTGGAATGGCAGACCTTGGTCCAGGCATCGAACAGGGCGTCGACCTTGCGGTCGAGGCGTTTGTTGCCGGACTTGGCGCGCGGCATGATGCCGGAGCCGACAGCGTGGACCACGATGGTCGAGACCGCCTTGGCGGCATGCGGATTGTTGCGCACCAGATCGCGCATGCGATCACGCAAGCTCGGCAGCGCGAGCGCCAGTTCGGCATTGGCGGACGTGCCGCGCGGGCTCCAGCCGGCCGAGCGCCGGCCGCTATCGGCTCCGGCATAGGCGCGCAGCGTCGCCTCGAAGGCGTGGCGGTCGCGAAGCCGGCGTCGCCCGGCCGCCGGCGCGACGAAGCCGATGGCGCGGTCGAGCCAGGTCGCCGGCATCAGGACCGGCCGGGATGGACGGCGGCCAGGATCGCCTTGCGGCGGAGGCCGCCGGCCTGCAGCCCGCGCAGGAAGTCGAGCCGCTTGCGCAGGTCGTCGTAGGAGGCATAGGCGACCTCCTTCTCGACGCCATTGACCCGCGAGCGAACCTTGAGCGCGCCGCTGGCGATCGCCTCGCGCAGCGCCGCGATCTCTTCGTCGAGCGTGGTCATGCGGCGTCTCCTAACGGCTGAGCCATCCGCCCGATCGGGCTCGGCCGGGTCGGATCCAGCGGTTCGGCCGGACCGGCTTCGGGGCACTGGAGTTGCGGGCGGCTTGGGGCAGGTCCGGACGGACCGGAACGGGGACAAGAGCACGCTCGACATGTGCCGGTCGGGACTGACCCGCCGCCCGGGCGGCCTCCACGGCGGCGGCGATCTGCTCGGCGGTGGCGTTGAGCTTGAAGCCGAGGGCGAAAAGCCCGTGGAGCGCCGCGTAGGCGTAGACCCGGCAGTCGAGCGCCTCGTTGCGGGCATGGTCCGGCTTCCAGAAGAACGGCACCGAAAACCCGCGGATGAACTTGGTCCGCTTCACCTCCGCGGTCAGCTGCTCGAAGTAGCCGGCATCGCGATCGGCCGGGAAGTGGCAGGCGCCGGCCCCGGCAAACTCCGGCCCGGTCCGCGCCAGGCGCTTGTAGATCACGTCCTTTGCCGCATGCACCCCGACCGAATAGAGGTCGATCTTGCCCTTGTTGGTGCGGCCCGGTCGCTTCGGCCAGATCGGGGCTCGATAGTCGCTCGCCCCCTTGATGCCCCAGACCCGGCGCTTCTGGCGTGGCTTGACGAACTCGTAAGCCGCAATCGTGTTGTGGCCGCCGGTGTCGACGCAGACGGCCGAGAGCGCCATGCCGTCCGGCGCGCCGAGATGCGGCCAGCGCTGCAGGAGGACGCTGTCGAGCTCGTCCCACAGCGCCGGTGCCGACGGATCGCCGGGAATGACCCTGAAGTCGATCGACCAGGACTCCTCGTCGCGGCCCCAGCCGACCACCTCGAGCTCGATCCGGTCCGGCTGGACGTCGACGCCGGCGGTCAGGCAGGCGACCTTGGCCGGAAGAACTGGCAACCGCTCACCCTCGACCTGAAGATAGTCCTCCCGGACCTCCATTAGGCCCGCGGCATCGACCCGCTCGCCGGAGGCGTCCTCCCACTCCTCGCCGAGCACCGTGTTGACGAAGGGCTGCAGCAGCGCCGGGTCGGCGCGGTTGTCGTCGCCGAAGGCGGCGCGGAATTCCGTTGCGCAGTCGCCCCAGGACTTCCACGGCGAGTACAGGCTCGACAGGTGATAGGAACGCAACCCCGCACGCTTCGGCTCGGCAGTCGGGATCCAGGCGCCGCCGGCAATGAGATCGGACTTCCGGTGTTCGGGATGCTCGTGACCGCACGCCCGACAAGCGAACACCGCCGCCTCCGGCGAACTCTCCGGCCAGCGGATGCCTGACCAGACGATCGGCTGACGCTCCCCACAGTCGTCGCACGCGACGTGGAACCAGCGCTGGTCGCCCTCCCGGAACGCCTTGCCGATCCGCGAAAACCCCTTCACGCTCGGCGTCGACAGCATGAAGATCTTGCGCCGCAGGAACGTGTCCGAGCGCTTGATCGCCAGCGTGACCGGATCGCCCTCGTCGTCGACATTGGCCGGATAGGCGTCGACCTCGTCGAGCACCAGGTAGCGGATCGGCGAGGATCGGAGCGCCGCCGCGGAGTTGGCCCCGGTCAGGATCAGGACGCCGCCGAGATACTCCTTCGAGAACATCGTGTTCGAGGCGTCGCGCGACCGGGCCGGCGGAATGCGCTCCTGCAGGACCGGGCTCGCCTCGATCATCGGGTCGAGCCGGGTCTTGGAGATCCGCTTCACCGTCTCGACCGTCGGCATCACATAGAGCGCCGGACCGGGAGCATGATGGATGGCGTAGCCGATGAAGTTGAGCCCGGCCTCCGACATGCCGACCTGCGCGCCCTTCATCACCACGACCGTCTCGACCGTCGAGTAGCTCGACAGCGCGTCCATGATCTCGCGGAGATACGGCGTGCGGTCCGTACGCCAGAGCCCCGGCTCGGCCGACGCCTTGGAGCTCAGCACACGGTGCTCGTCAGCCCATTCCGAGACCGTCACCGCGGCGTCCGGGCGGCTCTCCTCGCAGAGGACCGTCAGCGCCCAGTCGTGGTCGGTCAGCATAGAGATAGAGAGGCCATGGCGCTCCGGCACGTGCCGTGCTGCCGGTCCGACGCATCCATCGGCGTTCCTTTTATTACCCGTTTTGGGGGTCGCAATCAGAACGTTGAATTGTGAAAATCAACACCGTTCAATTGGATACTCAATTAAATATAGAGTGTTATCAGTGTCATGGATAATTTTTATGTAAATTTTATTTAAATCGCATCAAATATCCTTATTATATATTAATACTTAGAATCCCATAACAACTGTAGGTCAATCGATGTACTTGCCGACGCTCATTACATTCATGGTTCAGATGAAACCATGCGAGTCGAGTCAGGCATGCCATGCCCAAGTCGCCCAAGACCATGCGAAACCGTAAACGGGCACTGTCTGCCACAAGGCGGGCCTGGAAAAGGTTCGTGCGCCGGCACCTGATCGACGACGCACCTCCCGATCTCGACGAAGTCGAAGCCATCATCGACAAGTCGCCGCGCACTCCGACAGATCGGTTCCTGACGCTCCTTGTCTTTCTCCTCTCGATCGCCGTGTGGCTTCCGATCTTTGCGCTGTTCGTCGCCTCAAACTGGTGAGGCGGCGCGCTTCCAAATGAACGTCGTTTGCCTTCGTTGGCCTCAAGCCGACCCTGATCGAGAGGCGCGCTCCATGTGTTCCCTGTTGGTTCGACTGCCTTCGATCCGTCGAAAGCAGGTGGCCTGCTCTTCGAGAATATGGCACGCAACAAGCACACCATCGCGGAGCGCCCCAAGACCCCTGAGGATGCCTCGACTACGACCAGAGATTATCTATTATCGAAGTCGATAGCAGAGGCTTACGTCTGAATGTCGGGTTCCTGGCGGAAGGTACGGAGTAGTTCTTTCGGCAAGTTGATGTCGGCGACGATGTAGCCGCCGCTTTCGCTCCGATGGAGGTGTCCTGCTTTGGTCAGCACAGCAAGCCGGCGACGCGTGGTCTGATAGGGCATCTGAATGAACGCTGCGACGGCTTGCGCGGGTGCAGGGTAAAGAACCTTATATCTATAATTGATTTCGACGACCGCCAACACAATCAGAATGTCGTCAAACTCCAGTCCATGAGTAGCGCGCAGTCGATTGAATGTAAGGATGAAGCGTTTGACCTGCTCTACCAGCCCCAGCATATCCTTTAAATCGTAATCAGCCATGATTCTACCGCAAATTTATCGTTGAATTATAAATGTATAAAAAATATAATCCGAAAAGGAGGGTTACTACTCACTGAAACGCCTCACTCCGAACAATCTGCAGTGTTTTTCGACAGATTCTCTGATCTTCCAGCCTTCGGTAAACATTGAAAATTTGTCCGGTTTGGCGGAACCCTCTCTTCCCTCCCGCCGATGGATCGCCCGCTGCTCCACCGTCCACATTCCAAATCACCACTCAGATGGTCTCGGTATCGGCGAATTACACTACCTTGCCGGGTGCAATGACCTTTCGGGTCTGGCTCTGAGCGGTCGGCTGCCCTCCTAGGGTCAACGGCGTCGCGCCAGGCACATCTGCCGCATATCGTTCCCCCGGATGAAGGGCCCAGCGGCCGTTGAAAGTGTACCGAAGATCGGCGTCGCGGATGAAACTACACCGTCCAAAGCATAGGCTGTGCTGATCCGCGTCCCGGATGAACGCGCAGTTCGCCTCGGCTGCGCTCATCCCGACCATCATCTTGAAAAACGACCGCCGGATCAAAGGGGTGCCTCCTGGCTTGTCTGAGGCTCTCGTAAGGATGCGGCGCGTGAGGACGGGTGGTTAGAGAGTAATAATCCTCAAATTAGGCTATATAGCCGATATCGAGCGCATCATCCTCAATAGCTGAATTTATTCTTTTTTTTCAACACTGGATTGATAAGATCAAATTAGATCGAAATCCGAGAGGGTACGGCGGTTTCTCGGCCGCCGGTGGCTGATCTAAGGCTTCCTCCAACGAACCTTGGCCGCTGCACGCTCCCAGGCGTCAGCGGCCATGCCATTTTTGGAAAGGCTCGAACTCCCATCGATCATAACGAAATCAGTCTGGCAGTGTCGGCTTGGCGTTGGCGATCTCGTCGAGTTGCAGGCGGACGAACCGATCCAGGCTCGCCATCAAGCTCTTAGGTTCGCAGCCGACCTCCGCGGCGATCTGCTGGCCGTAGCGGTTGGGGAAGTTGACCCACTTGTCGCGGATAAGGCGGGCGAAGGCGGTCAGGCTGCGCCGAACTTCGTCGCGGTTGACCGTCTCGGCCTTCACCTGCCGCAGCTCTTCCTGCAGCAGCTGGACCTGCAACGCCTTCTCGGCGGTCTTCAACTGGTCGAACTTGGCTACAGCGGACGCCGAGGCCTCCGGCGTTGACGCCGTCATCGGCCGGCCACCGCGGACTTTGCTTGGGTCGCGCGTCGCGTGCCAGCGCTCGACCTGGGTCATCTCGTCGATCGTGCCGTCGGACGACAGCACCACGCGGCCGGACTTGATGCCCTTCCGGATCGCTTCGTGGCTGACGCCGACACGCTTGGCGAAGTCACCGATCGAGAGACCCATCGATGTCCTCGCGATCGGCCTCAGATCATGGGGTGATGTGATCGACGACTTCGATCATTTGCCTTGGCTTCGGTCAAATAGAACGCATTACTCCGTCACGACCGGAGGACATGACGATGCTGAAGCGCAAGGACAACACCAGGGCCCTGGCCGCCTTCCTGGCCAAGAAGCAACAGATCGACGCGATGCTTCAGCGGATCGTCGCGCTCAGCGAAGATCACTTCCAGGTCTCGCCCGACGACGTCACCTGGGGCCATGTCGGATCGCTCGAAGACTACGCCGCCCTCCTGAAGCGCATCACCGACAATGCCTTCCACGAAGGCGAATATGCCGACTGAGCAAGGGCTCCAACATCCTGACGGCCCCGCCCCCTTGCGGGGCTCGCACCCGTAGCGGCGCCGCGATGGTCGTGGCGCCCAGACGACGGGAGACCGACATGGCCAAACTCACCGACACCCAGCTTCTGGTTCTCAGCTCCGCGTCGCAACGGAGTTCGCTTAACCTCCTGCCGATGCCCAATCATCTGAAGGGAGGGGCCATCCCGAAGGTGCTGCACGTGCTCCTGACCAGCGGACTGGTGGTGGAAGTCGAAGCGGTCGAGGACGAACCGGTTTGGCGGCGCATGGACGACGGTCGCGAGACGAGGCTGATCCTAACGAATGACGGCCTCGCGGTCCTCGGCATCGAGCCTGTCACGTCGCCGGACGCTGCGCTACAGGCAGGCGGCGGGGGCGATGTCGCCGTTCCGGTCAAGACGTCCGCGCCCGAAGCCCCGGTCGCGCCCACAGGTGCCAACGGCGCACCGGTCCGCAAGACCCGCGACGGGACCAAGCAGGCGAAGCTCATCGCCATGCTGAAGGCGCCCGCCGGCGCGACCATCGCCGAGATCGCCGAGGCGACAGGCTGGCAGAGCCACACCGTCCGAGGTGTACTCGCCGGGCCGCTCAAGAAGAAGCTTGGGCTTGAGGTTGCCTCGGCCAAAGAGGATCAGAGGGGTCGGGTCTATCGCATAGCCGACTGACGGTGACCGACCAGGAGCCCGCCTTCGGCTCACGTCCCCGTGGCGGGCATCGTCATTCTGCAAGCCGGTCGAACAGCCGTCGCAGCAGATAGCCCCTCGCCAGCGACACGACCGTGAAGACGAGGCCGATCGTGAGGTGATCCGAGAGGGCTGCCTTCAGCCCGAACATAGGGAAGACCACCATCTGGGTGAGAACCGCGATTCCAAAACCGACCAACACATTGGCGCCGGCTTCCACCAGCGACAGGCTGCGCGACTGCCTCATGCAGCGTCCTTCCGCGCGTCGATGGTGCCGGCCGATCGGTCCGCCTTGACCTTCGCGAAGGATCGATCAGTTCCTTCGAGGGTGGCGGTCGAGCCCGTGAACGCCTGCCAGCGCTCGACCGCAATATCAACGTAAGCGGGATTGAGTTCGACCGCATAGACCGAACGCCCGGATTGCTCGCCGGCGATGATGGTCGTGCCCGAGCCCGAGAACGGCTCATAGACGGCTTGCCCCGGCGACGAATTGTTCTCTATGGGGCGACGCATGCATTCCACCGGCTTCTGCGTGCCATGGCCGGTCTCGGACTTTTGCGGCTTCGCAATCGCCCAGACGGTCGTCTGCTTGCGATCTCCGGACCAGTGTCCCTTGCCGCGCACGGCGTACCAGCAGGGTTCGTGCTGCCAGTGATAGTCGCCTCGGCTGAGGACGAGTTGCCCCTTGTCCCAGATGATCTGTGATCGCAACTTGAACCCGGACGCGATCAGGCTCTCGCCGGCAGTTCCGGCAAACAGGCCAGCGTGCCAGACATAGGCCACGTCTCCGGGGAAGAGCGCCCAGGCTTCCCGCCAATCCGCCCGATCGTCGTTGAGCACCTTGCCCTTGGCGGCGGTCGACGTGTTGACCCCGGCACGTTCCCGCCATTCCGGATCGTAGTCGACGCCATAGGGCGGGTCCGTGACCATCAGATGCGGCCTGACTGCACCGAGAAGGCGAGCGACGGCGTCGGCCTGGGTGGCGTCGCCGCAGATCAGGCGATGGCGTCCAAGAACCCAGAGGTCGCCCGGCACGGTGGTCGGATGCGGCGGCGCTTCGGGAATCTCGTCCTCATCGACGAGGCCGGAGGCTGTCGCGGCGGCCGACGCAATCAGCCGCTCAATCTCGGCGTCGGAGAAGCCCGTGATGGCGGCCTCATAACCCTCGTCGATGAGCGCCTGGAGTTCGACCGCAAGCAGTTCGTCATCCCAGCCGGCATTGAGTGCCAGCTTGTTGTCGGCGATGACCAGCGCGCGCTTCTGCGTCTCGGACAGTCCGGCGAGCGTGATGGTCGGCACCTCGACCATGCCGAGCTTGCGCGCCGCCAGAAGCCGGCCGTGGCCGGCGATGATACCCCCATCGTCGTCGATCAGGATCGGGTTGGTCCAGCCGAACTCACGGATGGAGGCGGCGATCTGGGCAACCTGCTCGTCGGAATGGGTGCGGGCGTTGCGGGCATACGGAAAGAGGCCATCGACATGCCGGTAGTTCACCTGCAGCATGCGAGTACCTCCGCAACAGAGACACCACCACCGATGAGCTCACACAACCACCTGCAGCGATTTGACGATTCAATGAACATCATTTCTGATGCCGTATCCGCTGTGCTAAAGCATCCGCTCCCCACGGATGAGCTTGACCCCAGGGGCTACCGGCTAGGGTACAAATCTCTTGTTATGCTAGGCTCAAGAACTGACTGGCTGGACCCACACGCCATTCTCGCGATGATGTACGCGTCATATGGATGGATGCCGACCGTTCTGAAGCTGAGACAGGATTGGGAGCAATCTGCAAGAGAACTCGGGCAGCTTGTGACAAGTTTACGAATTTGCGCGCGTTCAAAAGAGGAAATCTTTCGAATTCTGACTCACGCTGGCGAACGCGGTACACTCCTTTCTGTGAACCGCTCTGTCGTGGGAACAAGCAAGTTACTGCATTTCGCAAACCCAGACCTCTGCCCAATTTGGGACAAGATCATTGCGACTCGATTTGGATATTCGGCCTCTGGGCAGAGTCACAATAGCCCTGCGGCATATTTATCTTACTCACGCGCGATCCATGCTTGGCTTGACGGACACCCTTCGGAAATTGGGAGGCTTGCCGCCCTGGCGGGCGAAGACGTTGGACCGCTGCGGCGTGTTGAATTCGCCTTATTTTTGGCGGCGCGGATCGAAGGTCAGCCACTAGACGGCCCCGAGAAGGATTAGTTTCCAACCGTTTCCAACCCAAACCCACAAGAGCCGCTAGCGGATTCTCGGGCTGCGCGCGCACCCGCGGGCAAGGGGGTGCCGTAAGGACCCAAGGCCTCCCAGAAGCTGCACCCGCGCTCTGCAGCTACGGGACCATGACTATCGTGGCGTCAGCGCGGGATACCCGCGGGGCGATGGACTCGGGGATCACCTCGATGGCGCGGACAAAATGGAACCCGCCCCGAAGAGCGAGTTCGAAGGTGTTGAGGCTGGGGATTCTCGGGCCGTCGTGGCGTCTTCAGACCCACTTTCCGACCATGGCGAGAATCTAGAGTTACGCAGGAAACCACGCAATACAGAAACGGAACGGGCGTTGTCGATTATCCATAAGCGACTGTTCTGACGTGCTTTTATGGAACAATCCGTGCAAGTCGCTTGGCCAGATTCGCTTCCATCTCCCGCAGAGCCGTCGCTTCGAACGCGGTGCAGGTCGCGCCCTTCACGATCTCCTTGGCGACCGACGGCCCGAACAGCTTTCGCGTCCGCGGTGAGCTTGGCAGGCGGGCTTTGTACGTGCCGTCGGCTGCCACGAACGAGCGCTTGAAATTGTGCGCCACCCGCCAAGACCTGGCGGTGACGAAGCCGATGTCGGACGGCGGCAACGGCCCGAACCGGCCAGCACCGTCGCGAGGCTGCTGGCGCCAGGTCCGACCTTTCGTCCGACTGCCGCGGACCGGGAACTCGACGATCGGCAGGCCCTTGCCGCTGCCCTCGATCACGTAGGTCATTGGGCCGGGGATGAACGAACGGGTCGCGGCGACGACCGTCCCGTAGCGCTTCGTCCCCATCTGCTGGTGCAGGCTCTTGCGAACCACGGTCCTGGTCTTGTCGCCGGCGGCGCGCACGCCTTCGTGCAGGGCGCGTTCCAGCCGGCCTGGTGCGGCGAGCAGCATCGCTGCCGACAGCATACTGGCGATGCCACGCCCGTCATATGTGACGACGATTGTGCCGGACATCGGATGCTCATGGGTTTGAAGAGGATGTTCCGGAGGGGTCGAGACCCACTTCCGGACCATGGGAGAATCCTAGAGTTACGTCGGACAGGCTGCAAGACGGAAGCTGAAGTGCCCTTGTCGTTTTCCGTCAAGACATTGTATTAGCTATCTATTCCTCTCCATCGCAGCGCTCATTCGGCTGTTGCCACGCGACCGGCTCGCCAACACCCCAAGCGCGGCGACCAGGATGCCCTGGGCCGCTTCATGGCGAACGGCCCGGCCACCCCAGCCCTGGCGCATCGACCATTCCCGAAGCGACGACTGCAGGCCGACCACGTGCCAGACGCAGGAGCCGGCCGGCGAGCCCATGCCGCCCAGCGTGTCAAGCGCCCGGAACACGCTCTCGCGGGCGCCAATCTGCCGATCGCTCATCGTGCCCATGTGGGTGCCGGGCGCGTGAACCAGCACAAGCGACGCCGACGGCATGCGATCGAAACTCGCGAGCGTGAAGGCCGCTTCAAAGTCGCGGGCGGCGCTCAGCATGTCGCCGTCGATCGTGCCGGCAGCGAACATCCGGCCCAGCGTGTCGACAACGCGGTGGTGGACGACGCGAACGCCATCGGGATCGGCCTCGACAACTTGGTGGGTCACGAGACGCGCCGACGGCTTGGCGGGCCGGTCAATGGTGGCACGGGCCTTCCGCTTGCGTCCCGTGCTCATCGCCTTCCCTCCCGAGTGCCGTAGAGCTTTTCGCCGATGGTGCGGATCAGTTCACGGTCGGCCCAGCCAAGACGGGGGTCGTTGAGAGCGACGACAAGAAGGCCGTGATCCCGCCAGCCCGCCGCCTTCACGGCGTCCGGGGCAATCGAGGTCGGGATCATCCGCCCGAGCACACAGCTCGGCTCACGCGGAGCGCCTGGGAGGGGGCGGCTCATCGCACACCTCCATCGGTCTCGGTCGCCCAGATCAGAATGGCGATGGCGTCTGCTTCGTTGTCGTCGGCCGGGACGAAGCCATGGGCGCGCACCGCCGCGGTGACGGCGGCCTTGTTGGCATTGCCCTTGCCGGTGATATGCCGCTTGATCGTCCCGACCGGAACACCCTGGTAGGCGATCGAATGCGTCTCACACCAGGCGGTCAGGGTTGCGAGGAAGCCGCCGTAGATGTGAGCGGCGTCGGTACCGACATGGCGGCGGACCTCTTCAAAATAGACCGCCGAGATCCCACGCGCTTGGGCTTCGATCTGGTCGAGCCAAGACCGGAAGCGCAGGTAGCGCATGCCGCCGCCGTCGTAGCGACTTGGGCGGAACGAGACCGTCCCACTGGATATGTGCCCGTCCGGCGAGCGCAAGGCCCAGCCGGTCGCGCTGCCAAGGTCGAGGGCGAGGAAGGCGTGATGGTCGTTCGACAGCCGGCGGGATTGAGCCGTCGGGTCGGTCGCCGAGATCAGGGATTTCTGCATGGGGAAGGCTCACGGGACTGCGTGGGCCTTCGGCTTTGGTCGTCGCGAGAATAGCTTCAGCGCCCCGATGTCCGGAAGCCAAAATCAGAAGCGGCAAGGCCGGCCGGATCGAAAAGACACAGACCCGCGCCTCTCCTGTCACCAACCCCGTGGGAGGTTAGTGACAGGAAATTCCGTTCTACGTCAAATGGTTGGTCCGATAGTCACCAACCTCGGCTGTCACCAACCTCACCAAACATATTCCTATAGGGGTGTGAAACCCCAAAGCCGGACACCGCCTCCTTCATGCATGTTTGAAAGAGGTTGGTGACAATGGTGACGTTGGTGACAGCGTTGAATTTAATGAGGAAATTTTGTCACCAACCTCGTTTGGAGGTTGGTGACAAACGGGGGGTTGGTGACAGGAGCCACCCTCGACTCTCTTAGTGATCGACTCCCTGCTTCAAGTCTTGATGGTTGCGCTCGATGTGCCGATGCAATTTGGTGCAGATGATTAGGATTGGGGTCTCCGGATTTTCCGCGGGGGCGATCAATGCCCTGCCGCCCTGGAACTGGAAGCCGAAGCCGGACCAACACGTCGTTGCCTGACGCTCCCCACCGTCAACGACGGGGACCGTGGTACTCGCCGGATGCGCACTCCGTTATTGCTACCCGCGAGCATTGCCAGCCCGCAGGCACAGGTCTAGCTTGCTGAAGGTCGTCTGACAGGAGGTCCCCTCCTCCCTTAAGACGGCCGTGTGGTCAGCAAGAATGCGTGGAAATTGTATGCTGCGTGCTCCTATCTCCCTTGTTTTCATCTTGCTCGCAGCGCCGACTTTCGCCCAACAGGTGGATCCGTTCGCGTTGATGTTTGGTGCCATGGCGCAACAGCAGGGCGCGCGAAACGTCGTGGCCTGGAGGCAATTCGACGAACGGGAGCTTGCCTGCATCGACGCGGAGATGGCCAGGCAAGGCATGTCGTTGCGGCGCATCATCAGCAACGGTGTTTCACCCGATGACCCCATGCTCGTCGCCCCGCGCAGCCGCTGCGCGAGAGCCCGTGGCAATGTTCTGACACCGGACCCGTCGGTCGCGTCCGATCTTCACGCGAGCATTCCGGTCGCATCGACTATCGATTTCACGCTCAGATGTCGGCCCTCGGAGCCTTCATCGGACTCCGACCCGATCGTCTCGACCACGATCGCCGTGACGGCCGGCCGTCTTTCCATCGTTCACCGGGCCGCTTCCGGTGCGGAGTACCACCGTGGGGATCAATATATCGCGTCGCCGGGCAGCGCCGACGCGCGGCAGAAAGCCTTGATCTGGTCAGGCGTTCTCCGCACACGGCCCAACATCCGCATGGATGGCCGAACCTCGTTGGATGCCGGTGGTCGCGTTCTCTACACGGAAACGGTAACCGACCTGAACCTCGGCCGGGTCACGGATGGATCGACATCGCTCTGCACGGCGTCGTCGGACGGGCTCGCAGCCGCGATGCCTCCAGTGGCGCCCACCGTCGTGCACCAGACTTTCACGGCGTCCCCCGGAACCGGAGACCTTGCGCTCGATTGCAGTCCGACGACGATATCGTCCGACCCGGACCCTATCGCACTCACGACCATCCAGATTTCCGGAGGCCGTCTGTCGATCGTCCATCGCATGGCGTCTGGCACGGAGTATCACCGGGCCGATCAATACGAGGCAAGGTCCGTCACCGCCGATGCCCGTCGACGGGCGATCGAATGGACCGGAGTGCGGCGCAATCGCCCCACGCTCAGCATGGTCGGCACCACCAAGGTCGATGCCCGCGGGCGGCTCATCTATTCCGAAGGCGTTTTCGATACGCGCACGAAGCGGCAGACCGACTCGTGGAATGCGGAGTGTCGGATCGCGACACCGCCAAATTTGGCAGTCGCCGCAGGCACGAGACCAGGCACCTCAGGCATCGCGGCCCTGAACAGCACCCAGGCTTTCGCTCCGGTCCCGGATGCCATGGCCGCGGGGACGGGCGTTGGCAGCAGCGCCGCGACGTCGAATGGCGGAGCCTCGGCCACCACGGGCCAAGGCTCCCCGCCCCCCGCGCCGGCTGTCGTCTTGCGCGCGGACGACCCGCGCATGGTCGCGGCGCGTGACCTGCTCGCCGATCTGAAGGCCTATCTGGCGGATCGGGGAGTCGTCCCTGGCATCGCCGACCTCAGCCGCGTCGCCCTGCAGCTTCAATCCGCCCTCGAGGCCGGTGACCTGCTTCGGCTGACCGAGGCGCGCCGCAAGCTCGACGAGGCAGTCCGGTCACTTCAAGGCTTCGAAGCCTACGTTTCGGACCGGCGCGAATTGCGCCAGCGGGAGGAGGCGCGAATTCTCAGCCAAGCCGAAGCCGAAGCCCAACTTGGCCTCTTCTTCATTGATCGATACATGGCGAATAATTTCGCCACGCAGGCTGCTGCACGGCTTCTGCCGATCCAAGAATCGCTGGCCCACGCCTTGAAACTTAAATCTGCGTCTGACTTGCGCGCCGCCAATCAAGCCTTGGCGGCGCAGGTTCAGACGGAGCCGTTGAAGAGCGATTATGATCTCGCCGCGAAGGCCTATGCCGAACGTCAGCGTCCGCCTGAGCCGCCACGACCGCCTGCAAGCCTTTCGGAGAGACTAGGCCTCGGACCGACGGCACGGGAGGTGGTGGAAGGAGATCCGGCTGCAGTCTTGATCCTCTTCGACGCCAGCGGCCGTGCGCCGAATCTCACCCGAACCCTCGACGGTGATTTTCGCTTCAAGGATAACATCGCCACCGCCTGCATCGTCGCAGCTAAGGTCGAAGCGGCGGACAGGCTTGCGCTCGCCCGATTGCTCGCACGACCAGGATTGAACGTCGAGGTGGCACCGACGGCGTGCGGAACCGGACGGGTGACATCCGACTTCGTCGGCTTCCGGCGTGCCGATCTGCGCGCCGATACACCCGAGAGCCTCGCCTTCTACGGCCGGGCGCTCGACAAGGGCGACTTGAAGCTGCATCGGAATATGGCTGGCAACGAGTATGATGAAACCGTCCGCGCGGCTGCGACGCGCGGTATGGAGATCGAAGCCGCGATCGAGGCCGGTCGGGCGACCGGCTGGTCGGTATTGGTCGTTTCCGACAAGACCCCCATCCTTTGCGTTGAAGAGTTGCAGGATCCTGCCAAGAACCGGGCGGCCATCGAACTCTTGGGCCGCGAGTCGCGAGCCATTTGGCCGGGGTTGCCGCCGGGAGGATCAGCGCGTCGCTTGTCGCTCGGCGCTGAAGCGATGTTCGTGGGCGTTCAGAAGCGCAGTTGCGGAGCCGTGACGGGAACGGCGGAAACCGTTCGCAAACTCATGACGGCGATGCGGCGTGATGCACTCCCCTATGCAGCGGCACCGGTCCTTGTGGAAGCCTCGGCAATCGACGCGGAAGCCTCCGCTATCCGCGCACGGGATGCTGAGGCCATTGCGGCCGAGGAGGACCGTGCCCGCGCGTCCCGCGACGCTGCCCAGCTTGCGGAGCGCCGCCAAGCACAGGCGGCAGCCGAACGGGATGCCGTGGAAGCCCGGTTGCGTGCCCAGAATGGCGCTACGGCCCGCGGCCTTTTGGAAAAGGTTCGCCTCTTGCTCGAGAAGCAGGCGGCTGGTTCGGCACCGGTTTCCTTTGATGGCTTGACCCCGATAACCCAATCCCAGGCTTCCAGGGCCGAGGATGGCTGGACCGTCGTGAAACGGGAAATCGAGGTCGACGATTACGGTCATGCCCAGTTCAAAGGCCGAGCCCTGGAGGCCATCGTTGCCCGTTGGCGCATTACTCAAAAGAACAACGTCTTGGGAGAATTCTCCGAAGACTGCTGGCAAGTCGCTCTTCTCGACGATCGTGAATTCAACATGTTGCGCGAATTGGTCAGTGTTCGATGCGATGTCGGCGAGGCGGCGTTGATGCGGTGGCGGACTGGTCTTGTCTTTCGTAGTGGTTGGCGTGCCGCGCAAGAATAGCGGTTCTCGACGGAGTGAACCGCCCGGGTTTGCCGGAGGCTCCAACTCCCGAATAGGATGGAGCCATGACAAGCCAGACGACGAACAATTTCTTGCCGGAAGCCCGCGCCCGGGCGGTGCGGATCCGAGCTCCGTGCCGGGCCCGGCCAGTCGGTGTCAGTCCCTGTCGCGGTAGCCTTGTCGAGAAATCCTTACAAATGCGAGGATTTCGGCATTTGCTGAGCGTCGAGGACCATAATCCTCACGATCGTCAGGATTATATTGCTGGAGGCCGACGCTTCTGTTAAAATCCTCATGATCGTGAGGATTCATGCGCATCAAACTCTCCAAGGCGACCGACATCGGCCCACTGGTCCGGGCCGTCCGTAAGGCCCAGAAAATGCGCCAGGACGATACCGCGGGCGCTGTCGGCGTGAGCGAGAACTTCCTGAGCAAGATCGAGCACGGTGCCGACAAGGCCCAATGGAACAAGCTGTTCCAGGTCCTGCAGGGCCTCGGGATCCACGTCGTCTTGGACCTGCCCGAGGAAGCCCGGTCATACCTGCCGAAGGGCACGGAGCAGAGTTGATGGCCGCCCGGACGCTCGTCGCCTCCATCAACGGTCAACCGGTCGGCGAATTGGGCGAGGTCGCGGGCCTCTGGTCGTTCACCTACGTCGAAAGCTGGCTCGAGAATGCGCAGCGCTACCCGCTGAGCCCACACCTGGCCCTACGCGCTGAGCCCCATATCGATGGCGGCAGCAACCGACCCGTGCAGTGGTTCTTCGACAATCTCCTCCCCGAGGAAGCGCAGCGCACACTCCTCGCCACCGACGCCAAAATCGACGCTGCCGATGCCTTCGGCTTGCTCGCCTACTACGGCGCCGAGTCTGCCGGCGCCCTGACCCTCCTGCCTCCCGAGGCGCAAGTACCCGCCGGCGGCTTGAGGCCGCTGCCCGACGCCGACCTCTCCGCCCGCATCAAGGCGCTTCCGAATGCCCCCCTCGGACGCCATGCCGTAAAGCGCATGTCGTTGGCCGGTGCACAGCACAAGCTCGCCGTCGTGATCGAGAACGGCGCACTCTTCGAGCCAATTGGTGCACAGCCATCGACCCACATCCTAAAGCCGGATCATCCAGACGAAGACTATCCCCACTCCGTCATCAACGAGTGGTTCTCGATGAGGCTCGCGCGCGCGCTCGGCCTCGAGGTTCCCGATGTAGAACGCCGCTACGTCCCCGAGCCCGTCTACCTGATCCGACGCTTTGACAGGCAACAGACCGCAGCCGAATGGCGGCGGCTGCACGCCATCGATGCCTGCCAGCTTCTCAATCTCGACCGCTCATTCAAATACGCGCGCGGCAGCGTCGAAACGCTCGCGGCACTGGCCGAACTCTGCCGCAGCCCGGCGCTTGCGCGCACCCGCCTCTTCAACTGGCTTGTCTTTAATGTGCTGCTCGGCAACGGAGACGCACACCTCAAGAACCTGAGCTTCCTCGTAACGTCCGCAGGTATTCAACCGGCACCCTTCTATGATCTGCTGAGCACAGCGATCTATGACTCGCGCCTCTATCAAAAACAGGGGTGGCCCGATGGGTCGACGCTTGCATGGCCAGTCATGGGAGCCGGTCGCTTTTCAGCGCTCAACCGCCCTATTCTTATCGACGCTGCACGTACACTTGGATTGCAGGCGGCCACTGCCGAGCGTCTCATCAGCAGGCAACATGGCCGCATCGTAGGAATCGCAGAGGAGATGCTCGCCGAAATAGAAGCAGGCAACGACGGTATCGTGACGCCTCAAGGCGAACAGCGCTGTCTCCGCGGCGTCCTGCACACCATCATCCGCGAGATGGCCGGACGGCTCACGTGAGATCTTAGCCGTCGGAATTGTTTGATCGCGCGAACATGCGGGTCATGCGAGAGTTGGAGGCGCTGGTGGCCCGTCGTGGGAAGCCTGTCATGATCGTCAGCGACAACGCCACCGAATTCATCAGCCATACCGTCCTGCGCTTCCGCGAGGCGATCCGGATCGAGTGGCACTACATCGCGCTGGGCAAGAATGCCTTCGCCGAGAGCTTGAACGGTCGGCTCCGAAACGAATGCATGAACGAGCATGTCTTCTCCTCGCTCGGCCCGAGGCGAGACGGATCATCGAAAACTAGTGGATCGACGACAACACCCTCCGCCCCCATTCGAGCCTCGGCGGCCTCGCACCGTCGGTCTTCGCCAGCCGGCCCGATCAGGGCCAAATCACCGCCGGACCAAACTTATGACCGGCAGGAAAACGGGGAGCACGTCACTGGCAATCAACTTTTGCGATACCGCCATTCTCTCACGTCGCCCAGCCGCCGCTGATACCTGGTCCACCCGTTCGCCTTCAGGTACGCCGCAACACGCATCTGGTCGAACTTGGTCCACCGCCCCGGCTCGATCCCAATGGCGTCGCGCAGGATCTCGCCAATCGCGACGTCGGTGAGCGGCGAGGCTCGCTCGACGGTCTCATCGCGCCAGTCGTCGAACCCGTTGTAGCCGCGATTCACGCGGTGGGTCTCGGTCGTGAGCCAGGCCTCGATGAGGTCGTCCCAGGCATCGGACTGGTAGCGCGCTTCCTGCTCTGCGCTGGCCGCGGCAATGAGGCCGGGGTCGTCGAGCCACCAGATGGCGCCGGCATCGAAGCGGGCGACGGCCTCGGCCCAGAGCTGGTCGCGGTCGCGCGCCAGGGCGGCGAGGTCGATGCGGCCGCAGCGCACGGGCCAGAAGCGGCGGTTGCCGGTCTCGTCGCGCAGGTAGGTGTCGGGGTTGACGCTGCCGGCGAAGACGCACTGGCGCGGCACTTCGACGACGTAGCGCTCGTAGGGCGGCCGGTAGCGGTCGACGGTGCGGGTGAGGAAGGCCTTGATGCGCGAGACCTCGGCACGGCCGATGGCGTCGAGTTCGGCGATCTCGATGATCCAGATGCCGCGCATCTGCTGGGCGGCGTCCTTGGAGCCGATCTCGGCGAGCTCATCGGTGAACCAGTCGGCGCCGGCGAGGGCCTTGAGGGCGGAGGATTTGCGGGCGCCTTGCGGGCCTTCGAGGATCAGCATGTGGTCGACCTTGGCGCCGGGACGCATGACGCGGGCGACGGCGGAGATCATCCACAGCGATCCGAAGGCGCGGGCGAGCGCGGTGTCGTCGGCGCCGAGATAGTCGAGGGTCCAGCGCTCAAGGCGGGGCATGCCGTCCCAGCGCAAGGCGCGCAGATAGTCGCGAACCGGATGGACGCGAATGTCGCGGGCAACCGCAGCGACGCTGCGGCCGACGACGACCGGGGCGACGTTGATCTCTCGGCGCTGCAGCCATTCGGCGCAGCGGACGTCGTCGGCATCCGACCAGGCGCGGGGGCGGCCGTGGTCGTGCTCGTCCCAGGGCAGGCGCCGGTTGACGACGATCTCCTGCCGGAACTCGTCGAAGACGAGGGCGCCGGCAAAGGCCTCGTCGGCGGTGAGCGCGGTGATGACATTGGCCTCATTGCGCTCGGGCGTGCCGGAGAGATCGAGGCGGAGGCGGCCCGCCCAGGCGGGACGCGGCAGGGTGCGGTGCACGTCGCCGGTGGCATTGAGGCGGCGGCGGAGTTCGCCGATCTGCTTCTCCAGGATCGAGACGGCGATCCCGGTCGAGGTCCGGATCGCAGCCAGGATCTGGCGTTCTGGAACGGGATCGAGGCGAGCGACGACGAGACGGGCGAGGAGTGCGCCGAGCGCGGCAAGATCGGGCGGGCGGGTGAGCGCGCGGGCGGTCGCTTCCAACTCGGCCTCGAAGCTCGCGGTCGAGGCGAGTGCGGTTGGCCCGGGCGGAGGATTCGCAGGATGGGGACCATAGTCCGCGGCTGTCGCCCCGCGGGCAAGATCGTCGGCAAAGTCGTCGCCGTGAAGCGGGACGACGATGGTGTTGGGGATGTCTGCAAGGTTCAGTCGGTCGGCCAGGATCGCGGCGGCTTGTCGGCCAGCCGCGCCGGCATCGGCAAAGATCGTGACGTGGGTCAATCCCTCGGGCCAGACCCAGCGGCGCAAGCCGTCGGCCGACAGAGCCGCCCAGGTCGGCATACCAAACAGGTGAGCCGCGGCGAGCGCGGTCTCGATGCCCTCGGCGATGCCGATGCGGCCGTCGGAACCGATCGGGCTCAGCCGGACGGAACCGCCGGCCACGGAGCCCAGCATCTTTTTGTTCGGCGGCGCCTTGGCGGACCCGTCCTCGAGCAGGAAGGTGCGGTGGATGCCGGCGACGGGCTCGCCGAAAGCATCGCGCGGGCGGGCGACGAGGCCGGGCCAGCCGCGTCGGCCCTCGTAGTCGGTCAGATCGGGGTGGAACAAGAGATCGGGCGACTTTGGATCGGTCAGGCCGCGCGCGCGAAGGTAGGCATCTCCGATGCTCCCCGCGACCGGACGGCAGCCAGCGAGAATGCGCGCGATCTCCGGTCCCGGATCGAGCTTGGTGACGAGCGGCCGCGGCGCCGGGAGCGGCGCATCGAGCTTCGCCAGTCTGGTGGCCTCTTCGAACAAAGCTCCTTGAGCAAGCCCGGTCGCATGATGGATCAGGTCGATCGGCCCGGCGCTCTCGCCGGTGGCGTGGTCGAAGCCCCAGCCGGCATAGGGACCGACGAGATGGATGACGCAAGACCCCTCCCGTCGTGGCGGCCGGCCGGAGAGGTCTGCAACACGCATGTGGCTGCGGTCGGCGGCAAGGCGCGCAGCCGGAAAAAGCGCCGGCAGCCAATCGGCCGCCGTCGCTTCCAGACGCTCGCGCACCTGGCGCCAATCGATCCGGACGGGCGGCGTCCAGACATCGTTGAGGTCGAGCATCGAGCCCCTCAGCTTAAGATGACGAGGCCCCGCTCGGCACGGGTGACCGCGGTATAGAGCCAACGGCGTCGATCGAGATCGGTCCGGCCGAGACCGTCGTCCCAGACGATCACCGTCTCCCACTGCGAGCCTTGCGCCTTGTGGCCCGTGATCGCCCAGCCGAAGGTCGCTTCGACGAGACCGCGCTTGGCCTTCCAGTCCCGGTCGTGCCGGGTGGGATCGAAGGCGGCGTGATCCTCGAAGTCGCCCTTGTAGATGCGCAACCGCGCGAGCCGACCGTCGGGCCCCGGGGCCCCGACCGGATGGCCGTCCTCGTCGGTGACCCGGGCCGAGACGTGCAGGCTGCCGTCGTCGACGATGTCGGTCAGCGTCAGGAACATGCCGTTGATCAGGCCGAGGTCGTTCTGGTTCTTCAGGCAGACGATCTTCTCAGCCGGTCCGGTCGGGAGCGTCCCGAGGCCGAGCCCTGCGGCATGCCGCATGGCGTTGTTGAGCTGGCGCCGCGTGGCGTTGAGGCCGCAGATGACCTGGCCGGCCTTGAGCGCCTCGGCGGGCGTGACCTCCTGCTTGCGGAGTTTGCAGACATGATCGTCGTAACGGCCGAAGCCGATCGGCTCGCCGTGACGGGCCAGGGTGGCGACGCGGATGATGGCACTCTCGGCCGCCTGCCGGTGGATGTCGGTCAGCATGATGTCGGGCGCATCGCGCGTGAAGGCGCCCTCGCCATGGATCGGCGGCAGTTGACCCGGATCGCCGAGGACCAGGATCGGGGTCCGGAAGCTCATCAGATCGCGCGCCATGTCCTCGCCGACCATGGAGACCTCGTCGAGAACGATGAGGCGGGCATGCGCCGCGTCGCTCTGCGGGTTCAGGGCGAAGCGCGGCTTCTTCATCGCCGAGAGCGATAGACGCTGCGCCTCGATGGCCGCTTCGGCGGCGATCCGCTCAAAGCCGGAGAGCGACCGGGCGGCGGCCGCGGCCATCTCGATCCCGGCCATGGCGGTCTCGATCTCCGCATCGGTCGCCTCGACCACGCTGTAGATCAGACTGTGGATGGTGCGGGCCGGTGTGCCCTTGCGCCGGAGCACCAGGGCGGCCTTGCCGGTGAAGGTCGCGGTGACGACGCCGGGCACAAGCGAGCCGCCATCGCGCGAGGAGCGGTGGGGATCGAGCCCGAGTTCGTCGAGCGCGAACTTCACGACCGTGGACTTGCCGGTCCCGGCATAGCCGAAGAGCCGGAACACCGGCTGCTCGTGGGCTCGCGTCTCGAACCAGGTCTTGATCGCCGCGATGGCACGGGCCTGTGCGTCCGAAGGGGTCAGGTCGGTCATGGCGCGAGCCTCCAACAGCGATCGATCCACGCGCAGGACGGATGCCAGTGGTCGCCGGCGCGCCCGCCACGGCAGACGACCGAGGAGCGTTCCCGCGCCGCCCGGGGCAGAAGCTCCTGGTGGTCGTTGGCGCGCACCACCGTCACGGCGCGGTCGCTCATGCGCTGGGCGAGCGCGGCATCGAAGGGCACGAGTTCGGCGTGAAGCTCCCAGGTGTCGCGGTTCAGCGCCGTGAACAGGGCCGGATGGGGAAGTTCCAGATAGGCCTGATAGAGGGCGATCTGGGCGGCATAGACCGGCTTCGACAGGACGACGCCGCGCTTGACCACGTCCTTCCAGGAGGCAGCCCCAAGGGCCTTGTTCTCCCACAGCGCCGGATAGGCGATCCCGACCGGGCCGGCGACGAGGCAGCCGTCGATATGCCCGCGGAAGCGGCCGTCGAGCGCGGAGAAGCCGAACTGACGACCGTCGGAACGGTGGGTGCGCAAGTCGAAGCCTGCGGCGCGGATCCAATCGGCAACGACATCCTCGCCGCGATGGCCGGCCTCGAAGATGCGCAAGGTGGCGGGCTCGAAGTCGCGACCCTCATCCTTGGGAACGTTCAGCGTATCGAACTGGATCTGGCGCAGGCAGGGTCGGCCGAGGCCGGAGGTGCTGACATAGCGCCGTGGGGGCTCGGTCCGGTGGCGGGTGAGAAGAGCGGCATCGATCGCCGCATTGACGGCTTCGACGACGGCGGTCGCGTGGCGTTGCGCTCCGTAGGTCGCGCCCGAGCCGTGGTTCAGGTCGAGCATGGCGGCTCCGGTCAAAACGGGGCGACGCCGGCATCGGCCTGGGCGCGCATGGACGCCTGGAAGCCGTCGATGCAGGCCTCGATCAGGCGGTCTATCTCGCCGGCGCTGCGATCCTGGAAGGCGGCGAGCAGCCCGAGCTCGCCGAGCGCTTCGGCGAGCGGCTGGCGGGCGTCGCGGATCGCCTGCCGCTCCATGGGGGACTTGTCGATCATGCCGTTGCTCCTCCGGGCGAGGCGGGTGCCGGCCTTCAGGCAGGCCTGCGAACAGAAGCGGTGGTCCGGATATCGGTCGAAGCGCAGATGGAGGCAGAAGCCGAAGCCGCGGGATTGACGGGAGCAGAGCGCGCAGAGGTCTATCCGGCGAGGAGGAGGTCGACGAGGCGGGGGTCTGCCTTCGACCGGTCCCTGATCTTGTGGGAGGCCAGCACGATGAAGCGTGCGATCGCCGCGTCCGCCATGGCCTCCAGCTCCCGAAAGTTGAGCGCGCGCAGAGGCTGGTGCAGGCGGCCGCGTGCCTCTAGCCATTGACCGATCGCCTTCGCCGCCTCGCGCGTGACATGCGCCTGCCATTCATCATCGGTCATCGACACCGCCCTCAGCCAGAAAGCCAAGCCGGACGCGCCGTGGCGGCGTCTGGGGCCGGCGCCGGGTTTGACGGGGTCAGCCAGGCCGGAGCTGCGGGGGGTACAGCCACGGGCGCGGCAGGGGATGGGGCCGCGGTCGGGGCCGCGAATGCAGGCGCCGACGGTGCAGCTGCGGCCGGGGTCGCCCATGGCATGTCGGCGGACGGCACCGTCTCGGGCGCCTTGCGTGGCTTGGCGTTGATCGGCTCGGGCGGCATCGTCTCGCCGCGCATGACCGGCCCATACTGCGGCTCATCCGGGGTCACCACATGGGCAAGGCGGTTCTGGTCCTTGTAGGCCGGGTTGGTGGTCGGCTCGATCATGATCTGGGCGACGAAGGTGATGCCGTCGAGATCGCGCAGGCCCCGCAAGCGCCGCTTGGCCTTGGCGGCCTCCCCGAGGTCCTTCGGGTCGAGCCCGAGCGCGCTGTCCACCATGGCACGGAAGCTGGCCTTGGCGATGTTCCAGCCCTTCGACACGCCCTTCTCGTCGAGCTTGCCGCCGGCGACGGTGAAGTTCTGCCAGAACTTCCGCCGCACGAAGGGTCCCTCGACCACCGTGAACTCGGCGTCGAGCATGCGGGTATCGGGCTCTCGGCCCGCCTTCAGGAGGCCGGCGTCGAGCGGGGTGGCGCCATCGAGGAAGCCGGGCCGAATGGTCATCCTGACCTTGGCGAAGGTCCCGTCCGGGATCAGGTCGCCGACGGGCGGCATCTGCGCTTGCGCATCGTTGAGATCGAACATGGAGGCTCCCATAGAAGGTTGGGACAAATGAACCGAAGGGATCGGCGATCACGGCGTCATGCTGACGGACGCGCTTCGTGCGAGCGGCGACACGGTCGGGACCGCATTGATCTTGGCCAAGATGGCGCCGAGGTCGGGGGCTTCGGTCTCGGCCAGCCGTCCGCTGCGATCCTTGGCCGGCAGGCCCCAGGGATTGCCGGCCCGGCAGACCAGGCGGCGGACCGTGCCCTTCTCGTCGAAGATCAACTCGTTCTCGGCGCCCGAGAAGAAGTGCAGCGTCATGACCTGGTCGACGATGCCAGGCAGTTCGCGGCCGATCTTGCTGCCCTCCATCTGGGGCTGCCAGCTGGCGACATGGAACTCGTCGGTCACCTTCTCCAGCACGCCGACGAAGATGACGGTCTTGCCCGGCGCGTGCTGGAGCATCTTCAGCGCGTGGATGATCTCGCGGCCGAGCAGCCCATAGGCGCCGCGGATATCCGGCTTGCTGGTGCGCTCCGAGAAGGCCTCGGGCTGCTGCTTGGCATAGGTCATCACCTGGCGGCTGAGGTCGGTGATGGAATCGACGAACAGGATTGCCTTCGACGCGATGAAAGCCTCCAGCCCGCTCGGTCCATGGACGGCCCGGGCATGGACATAGTGGGCTTCGCTGTAGGTGGCGTTCGGGGCCACCGCCGGGTCCGGCCCACTTGCCAGCACGACGATGTCGCGGAAGTCGGCATAGGAACGGATCGGAATGCTGGCGCCGGGCCAGTCCTGAACCGACTTCATGCCGGCTTCGAGATCGAGGCAGAGGGTACTGTCTGCCGGCAGCGACTTCAGGAGCGTCGTCTTGCCGGCACCGGGCGGGCCGAAGATCGCGAAGGAGGTCTTGTTGGCGGCGGCCGAGAGCCGCTCGTCGGCGGTGACGATGCGAATGGCCATCGAGGTCTCCCTGATCGAGAATGGGGCATTGAGATTGGGACTGGGATTGGGGCGGCGGGGCGTTGACCAGGCGCCGAAGGGGAAGCCCGCCCGTCCTTGCGGAGAGGGCCGCCCCGCCGTTGTCGGGCGAGCGGGTGTTGGGTGGTGCCGGTTCGCGCTCGGTTCAGGCCGCGTGCGGCTCGGACCGACCGGCCGAGCGCTCGGCCTCGCCGGCGGTCTCGATCCGGTAGCTCGGCTTGCCGGTCTCCACCGTCCGGGCCGGGAGAAACACGTCCCTCAGCGGCTTCGGCCAATGGGCGAAAGCCGCCTCCGACACCTCCAGCTTGGTCTTGATGTACGCGTCCGGGTCGTCGCCCCAACTCGCCCGGATGATCTCGGCGGCGTGCCGGAGCTTCGCCTGATCCCACTTCACCCGCTTCGGCAGATCGGCGACGACGACGAAGCCGTTATCCTCGAACCGGACCGTGCCGGTGTCCTTGGCCTCCTCGGCCCGGCGCTGGGCGGCGCGGGCGCCGTACTTCAGATCGAGCGCAGCGCGCAGCTTGTCCTCAACGAGATTGAGGGAAGCCTTCTGCTCGGCGAGATCGTCGGCGATGCAGGCAAGCTCCGGGGTGGTCAGCGCTGCGACGGCGCCAGTATCGAGATCACGGATATGGTCGGTCAGGACTGCGACGGCGATCATGGGCAGACCTCTCAGGCGGCAACGAGGGGAACCGGGGACGGGACAAAGTCGTTGGCGGCGACGGCAGCGACGGGTCCCGCGATGCGCAGCGCCGGCCTCGAGGCGGACCGCAGCCGCGATGCGCGGACGGCGATGTAAAGCCAGTCGTTCTGTCCGAGCCTGCGCTGGACGGGGAAGCAGAAGCCATTCGTGGCCGCGCTCATGACCCGGTCGGCGACCGCCGCCAGGGCATGGCGCTTCTGCGCCGAGAGCCCGCTCTTCTCCGGCAGCCGGTCGAAGACCAGATGGCCGCGGTAATAGGCGACAGCAGAGCCGGCTTCGGCGTCGGCGAGCCAATCGCAGAAGCCGGTCACGTCGAGCGGCATGGCGAAGGGCGCGAGGTCCAGCTCGGCGAGGGGACGGAGCAGGAGCGGAGAACGGCGCATGGGACAAGCCTTCCTCGTCGACGGGCGCGCTGCGCCGGTCATGGGTTGATCCGGGGGATGGACGGGTTCGATGGTGCGGATGATCCGGCGCCGCTCGGCGGTGCCTCACTCTTCCGCGGTGATCGGTTCACTCATGAAGGTAGCGATCGGCGAGGCTGAGATTGACAACAAAGCGCAACGGCCCAGTCGATTCCGCTCAAGCCTCTGACAGATCATGCATACTAAGGTCGGGACCGATGCCGTGGCGGCGCAGCCGGAGCCGCACCTCGGCGATCCCGCGGTGGAAGCTCACCGGCGACAGGCCGGTCGCGCGTCCGGCTTCGCCGTAGTCGCCCTCGGCCGCGAGCGCCGCCCAGGCGATGCATTGCAGGCGCGGCGGAAGCCCGTCGATGACCCGGCCGGCGATCAGCTGGACCACGGGATCGGCGAAAGGCGTGGGATCGACCAGACGTTCGGCAAGGGTCGCCCCGTCCTCGTCCAGCGGTTCGTCGAGCGAGCCAATGTGACGCCGCCGCTCGGTGGCGACGGTGTCGGCAACCTGCTGGGCGGCCTGGGCGGCGACGCGATGGACGAACGGCACCCATGGGCCGCGACGGCAATCGAAGTAGCACCGGCGGGTCAGGATCGTGAGCAGGATATCCTGCTCGATGTCCTCGATCGCATGACGGGGCAGACGCATGGTGCGGGCGATCCGCCGCGCCTGGTAGGCGGCCGCGGATCGCATTACGGCGAGATCGGCGTCGCCGAGCGGCGGGGACTGACCAGCGGCAAGGGTCGAAGGATGTGGGCTCATCACAGGGGCGGATCCTGGTCTTGTGCGTTCACGAGACGCGCAATTCTGCGTTCGCGCCGGAGGTCCGGCACGGCTCTCATCGATGATCCTTGAGGAGACGGCGAACGCGCTTCAGCGCGGCCTGTTCTTGAACTCGCGATAAGCCCTGAGCGCCGTCGAGATGTCGTCGCGCACATCCGGCGGCAGGCGTTGGGCCTCGACGAAAGCCTGGTCGGTGTCGAGCCCGAGCCGCTCGCAGGCCGCCAGGATCAGCTCGTCCTTCGGCGCGTTCTCCAGGCCCCGTTCGATGCGCGACCAATAGGCCGGGGAGATATCGATCTCACGCGCAAACACATTGAGCGGGATGTCGAGCTTCTCGCGCTCGCGCCGAACCCAGGGACCGAACCCGGTCAGGTCCTGCTGTCGGACCAGCTTCTTCTTAACGACCATGGGAGAACTCCGTGCGCAGCAGGTCATAGCGCGACAGGCGGACCCGGATGAAGGCCTCCGAGACCCGGTAGCGCTCGGCCAGTTCGAACAGCAGGTCCTCGCCGGCACTGCCGTCGATCGCCTCGGCATCGAACGCCGGCCCCTGCAGGATCGCCGACGGCCGCGGCGACGGCTTCATCCGGGACCGCTTGGCGATCCTGAGAAGGTCGACCTTGGCGAGTTGCGGCGGCACCAGGAAGCCGCCCATGAACTCATTGGCCCGCGCCTCGCGGATCTCGTGGGCCGTCAGGTTGGTCCGGCGCGACACCGGCAGTTCGGCGAGCCGCCCCATCGTCGATCCCTCGGCACAGTAGCTCACACTGACCTGCCCGGTCGCCTTGGCGATCCAGGCCGGGGCCTCGAACACCACGTGGCCGAGTTCATGGGCGACCGTCGAGCGCAGCAGGTCGTCGCGGCCGGCGAGCACCGGCCCGTTGATCGAGACCATGATGCTGGTCGGATCGGCCGGATCATACTCGGTCGTGCCCATGACCTCGTCGCCGGCCTCGTTCGCGACCGCATGATCAAGGTCCCAGAAGGCGTCGAACGCGATGCCGTTGATGCTGAACCCGGACGCACCATCGATGATCGCCCCGACATCGATCGCCCGCTCGGCCAGATCGGCATGGACCTGGCGGCGGACCCGGTTCGCCACCGCCCAGATCTGCGGCGCCGTCATGGTGACCGGCTCGGCGGTATCGGCGTGGTGAGGGTAGTCGGCGGTGATCGGCATCGCGGGCTCCGGCGGTTCTTGTTCCTAATTTGTTCTCATGACCCGTCGAACGAGTCCAGCCGGAATTGCGCGCGGTCACAAGATTGTCGGCAAGCCTTTGTTTTAGCTCATCTTCCGGGCTTTTGATGCGCCGGGCCTTGCATCGTCCCGGTGAGTCTGTCGCGAAAAGCCGAATGCGACCAATCGCTTGCCGGAAATCCGCATGGACGGGGACGATTGCCGGAAGGATCGAGGGGGGTGGATCGCTACAAAATGGGGAACGCCCCCCACACCCAACGGCTCCGATGACCAACGCCCTCCACCCCGATCGTATGACCGCCGCCGAGCGTCTCGCCGAGGTCGCCGATATCCTCGCCCGCGGCATTCTCCGCCTCCGCGAGCGAGCCCGCCAGTCAAGCCAAACATCTGAACGAACAGGAGAAAGTTCCGTCGACTTCACCGACGACCGATGGCGTCATGAAACCGCCCACAGAAGGAGAACGGCATGATGAAGGATGACGGGGTGCTGGTGCGCGTCGCGGCCCTGAAGACCACTTCCACACCGGACCTGAAGGCCGAATGGCGCAAGCTCTTCAACGCCGAGCCGCCGCCCTACAACCGACGCTTCCTCGAAAGCCGGCTCGCCTATCGCATCCAGGAGCTAGCCTACGGTGGGCTGAAGTCCGCGACCATCAAGCGCCTCGAGGCGCTCGGCGAACAGCTCGACGGCGGCAAGATCGCGGTCCGCAAGAAGCGCGCCGACGATCGGCCGATCTCTGGAACGCGGCTGATCCGCGAGTACCAGGGCATCGAGCACTGTGTCACGGTCCGCGATCAGGACTTCGAGTACCAGGGCCGACCCTACAAGTCGCTCTCGGCGATCGCACGCGCGATCACGGGTACGCGCTGGAACGGTCTCGTCTTCTTCGGCCTAAAGACGGGGAGGACGGCAGCATGACGAAACCCGTGGTGCTGAAGCGGCGCTGTGCCGTCTATACCCGCAAGTCCAGCGAGGAAGGCCTCGACATGGAGTTCAACAGCCTCGACGCCCAGCGCGAGGCCTGCGAGGCCTATATTGCCAGCCAGAAGGCTGAAGGGTGGATCCTTGTCCGCGACCGCTACGACGACGGCGGTATCTCCGGCGGGACGCTCGAGCGGCCGGCACTGCAACGGCTCCTAGCCGATATCGAGGAGGGCCTCGTCGACATCATCGTGGTCTACAAGATCGACCGGCTCTCGCGCGCATTGATGGACTTCGCCAAATTGGTCGATGTCTTCGATCGGAATGACGTGACCTTCGTGTCGGTGACCCAGTCGTTCAACACCACAACCTCCATGGGGCGGCTGACGCTCAACATCCTGCTTTCCTTCGCCCAGTTCGAGCGCGAGGTGATCGGCGAGCGCATCCGCGATAAGTTCGCCGCTTCACGCCGACGCGGCATGTGGATGGGCGGGCATCCGCCGCTCGGCTACGACGTCCGGGACCGCAAGCTGATCATCAACCCGGCCGAGGCGGAGACTGTCAGATCGCTGTTCGAGCGCTTCGTCACCATCGGCTCGGCGACGACCCTGGCCAAGACTCTGGTCGCAGAGGGTGTGACCTCGAAGCGCGGCCGGTTGGTCGACAAGGGGTTCCTCTACAAGACGCTGAACAACCGGGTCTACCTGGGCGAGGCGGTTCACAAGGGCACCGCCTATCCGGGAGAGCACGAGGCGATCGTGCCGCCGGAGCTTTGGGCCAAGGTCCACGCCATCCTGGGCGAGAGCCCGCGCAAGCGCGCGGCGAATACGCGGGCGCAGGTGCCGGCCTTGCTGAAGGGGCTGATCTTCGGTCCGGACGGGCGGGCGATGTCGCCGACCCACACACGGAAAGGCGGGCGGCTCTATCGGTACTATGTCAGCCAGAGCGTTCTCAAGAATGCCGGCGGGCCGTCTCCGTCGGCCAGGTTACCCGCCGCAGAGATCGAGGGCGCCGTCATCGCCCAGCTGCGCTGCCTGCTGAGATCACCGGAAGCGATCGTATCCGCCTGGGCAGCCGCCCGACGTGGCGGCGGCCAGGTTGCCGAGGCCGACGTTCGCGACGCACTCATCCGGTTCGACCCGCTGTGGGATGAACTCTTCCCCGCCGAGCAGGCCCGTATCGTCCAGCTCCTGGTGGCGCGGGTCGACGTCGGTCTGGCCGATGTCCGTGTTCGGTTCCGGGCCGACGGCATCGGCAGCGTGGTTGCGGACATGGCGGCGCGGCAGACCGGAACCGAAAGGGTCGCGGCATGACGGCGATCCTTGACCCCAGCACGAACACGATCACGATCAGCATCCCGATCAAGATGCGCAAGCGCGGTGGGCGGAAGCTGGTCCTCGCTCCGGATGGCGCCGACTGGGCGCCCGCCGGGCCGAAGGTCGACAATGTGTTGGTTAAGGCGATCGCTCGCGCATTCCGGTGGCGGAAGCTGCTCGAAACTGGCGCCTACGCGACCATCGACGAGCTTGCCACGGCCGAGCGGATCAACCCGTCCTACGTCAGTCGCCTGCTTCGGCTCACTCTGCTGGCGCCGGAAATCGTCGTGTCGGTGCTCGACGGGTGGCAACCTGCGGCGATGCAGCTGGATGACCTTCTGGCGCCGTTCCCGGTGGAGTGGGAAGCTCAAAAGCTCTCGTTTCTGCATACCAAACTGGCATCGCGGGTCTCGCCGGACCTCTAATTTTTCGTATTCTACGCAGTAGGATGTCCTACAGCGATCGCGGGATCGACGGCAACATGGTGAGTGCCTATCTTCTGTAGCGAAAGTTACAGAGGATTTTCGATGCGCCTTGCTGATACCTGCACCATCCACACCGGCTACACAGCTCGCGGCAGACTGGAGCCGTTGGCCGCCGGGGGCGTGCTCGCGATCCAGTTGCGGGACATTTCCCCGGAAGGCCGCATCGACCCGGATCGCCTCACTCGCGTCCAACTGGAAGACTTGGCAGACCGGTACTTCGTCCGCGCCGGCGACGTCCTGTTTCGATCGCGGGGTGATCGCAACACGGCTTCCGCCCTGGACGAGCGTTTGCAGGAACCCGCTCTTGCAGTGCTCCCTCTGATGGTCCTGCGTCCGAATCGTGACGTCGTGACGCCGGAGTATCTGGCATGGGCGATCAATCAGCCCCCGGCACAGCGCCACTTCGACGCTGCGGCCCGGGGCACGAACATCCGGATGATACCCCGATCCAGTCTCGACAACCTCGACCTCGATGTGCCGGACATCGAAACTCAAGAAAAGATCGTCGCGGTCGACGCCTTGGCTGAGCGGGAGCGCGCGCTTTCACAGCTCGCCGCCGAGACGCGAAAACAGATGATCAGCCTGATCCTCGTCGAGAGAGCAAACAGGACTAGCCCCACCATTGGGATGGAAAGGACGTCCAAATGACCGATCAACTCACACAGCAACAGGTCAATCAGACGGCCTGGGCCGCGTGCGACACATTCCGCGGTGTCGTCGATGCCGGTCAGTACAAGGACTACATCCTCGTGATGTTGTTCCTGAAATATATCTCAGATCACTGGAAGGATCACCTCGAAACCTATCGCAAGCAGTATGGCGGAGATGAAATCCGGATCCGGCGCAGGCTGGAGCGCGAGCGCTTCGTCCTACCCGAAGGCGCCAGCTTCTACGACCTCTACGAGGCCCGGAACGAACCCAATATCGGCGAGCGGATCAACATCGCGCTGGAGCGGATCGAGGATGCCAATCGCGCCAAGCTCGAAGGCGTGTTCCGCAACATCGACTTCAACTCAGAGGCCAATCTCGGTCGCGTGAAGGACCGCAACCGCCGCCTCAAGAACGTGCTGGAGGACTTCGCCAAGCCTGCGCTCGACCTGCGCCCCAGCCGCGTGACCGAAGACATTATCGGCGAGTGCTACATCTACCTGATCTCGCGCTTTGCCTCCGACGCAGGAAAGAAGGCCGGCGAGTTCTACACGCCCTCCGCTGTCTCACGCCTTCTGGCGAAGCTGGCGGCCCCGAAGCCGGGCGATACGATCTGCGACCCTGCCTGCGGGTCCGGGTCGCTGCTGATCCGCGCAGCCGAGGAAGTCGGCTCCGAGAACTTTGCCCTCTACGGCCAGGAAGTGAACGGCGCGACCTGGGCTCTGGCGCGGATGAATATGTTCCTTCACGCCAAGGATGCCGCGCGCATCGAGTGGTGCGACACGCTCAACAGTCCTGCGCTGGTCGAGGGTGACCACCTTATGAAGTTCGACGTGGTGGTGGCCAATCCGCCGTTCAGCCTCGACAAGTGGGGCGCGGAGAACGCGGATACCGACCAGTTCAAGCGCTACTGGCGCGGGATCCCGCCGAAGTCCAAAGGCGACTATGGCTTCATCACCCACATGATCGAGATCGCCAAGCGCCAGAGCGGCCGGGTGGCCGTCATCGTTCCGCATGGCGTGCTGTTCAGGGGTGGGGCCGAGGGGCGTATCCGCCAGGCGCTGATCGAGGAGAACCTGCTCGACGCGGTGGTGGGCCTGCCCGCCAACCTGTTCACGACCACGGGCATTCCAGTGGCCATTCTGGTCTTCGACCGCTCTCGCGAACAGGGCGGCGCCAACGAGGACCGCCGCGACGTCCTGTTCATCGACGCCAGCAAGGAGTTCACACCGGGCAAGACCCAGAACGTGATGGATGAGGCGCATATCAACAAGGTACTGGAAACCTACGCTGCGCGGGCCGAGACACCGAGATACTCCCACCGCACCAGCCTTAAGGAGATCGCCGAAAACGACTTCAACCTCAACATCCCTCGCTATGTCGACACTTTCGAGGCTGAAGAGGAAATCGACGTCGCAGCTCTGCAGAAGCAGATCAACACGATCGAGGCAGAGCTGGTCGAGGTGCGGGGCAAGATGGCCGGCTACCTGAAGGAGTTGGGCGTCGATGTCTGAGGGCGAGCTGATCCTTTACAGCACCGAGGACGGCGCCGCGATCATCGGCCTGCGGGCCATCGACGGCACGGTCTGGCTGACGCAGCTGGAGATGGCCGAGCTGTTCGACACCTCCAAGCAGAATGTCAGCCTCCACATCAACAACATCCTGTCCGAGGGAGAGCTGGCGGCGGAGTCAGTTGTCAAGGAATCCTTGACAACTGCCGCGGACGGCAAGGCCTACCGCACCAAGGTCTACAATCTGGACGCCATTCTGGCGGTCGGCTACCGCGTTCGCTCCCCGAGGGGAACCCAGTTCCGCCGGTGGGCCACCACCGTCCTGCGCGAGTACCTGGTCAAGGGCTTCGCGATGGACGATGCTCGGCTGAAGCAGGCCGAGCAATGGGACTATTTCGATGAGTGGCTTGCCCGCATCCGGGACATCCGCGCCTCGGAGAAGCGCTTCTACCACAAGGTGCGCGACCTCTACACGACCGCCATCGACTACGACAAGACGTCCGACCAGGCGCAGGCCTTCTTCAAGAAGGTGCAGAACAAGATGCTCTGGGCGGTCACGGGCAAGACGGCCGCCGAGCTAATCGAGAACCGCAGCGATCCGAGCGCCCCCAACATGGGCCTGACCAGCTGGAAAGGCTCGGTTGTGCGCAAGGGCGACGTCGGCACTGCCAAGAACTACCTGAAGGCAGAGGAGGTCGAGGAACTCAACCGCATCGTCGTGATGTACCTCGACTACGCCGAGGACCAGGCGAGGCGCCGCCGCCCGGTCAGCATGGCCGAATGGGCCGACAAGCTCGACGCCTTCCTGTCCTTCAACGAGCGCGACGTGCTGACCCATGCCGGCCGGCTGCGGATGGACGTGGCGCAGAAGCTGGCAGTCGAGCGGTTCGAGGTGTTCGACGCCAACCGCCGCGCCGCCGAGGCGCTGGCGGCGGATGAGGCGGACATCGCTCAGCTGGAGGAGCTGGAGAAGGCCGCCAAAGAGCGGAAGAAGGGCGGCAGCGATGATTGAGGGATGGAAACAAAAGCCTGTCGAAGAAATCTGCGAACGCGTAAGCGTCGGCATCGTTATCAAGCCGTCACAATATTATGTCGATGAGGGCCAAGGAGTCCGCGCATTTCGTTCTGCTAACGTAGCGGAGAACAGGATCGTTGATGAGAACTGGGTGTACTTATCCCCTGAAGGACATGCAGCAAACGCCAAGTCGTGCTTGAGAACTGGCGACGTGCTTGTCGTTAGGTCTGGGGCTCCTGGAACAGCCTGTGTCGTCACGCCCGAGTTCCAAGGGTCCAACTGCATCGACGTCGTGTTTGCACGTCCGAACCCCAAGGCAGTTCTCCCCGAGTACCTTGCCGAATACACCAACTCGGCTGTCGGCAAGCAGCATGTCCTCGGGAACAAGGGCGGACTCGCTCTTCAGCACTTCAATGTAGGCGCTTACAAGGAGATGCTCGTTCTCCTGCCCCCACTCCCCGAACAGCGCAAGATCGTCGAAATCCTGCGGACATGGGATGAGGCCATCGAGAAGCTGGAGGCGCTGCGGGCGGCTAACGAGGGTCGATACAAAGCACTGGCAAGACGGTTCTTTGACCCCTGCCATCCGACCTTCCATGGTCGGCCCAATACATGGCGAGAGTTCGAGCTCGGCGACGTTTTCCGTGAACGTAACCAGTCCGGCGAGGAACACGACCGACTCCTCAGCATCACCATGAACGGCGGTGTAATTGACCGTGACGATGTTGGCCGCAAGGACACTTCGACCGACGACAAGTCGAAATACAAGCTCATCCTGCCTGGTGACATCGGCTACAATACAATGCGCATGTGGCAGGGCGTCTCGGGCTTGTCTACCCTTCGTGGCATCATCAGCCCCGCCTATACGGTCGTCACGCCGATCCATGCCCGGATCTTGGGACGCTACGCCGCGCACCTCTTTAAGTCGCGCCGGATGGTCTTCGACTTCGAACGCTACTCCCAAGGCCTGACGAGCGACACTTGGAACCTGAAGTTTCCGGCCTTCTCGAAGATTAGGGTCTTCCTTCCGCCCATAGATGATCAAGAAAAGCAGGCCGATCTGCTGGATGCTTTGACCGCAGAGGGGGTGGTGATCGGAAAGCAGCTTGAAGCCCTCACCCGCCAGAAACGCGGCCTGATGCAGAAGCTGCTGACGGGCGAATGGAGGGTCAGCCCATGAAGTTCATCTACATCGACGAAAGCGGCGCCCGCGATCAGGGCGATGTGTTCGTCATGACGGGGCTGATGGTCGACGCCTACAAGCTGCGCAAGATGACCGAGGATTTCGACCGGCGGCTGGAAGCCCTCTTTGCGCTCCATCCCGGCAACCGCGCGGACTTCAAGACCAGCCGTTTCATCAACGGCAAGGGGGGGTGGCGCGAGGTTGATGCGACGGAACGCAAGGCTTTCCTCAAGACGGTCTGCGAGCTGGCTGTCGAGAATGGCGGCAAGGTCTTCGGATACGCGCTTTCCTATGGGGCATTCGATGCAGCCGCGGCCGCTGGCCATGGGCAGCCTTTCGGCACGAACTACTGGCTGGCCTCAGCCATGTTCACGGCGTGCCTTGTTCAGAAGAGGATGCAGGGCGTCAAGAACAGCAAAGGCCTCACCGTCGTCATCATGGACGACAACAAGAGCGAGATGCCGAAGCTGTCGGACGGGCTGTATCAGGGCGATGCCTGGTTCGATGGCCTCTATCGGACGCAAGGCAAGAAGCGTGGGAAAACGGTCTGGCTGGAGCGCAGCAAGAAGGATCGTTTCGACCACATCATCAACACCGCCTTCGCGATCAAGTCCGACCATTCCTCGATGGTGCAGGTGGCCGACGCCATCTCCTACGTCTATCGGCGGCATCTGGAGCTGCAGACCGTCGCGGAAGCGTGGGCAGGCGAGAAGGACTACTACGCCGAGCTTGTAGCCATTCTGGAACCCGCGCGCGAGACGCTCGGCCGCTGCCCGGATGCCCCCTGCGTGAAGTTCTACAGGGCGGCGAAGCATGCGGAGTGGAAGCCATGACCTTCGATGCCGCCGAGAAGCATCAGTCGCAGATCCCTGCCCTGCAGCTCCTGGTGGCGCTGGGGTTCAAGCCGCTCTCCCAGGCGGAGGATGTGCGCCTCCGCGCCGGTCGTCTGCGCAACGTGGTGCTCGACGACGTTCTTGCGGACCAGCTTCTGCGGATCAACAGCTTCACCCATCGCGGCCGGGAGTATCCCTTCGACCTCGAGGATGCGCACGAAGCCATCCGGCGGCTGAAGCCCACGCCCGACCGGCAAAAGGGACTGCGCGGCACCAACCAGGACATTTACGACACCCTCGTCCTTGGCACGACCATCACCAAGACGATCCAGGGAGACTCGAAGTCCTACTCATTCCGCTACGTCGATTGGGAAACCCCATCGAACAACGTCTTTCATGTGACGGCCGAAGTCTCCGTCGAGCGGACGGCCAGCACCCAGACCAAGCGTTGCGATATCGTCGCCTATGTGAACGGCATTCCGTTCCTCGTGATCGAGAACAAGCGGCCGACCGAGAGCCTGAAGAAGGCCGGTAGCCAGCTGATCGGCTATCAGAACGAGGACAACATCCCGCAGTTGTTCCACTTCGCGCAGCTTCTCATGGTGATGAACCGTGTCGAGGCGCGCTACGCAACCGTGGGCACGCCGCGGCAGTTCTGGCAGACGTGGCGGGACGAGGAAGACCGGGACGAGTTCATCGATCCGCTGGCCAATCGGCCGCTCACCGCGGCGGAGGCCGACGCGATCTTCTCGGGCGACTTCGCCTTTGCCCGCGCTCATTTCGAAGCCCTGGCCGCCGAAGGTGCGCGCGCGATCACGGCACAGGACCGAGCAATCCATGCGATGTGCCGGCCGGAACGCCTGCTGGACCTGATCCGTCGCTTCACCGTGTTCGATGGCGGCGCACGCAAGGTCGCGCGCCACCAGCAGTTCTTCGGGATCCGGAAGGCTGTCGAACGCGTCCGCCAGTTCAATCTGGACGGCCGCCGCAAGGGTGGCGTGATCTGGCACACCCAAGGGTCGGGCAAATCGCTGACTATGGTGATGCTGGGGCGCTCTCTCGCACTCGACAAGGCCATCCCCAATCCGCGCATCCTCATTGTCACTGACCGCGACGATCTCGACAAGCAGATCAAGGACACCTTCAAGTCCTGCGAACTGGAACCCGTGCGGGCAACCAGCGGCGCCCGCCTGATCGAGCTGATCCGCGACCGGACACCGCTCGTGACGACCATCATCAACAAGTTCGATACGGCCGCCAAAGCTGCGGAGGACGTCGACGAGGATGCCAACGTTTTCGTCCTGGTCGACGAGAGCCATCGTTCACAGACCGGCCGTTATGGCGGTCACAGCCAGTTCGCAACGCGGATGCGCCGGTTGCTGCCGAAGGCCTGCTATCTCGGCTTCACCGGAACGCCGCTCCTGAAGAAGGAGAAGAACACCCTCTCCACCTTTGGCGGCCTCATCCACAAGTACGCGATCGACGAGGCTGTTGCGGACGGAGCCGTCGTGCCGCTCCTCTATGAGGGACGGCTTGTCGAACAACAGGTCAATGGCGGCGTGATCGACAAGTGGTTTGACAAAATCAGCGAGGGCCTGACCTCCAGCCAGAAGGCCGACCTTAAGCGCAAGTTCTCCCGCATGGATGCACTGTCGAAAACAGGCCAAGCGATCCGGGCGAAGGCCTTCGACATCTCGGAGCACTTCCGCCAACACTGGCAAGGCACGGGATTCAAGGCGCAGCTTGTGGCTCCGTCCAAGGCGGCAGCAGTCCGCTTCAAGGAGGTGCTCGACGAGATCGGGCACGTCACCAGCGAAATCGTCATCTCGCCGCCCGATGACAACGAGGGCAACGAGGAGGTCGACAAGGAGTCGAAGGACCTTGTGCGCGGATTCTGGGCGCGAATGATCGCCCGGTACAAGACCGAGGACGAATATACCCGGCAAATCATCGATGCATTCAAGGGCTCGGGCGATCCGGAGATCCTCATCGTCGTGTCGAAGCTGCTGACCGGGTTCGATGCGCCACGCAACACTGTGCTCTATGTCTGCAAGTCGCTGCGCGAACATAACCTTCTGCAGGCGATCGCCCGCGTGAACCGGCTCTACGAAGACGGTGTGACCGAGAAGCAGTTCGGCTTCATCATCGACTTCGAGGGGCTGCTCGGAGAACTCGACACGGCGCTGACGACCTACAGCGCCTTCGAGGGCTTTGACGCCACCGATCTCGCCGGCACAGTCCACGACGTGCGCGAGGAAATCCGAAAGCTTCATCAGCTGCACGATCAGCTTTGGGACCTGTTCAAGCCGGTCAAGAACAAGAAGGACATGGAGCAGTTCGAGCAGTTCCTGGCAGATGAAGCTATCCGGCAGGAATTCTATGAACGACTGAAGGCGTTCAGCCGCTGCCTTCATATCTCGCTGTCGTCGGACAAGCTCTTCGACGTCTTCGACGAGGCGAAGATCGATTCCATGAAGAGGGACTGGAAGCAGTTCTCCGAGCTGCGGCGTTCAGTTCAACTGCGCTACCAAGAGACCGTCGACGTCAAGGAGTTCGAGCCAAAGATCCAGAAGCTGCTGGACGACCATGTGGTTGCCATGCCGGCCGAAACGATCATCGAGATGGTCAACATCAACGACCCGGACGCCCTGAAGGCTGTGGTTGAGGAAACGGGCGTCTCCGAGGCGTCGAGGGCGGACCGGATAGCAAGCGCGACGCGACGGACCATCACGGAAAAGATGGACGAGGACCCGACCTTCTACCGCAGCTTCTCGGAGCTGCTGGAGGAAACCATCCGCGACTATCGGGCCAAAAGGATTTCCGAGCGCGATTACCTCAAGAACGTAGTCGATTTGGCCAGCAAGGTCGCCCGCAAGGACCGGGGGCGCGAGGTGCCGGATGCGATCAAGGGCAACGACGATGGGCAGGCGTTCTTCGGGATCCTTGAGGGCGTGCTCGCGACCGCCGACGGTAAACCGGTCGCGTCAGATGAGGTAGCCGCCATTGCGCTCACGATCATCGACATTATCAAGTCCCATCACATCGTCGACGTCTGGTCCAACGACATCGCTCAGAACAAGATGCGCAACGCCATCGACGATTACTTCTTTGACGTCCTTCGCGATGAGCGCGGCATCGAGCTGACGGTCGAGGTGATGGACGATCTTGAACTCAGTATCATGGGCCTGGCCCGAGCGCGGTTTCCTGGATGATGCCGGAACGACACAGCATCCGATATGGTGAACACCGGATCGATTTCTCTGTCGTGCGCCGCGACCGGACGACGCTGGAAATCGCCGTAGAGCCTGATGCCTCTGTTGTGGTCGCTGTTCCGCAGGATGCTCAACTGGCGGCCATCGAGGAGAAAGTGCGCAAGCGCGCCGCGTGGATTCAGCGTCAGCAGCGGTATTTCATCCAGTTCCTGCCGCGCACCCCGGATCGCCAGTATGTGGCTGGCGAGACCCATCTCTATCTCGGACGCCAGTATCGATTGAAGATAGTGCCCCATGTTCAGGCGGCGGTGAAGCTCGTCCGTGGCTTCATCGTGGTCCAAACCCACAGGCCCGAACGGACTGAGGTCACCCGCGAACTTGTCGAGGGTTGGTATCGGCAGCGGGCTCATGTGAAATTCGTAGAGCGCCTAGAAGTCAATCTGCTGCGCTTCCCGGTCCCTGAAGACTTCCGCCCCAGAGGCTTGATTGTGCGCCAACTCCGGCAGCGGTGGGGTTCGATGTCACCAGGATCGCGCCTTCTGCTCAATCGGCGCCTAATCGAGGCGCCCATAGACGCGATTGACTACGTAATCACGCACGAGCTTTGCCACATTGCCGTGCCACACCACGGGGCAGAGTTTTTTGAGCTATTGGGTCTCGTCCTGCCGGATTGGTCAACGCGCAAGCAGAGGCTTGAAAGAGCGATGGCGTAGCCCCACTCGTCCTTGTTGCTCACCAGTTTGTAGCCCCGGCACTACCGAGCAGCGATGAGGCTGATGTTCTGGCGACTCTTCGGGGCGAGTATCCCAGCGAACCAAGAATGGCGTTCAATTCCAGTGACTGATTCCGATTCCGGTCCGTCTTGGAAAGAGAACGGCGACTACAAAAGTACGGCAAAACCGATTGGAAAAAACGAGTCAGTGCAAACGCTTGCATATCCGTACTAAAATCGAGAAGTCAGGAGCTTCAGAGAGAAAGCCACGAGAGAGCGAGAATTGCGCGCCCTCCCTTGTGCAAGAAGTCATGAGCTATCCGTAAAATCCGCAGGAAGACTGCCGATTTTGACGGTCAAATCCGCCGAGAGAGACAGTAACGCTTGTGGTAATGGCGGAGAGGGTGGGATTCGAACCCACGGTACGCTTGCACGTACAACGGTTTTCGAGACCGTCCCAATCGACCACTCTGGCACCTCTCCGCAAGAAGACCCGGTCGACAGGCGGCGGAACCTACACAGAGAGATTCGGGATGGCAAGCCCGATCATGGCCGGTTCGGAACCTTTCCGGACGGGGGTGCGGATCGTGGCGCCGGCGCCACCGGGAGCGCCGCCGGGAGCGCCAGGCGGCGGCGTCCGGGGCACGCCACATGGGCCGTTTCGGCGTCGGCGGTCGGCCGCTTCCGGGAGATTGTGGGCATCCGTTCGGGCGGCTTGCCGGGGCGCAGGCGGCAGCGCACCCTGGGCGGGTCCTGATCGGTGCCGGAGGGGCGCGAATCGTGAGCGATGGCGAGGTGCAGGCGGCCGGGGGATCCGGGCGGGATGCGGAGTCCGCGGGATGGAGTCCGGCCGGACGGCGCCCCACCGGATCCGATGCGGCCGGCTTCGACCCGGCCGCGCAGGGCTGGCATCCCGACCCCTATGGAGATTTCGTCGCCCATATCGGCCCGCTCTGGCGGCGCGTGGACGGTCCCGAAGAGCTGATCGCCGTCCAAATCGCGCCGCAGCATCTGACACGCGGCGGCGCCGCGGCGGCCGGTCTGCTGCTGGCCCTGTTCGACCATGCGGTCGGGGTCGCCAGCTACCGGGTCGCCGGGGAGCAGGCCATGCTGGCCACGATCCAGCTCAATTGCCAGTTCCTGCGGGAGGCCCGTTGCGGCGATTTCGTCGTCTGCCGCATCGCCGTCGCCGGCATGGACACGACCGAGATCGTTCTGACCGGCGATTGCCGTGTCGACGGCGCCCCGATCCTGGTCGGCAGCGGCATCATCAAGCGGGGACGGGCGGGGGCGCGGGACCGCAGGGCCGCGGCACGGGCGCCGGATGCCGACGCGCCGGGCGCGACCGGGGCAGCGGTCTCCGGGAGCATCGCCGGATCCGACGGAACCCGATGATGCTCGCCCTGCCTTTGTCTTCGGAAATCTTTCCCGCTCGGAGCCGGTTGCTCCGATCGGACCTTGCCTTGCGCGATCGGAGCGTCCGGCCTGCACGAACCGGTGCGGCCGCTCCAGCGCACCGCCCGGCCCGCACCCCGCACCGCCGGAAACGCGGCCGATCCCTCATCGGCGAAGGCCCGGCACCGCCGGACCCGACCGTTCGGCCGCCTTTTCATCGGCGGGCGGCCATGATCGTATCGGCCCGGATGCCGGGAGGCGGGGTCGCGTGCGACAGGTCGCAGGCGGGGGAGACGGACCGGGGGCAGGCGAGCCGTGAGCAGAAACGAAATCCTCGAGCCGTCCCGGCCGGATCGCCTCGGCGGTGCGCGCGGCTGCGAGGCGGCCCTGCCGCATGCCGACTATCGAATCATGCCGTTGCCCGATGACTTCACGGCGGCGGTCGGGCCCTATTATGCGCGCGTCGATGCCGGCCGGCCGCTGATCGGGCTGCCGCTGCGCGACATCCATGTCAGCGTGCGCGGCTATTGCCACGGCGCGGTGATCACGGGGCTCGCCGACCTGCAGTCGCTGGCGGCGAGCTATACGGTCGGCATGCATGATCGCTTCGCCGCCACCGTCTCGCTGACGGTCGACTTCATCGCCCCGGCGGGACATGGCGATTTCCTGGAACTGAGGACCGACCTGCTGCGCTCCAGCCGGCAGTTCCTGTTCACCCAGGCGCTGGTGGCGAAGGCCGACGGGGCGTTGGTGGCGCGCACCAGCGCGGTCTACAAATGGGACCCGGCGCCGCACGAGACCCCGGACATCGTCCGACGCCTGTTCGAGCCGCCGGCCTGAAGGCGGAGGGCCTGAGCGTGGGTCGCCAGAGGGCAGGCCGCCCGGTCCTGAAGAGCGTCGGCCCGGCCGGCGTGCGGCCGCAGCGGCATGATCAGCCGCGCGCGATGGCGTGGAAGAAGCTGCCCGAGACCGGGCCGCGCCGGCTGCCGGCGGGGATGGGGGCGGAACCGTAGGCGTCGGTGACCGTCGCGAAGGCCGGGTCGGTGCCGGGATCCGCGATGGTCGCGTAATGGAATTCATGGCCCTTCAGCACCGTGCCGGCCGGGCCGAGCGGGCCGTCGGCGAGCAGCGTCGCGGTGCGGTAGCCGAGCGTCATGCGGCGCCGGGCGAAGCTGGTCGCCACGTCGAGCAGGCCGGCCATGGGATGGGCGACGCCGTCGGCATCGGTCAGGCTGCGGCCGAGCACCATGTAGCCGCCGCACTCGCCATGGACCGGCCGGGTCTCGGCGAAGCGGGCGAGGCCGTCGCGGAAGCCGCGTGCGGCGGCGAGCCGGCCGGCATGCAGTTCCGGATAGCCGCCCGGCAGCCAGCAGGCGTCGCAGTCGTCCGGCGGGGCCATGTCGGCGAGCGGCGAGAAGAAGGCGATCTCGGCGCCGGCCAGCCGCCAGCCGCGCTCCAGATGGCCGTAGAGGAACGTGAAGGCGGCATCGCGCGCCACGGCGATCCGCTGGCCGGGCGGCGGCAGCATGGCCTCGCGGGCGCCGGCGCCCGTGTCCGTCACCGTGCCCGCAGCGGCGGCGACGATGCGGTCGAGATCGACATGGGCCTCGATGAGATCGGCCATGCGGTCGAGGATCGCGGCGAGGCCGGCGGTCTCCTCGGCCTGGACGAGGCCGAGATGGCGCTCGGGCAGGACGACGGCGTCCGAGCGCGGCAGGCTGCCGAGCACCGGCAGGCCGACCGCCTCGATCGCGTCGGTGGCGAGGCGGCGGTGCCGCTCCGAGCCGACGCGGTTCAGGATCACGCCGGCGATGCGCAGGCGCGGGTCGTAGCGGGCGCAGCCGAGTGCGACCGCGGCAGCGGATTGCGACTGCCCGGAAATGTCCAGCACCAGCAGGATCGGCCAGCCGGTTGCCGCCGCCACGTCGGCCGAGGCGCCGGAGCGGCCGGGGCCGGCCGGCACGCCGTCGAAGAGGCCCATCAGGGCTTCCGCGACGACCAGATCGGCGCCCGCGCCGGTGGCGGTCGCGAGCACGGCGACGAGGTCCGGCGGCATCGCCCAGGCGTCGAGATTGAGGCTCGGCCGGCCGGTCGCGGCGCGGTGGAAGGCCGGATCGATATAGTCCGGGCCGCATTTGGCCCCGGCGACCGCCAGGCCGCGCCGGGCCAGTGCGCGCATCAACCCGAGCGTCACGGTGGTCTTGCCGCTGCCCGAGCGCGGCGCGGCAACCAGGAGGCCGGGCGCGGTCATGCGCCGTTTTCCGGTTCGGGCGCGCCAGGCCCGATCGCGAACGGCGCCAGGGTGGCGCGCAGACCGACGATCGAGCCGATCGCCACAATGGCGGGCGCCTTCAGGGCGGCGGCGGCGGCATCGGCCGCGCAGGTTTCGAGCCGGGTGACCAGCACGCGCTGGCGCGGCGTGGTTGCGTCGGTGACCACAGCGACCGCCGTGTCCGGCGCCATGCCGCCCTCGAGCAGGCGCCGGGCGATGGCGTCGAGATGCGTCATGGCCATGTAGAGGATCAGCGGCGCGCCGGTCGCCGCGAAGGCCGGCCAGTCGGCATGGCTGGCGGCCGGGCCCTCCGCGCCGGCCGCCGGATGCCCGGTCATCAGGATGACGGCATGGTTGGTGCCGCGCGTGGTCGCGGGAATCGAGGCCGCGGCGAGGCCGGCGAGCCCCGAGGTGATGCCCGGCACGATGTGGAAGCGGATGCCGGCCGCGGCCAGCGCGAGCGTCTCCTCGCCGCCGCGCCCGAACACGAACGGGTCGCCGCCCTTCAGGCGCAGTACGCGCTTGCCGGCGCGGGCATGGGCGATCAGCCGCTCGGTGATGTCGGCCTGGCTGTGCGAGGGCCGGCCGCCGCGCTTGCCGGCATAGTCCCGTTCCGTGCCGGCTGGGGCGAGCGCCATGACGCCGTCGCCGACCAGCGCGTCATGCACGATCACGTCGGCCTGGCGCATGGCATGCAGGCCTGCCAGCGTGAACAGGCCCGGATCGCCCGGCCCGGCGCCGACCAGCCAGACGGTGCCCGGCTCGAAGACGGGAAGGTTCGGCACGAGGGCGTCGAGATCGGTCATCGGTTCGGTCGGGTGTCTTGGCGTATGGAGAGGGGACGGGCCTTTCGACGGCGGTGGTGCCGGCGCGGCAAATGGCCCTCTGCCGGCTTTGCCCGGCATCCGGCTTCTTATAGGAGAGAAGCCGATGGACGAAAGCGCAAATCCCGACCCGAACGACGCGGATGCGACGCCGGACCCGACGCTCGAGACGGGCGAGCCGCCGGCCGGCACCGCGTTGCGCCGCGGCTGGACCACGGGCGCCTGCGCGACCGCCGCCGCCAAGGCCGCCTGCGAGGCGCTGCTGACCGGCGCCTTCCCGGACCCCGTGTCGATCCGGCTGCCCGGCGGCGAGACGCCCGCCTTCACATTGGCCCTGCAGGAGCATGGGGCCGGCTGGGCCCGGGCCGGCATTGTCAAGGATGCGGGCGACGATCCGGACGTGACCCATGGCGCGCTGGTCACCGCCACTTTGCGCTTCGGTCCGGTCGGGTCCGGGGTGACCTTCAGGGCCGGCGAGGGCGTCGGCACGGTGACCCGGCCGGGCCTGCCGATCCCGCCGGGCGAGCCGGCGATCAACCCGGTGCCGCGGCGGATGATGCGCGAGGCGATCGCCGAGGTCGCCGGCCGGCTCGGCCGCTCCGGCGATGTTCTATCGGGCGACGTTGTGTCGGGCGATGTTGTGTCGGGGGATGTCGAGATCGAGATTGCCATCCCGGGCGGCGCGCGGCTGGCCGAGCGCACGCTCAACGGCCGGCTCGGCATCGTCGGCGGGCTGTCGATCCTGGGGACGACCGGGATCGTCGTGCCCTATTCCTGCGCGGCCTGGATCCACTCGATCCACCGCGGCATCGATGTGGCGCGCGCCATGGGCTTCGATCACGTCGCGGGTTCGACCGGATCGACCTCGGAGGATGCAGTGCGGGTCTTGCACGGGCTCGACGAGGTCCAGCTGATCGACATGGGCGACTTCGTCGGCGGCATGCTGAAATACATTCGCGCCCACCCGGTCGCCCGGGTCACGGTGTGCGGCGGCTTCGCCAAGATGGCCAAGCTCGGCCAGGGCCTCCTGGATCTCCATTCCAAGCGCGGCGCCGTCGATCTCGACTGGCTGGCCGGACGCCTTGCCGAGGCCGGTGCCGCGGCCGACCTGGTCGCCGCCGCGCGGGGTGCCAACAGCGCGCTCGAAGTCATGGAGATGGCGCGGGCCGCCAGCCTCGATCTCGGCCGTCTCGTCGCGGAGGCGGCTTGGGCGACGGCGGCGCGGCCCTTGGTCGGGACCGGCATCGCGCTGGAGATCGTGGTGTTCGACCGGCAGGGCGGCCTCGTCGCCGAGACCGGGTTCCGTACGGTCGACTGACGGTCGGCGCCGGGCGCGGACCCGCCCCCTGTCCCGATGCAAGAAGCCGCCCGGCGGGCCGGGCGGCTTCGAGGATCGCCATTCCGCGGTACGGCGTTCTCAGCCGGCGGCAGCCACGGCCCGGCGGGCCATGACATTGATCAGGTTGGCGCGGTATTCGGCCGAGCCGTGGATGTCGGAGAGCAGGCCTTCCGGCGAGACGGCGACGTTGGCGATGGCGGCGGCCGACCAGTTGGCCTGCAGGGCGGCTTCGAGCGCCGGGAAGCGCAGCACGCCGCCCTCGCCGACGCCGGTCGCGGCGACGCGGACCGAACCGTTCTTCATCTTGGCGACGAAGACGCCGGCCAGCGCATAGCGCGAGGCCGGGTTCGGGAACTTGGCGTAGGCCGCCTTGGCGGGGATCGGGAACTGGATCGCCTTGACGATCTCGTCCGTGCCGAGCGCCGTCGAGAACAGGCCCTGGAACCAGGCTTCTGCGAAGATGGTGCGCTTGTCGGTGATGATGCCGGCGCCGAGCGCCAGTACGGCGGCCGGATAGTCGGCAGCCGGGTCGTTGTTGGCGATCGAACCGCCGATCGTGCCCATGTGGCGCACGGCCGGATCGCCGATGCCGGCGGCGAGCGCCGCGATGGCCGGGATGGCACCGCGAACGGTGGCCGAGGTGGCGACATCGTAGTGGCGCGTGGCGGCGCCGATCGTGACGGTGTCGGCATCGGCCTTGATGCCGGAGAGATCCGGGATGCGGGTCAGGTCGATCAGGTCGCTCGGCGCGGCGAGGCGCTGCTTCATGGTCGGGATCAGGGTCTGGCCGCCGGCCAGATACTTGCCGTCGGTGGCCGCGCCCATCTTGGCACTGGCGTCGGCGAGATTCGCGGCGCGGCTGAAATTGGTGGCGTACATGCTGTCCTCCGGAACGTTCGGTTCCGCGTCCGGCCGGGGTCTCGGCAGATCCGAGAGCGCGCGCGGCGGGCGCCGGGAATGGGAGAATGGCCGCCGGGGGTGCCGGCGGCCAGACGGGATCAGATCACTCTGCAGCGGCCCGGCCGTGGATCGCGGCCCAGACCTTGGCCGGGGTCGCCGGCATGGACATGTCGTTGTGGCCGATCGCGTCGGTGATCGCATTGATCACCGCCGGCGGCGAGCCGATCGCGCCCGCCTCGCCGCAGCCCTTGATGCCGAGCGGATTGCCCGGGCACAGGGTCGTGGTGTGGTGCAGGTCGAAGGACGGCAGGTCGTCCGCGCGCGGCATGCAGTAGTCCATGTAGGAGGCGGTCATCAGCTGACCGTCGTCCGAATAGACCGTGCCTTCCAGCAGTGCCTGGCCGATGCCCTGGGCGAGACCGCCATGGACCTGACCCTCGACGATCATCGGGTTGATCATGCGCCCGAAATCGTCGGCGGCGACGAAGTTGACCACCTCGGTCTTGCCGGTATCGGCATCGATCTCGACCTCGCACACATAGGTGCCGGCCGGGAAGGTGAAGTTGGTCGGATCGTAGAAGGCGCCTTCCTTCAGGCCCGGCTCCATGCCGTCCGGCAGGTTGTGGCCGGTATAGGCGGCCAGCGCGACCAGCGCGAAGGGCATCTTCTTGTCGGTGCCGGCGACCTTGAACTCGCCGCCCTCGATGACGATGTCGCCCTCGGCGGCTTCCATCAGATGCGCGGCGATCTTGCGCGCCTTGGCCTCGACCTTGTCCATCGCCTTGACGATGGCCGACATGCCGACCGCGCCGGAGCGCGAGCCGTAGGTGCCCATGCCGAACTGCACCTTGTCGGTGTCACCGTGGACGATCGAAACCTGGTCGATGCCGATGCCGAGCCGCTCGGAGATGAGCTGCGCGAAGGTGGTCTCGTGGCCCTGGCCGTGGCTGTGCGAGCCGGTCAGGACCTCGACGGTGCCGACCGGGTTGACGCGCACTTCCGCCGATTCCCACAGGCCGACGCCGGCGCCGAGCGAGCCGACCGCCTTGGACGGGGCGATGCCGCAGGCTTCGATGTAGCAGGAGAAGCCGATGCCGCGCAGCTTGCCGCGCGCCGCCGCCGCCGCCTTGCGGGCCGGGAAGCCGGCATAGTCGACCGCCTTCAGGGCCGCGTCGAGCGAGGCGTTATAGTCGCCGGCGTCGTAGGTCATGATGACCGGCGTCTGGTACGGGAAGCTCGTGATGAAGTTCTTGCGCCGCAGATCGGTCGGATCGAGGCCGAACTGACGCGCCGCGGTCTCCATCATGCGCTCGAGCAGATAGGTCGCCTCGGGGCGGCCCGCGCCGCGATAGGCGTCGACCGGCACCGTGTTGGTGTAGACGCCGTCGACCTCGGCATAGATGGCCGGGATGACATACTGCCCGGAGAGCAGCGTGGCGTAGAGATAGGTCGGCACCGACGACGAGAACAGCGACATGTAGGCGCCGAAATTCGCGTAGGTGTGGACGCGCAGGCCGAGGATCTTGTGGTCGGCATCGAAGGCCATCTCGGCCTTGGAGATGTGGTCGCGGCCGTGGGCATCGGTCAGGAAGGCCTCGGTGCGGTCCGAGGTCCACTTGATCGGCCGGTTGACCTTGCGCGCCGCCCAGAGGCAGACGATCTCTTCCGGATAGATGTAGATCTTCGAGCCGAAGCCGCCACCGACATCCGGCGCGATCACGCGCAGCTTGTGTTCCGGGGCGATGTTGTAGAAGGCCGAGAGCACCAGCCGGGCCACATGCGGGTTCTGCGAGGTGGTCCAGAGCGTCAGCGCGTCGTCGCCGGAATCGTAGTTGGCCACCGCCGAGCGGGGCTCCATCGGATTCGGGACGAGGCGGTTGTTGGTGATGTCCATCGACACCACATGGGCGGCACCCGAGAAGGCGGCTTCGGTCGCGGCCTTGTCGCCGATCGACCATTCGTAAACGCGGTTGCCGGCCGCTTCCGGGTGCAGCTGCGGCGCGTCGGGGGCCAGCGCGGCGGCGACGGTGGTGGCCGCCGGCAGTTCCTCATACTCGACCGCGACCGCTTCCGCCGCATCGCGGGCCTGGTTCTTGGTCTCGGCGATCACCACCGCGACCGCCTGGCCGACATAGCGCACCGTCTCCGGCGCCATGGCCGGATAGGCGCCCATCTTCATCGGGCTGCCGTCCTTGGAATGGACCATCCAGCCGCAGATCAGGTTGCCGATGCGGTCGGCGACCAGTTCGGCGCCGGTCAGCACCGCGATCACGCCCGGCATGGCCAGGGCGGCGGCGGAATCGATCGAAACGACCTTGGCGTGGGCGTGGGGCGAGCGCACGAAATGGGCGTGCGTCATGCCGACCAGCTTCACGTCGTCGGTATACTTGCCCTTACCGGTGATGAAGCGCTTGTCTTCCTTGCGGACGACGCGCTGTCCGATCCCTTCCATACCCATGATATCGTCCCTCCCAGGACCGATCCCAATATTGCCGACATGACCGTCGGCTTGTTCGCATGGCCAGTGCAGTCGCATGTCGGCCGTTCACGGCCCCGGACCCGCCCGCGCCCCGCGCGCGATCACCCGCGCCTTCGGCTGGGCGGCCTCCCAGAACCGCCACCCGTGTCGCCGAACGATCGGCGCGCGGGCCAGGCGGGTCCGGCGACCGGACCGGTCGACCGCTCGCGCGCCGTTACTCGGCGGCGGCCGGCATCTGCATCTTGGCGGCGGCGTCCAGAATGGCCTTCACGATATTGTGGTAGCCCGTGCAGCGACAGATGTTGCCTTCCAGCTCGTGCCGGACGGTCGCCTCGTCGAGCTGGCCGCCGTGACGCCGGATCATGTCGACCGCCGTCATGATCATGCCGGGCGTACAGAATCCGCACTGCAGGCCATGATGTTCGCGGAACGCGGCCTGGACCGGGTGCAGCTCGTCGCCGGTGGCGAGACCCTCGATGGTGGTCACCGCCGAGCCGGACGCCTGGACGGCCAGCATGGTGCAGGACTTGACGGCGCGGCCGTCGACATGGACCACGCAGGCGCCGCACTGCGAGGTGTCGCAGCCGACATGCGTGCCGGTCAGGTTGATCGCATTGCGCAGGTAGTCGACGAGCAGCGTACGGTCCTCGACATCCGCCGAGACCTGCCGCCCGTTCACCGTCATGGAAACGGTCGTCATTCGAACTCCTCCCTATCTGGCCCGGGGCGCCGTCGCCCTTCGGGCTCACGGTCGTTGTCTGCCTGTCGATCGATCCCGCCCTCCCGGGCGCGAGACCGCCGTCAGGCCTTAAGTTTCCAAACGATCAGCGCCAGCGCAAGGGCCGCGACGATCCAGATCCACGACGGGATCCCGCCGGACTTGGCCGACGGGATCCCGCCGGACTTGGCCGACGGGGTCGCGGCGCCGGCCGGGGAGGCGCTGGTCCGCGGCGCGGCCGCGGGCGTTGCCGCCGGAGCCGGGGCTGCCGAAGCCGCCGAAGCCGCAGTGCCAGCCGGTGCCGGCGCGGCGGAGACCGCCGCGGCTGCGCCCGCTGCGGCGGCCGGGGCAGTGTCGGCTTCGTCCTCGGCACCGCCGCCGGCCAGTTCGGCGAATTTCGCGAAGAACTGGTCGGCCATCATCTTGGCGGTGGAATCGATCAGCCGCGCGCCGAGTTGAGCAAGCTTGCCGCCGATCTGCGCCTTGGCGTGGTAGACCAGCAGCGTGCCGGCGCCGTCCGGCGTCAGCTTCACGTCGGCGCCGCCCTTGGCGAAGCCGGCGACGCCGCCCTGGCCCTCGCCGGAGATCGTGTAGCTCTCCGGCGGCACGATGTCGTTGAGATGAACCTTGCCGGTGAAGGTCGCCTTCACGGGGCCGATCTTGGCCACGACCTTGGCGGTCATCTCGGTCGGCGAAGCCATGTCCAGGCTTTCGCAGCCGGGAATGCAGGCCTTCAGGATCGCAGGGTCGTTGAGCGCCGCCCAAACCTTCTCCCGCGGGGCGGGGATCCGGTACTCGCCGGACATTTCCATCGGACATCCTCCCGTCACGCAAATTCAGATGCCGTCGTGCCGGCATCCCTCTTGGCATTGCGGCGCGCCGCCGTCGCGTCCCCCCGCGATGCTCCCGTCCCACCGGAGCTCCGTCTCCCACGGAGCCCTGTGCCCAGGGCCGCCATCGCCCGCGCCCTGCCTGACGCCGCGCGCCGGGTCGACAGTGCCTGCCGGAGACGACGACTGCAATGCGGGCCGGAGGTTATGTCCGGCCCCGGCGAGCGGGAATTGTACTTTCGGTCGGCGCCGGCTTGGCCCGGCTGCGCCGGATCTGTTACATTTTTCGGCCCGCACGCGGCCGGGCGGCGGCGCGACGCAGAAGCGGGCTGCCGGGAGACGCCAGGGATCGGACGATATGAAGGCTGAGAGCGGGATCGCGACCGGTCCGGCCGGCGTCGCCGCCGGGGCCGGCCCTGCCGGCGGCATGACCGCCGTTGCGGCCCGGCCGGCGCGATCGTCCGGGGGAATCATGACCGCGTCGGCCCATGCGGATGGCGTGTCCACGGCGCTCGACCAGATCGCCGGCGTTCTCGGCGATCCGGGTGCCATCGGCTTCCTGCTGGTCTTCGCCAGCCCGGTCTATGATCCCGCCGGCCTTGCGGCCGGGCTGACGGAGCGGTTTCCGGGCATCGGTTATGCCGGCGGCACCACGGCCGGGGAGATCGGCCCCGAAGGCCTGGACGAGGGCAGCCTCGTGGTCGTGGCCCTGCCGCGCGACGGCTTCGTCGTCGAAACCGCACTCCTGCCGGACCTGCGCAGCTTCACGGTCGAGCAGGGGCCGGAAATCGTCTGGCCGCTGCAGTCGCGCCTCGCCCGCCGGACCGCCGGCCTTGCCGAGGGTGCCACCTTCGCGATGACCTTTCTGGACGGGATGTGCCGGCGCGAGGAGGTGGTGGTCGCCGCGCTGCAGCGCTGTCTGGACAACATGCCGCTGGTCGGCGGCTCCTGCGGCGACGGACTGGATTTCCGCAATACCTGGGTGTTCCACGACGGCCGGGCCTGGAACAATGCCGGGATCCTGGTCCTGATCCACACCGACCACCCCTTCGAACTGATCCGCTCGGAGCATTTCGAGCCGACCGACGTGAAGCTGGTCGTGACCGAATGCGACGGCGAGACCCGCACCGTGTCGGAGATCAACGCCGAGCCGGCCTCGCTCGCCTATGCGGAGGCGGTCGGCCTGGATGGCGCCACCCTCGGTCCGCTCTCCTTCGCCTCCCATCCGGTCCTGGTCCGGGTCGGCGGCGAATACTATTCGCGCTCGATCCAGAAGATGAACGAGGACGGCAGCCTGTCCTTCTTCTGCGCCATCGATACCGGCGTGGTGCTGACCGCGGCCCGGCCGGTCGATCTGGTCGGTGCGCTCGGCCGCGCCCTCGGCGAGGTCGACAAGGCGGTCGGCGGGATCGAGGCTCTGATCGGTTTCGACTGTGTACTGCGCCGCCTCGATGCCCAGAACCGGCAGGTCATCCGGCAGGTCAACGATCTCTACCTGAAGCACAGGGTGGTCGGCTTCAACACTTATGGCGAACAGTACCGCACCATGCATCTGAACCAGACCTTCACCGGGGTGGCAATCGGACGCCGGGAGGCGCTCCGGTGAGCGAAAGCAGTCGCTCGCCTGCCGATCCGGCCGCCGTCCGGATCGCGGAACTCGAGACGCGGGTCGCCCGGCTCGAGAAGGTCAATTCGGTGCTGATCGACCGCGTCGAGCGGTCGATGGACAGTCAGGGCTCGGCCTTCTCGCTGTTCCAGACGGCGATCGGCCTCGAACGGCAGATCCGCGAGCGCACCGACGAGTTGACCCGGACGCTGCGCAAGCTGGAGCGCACCAACGAGGAACTGAAGACTGCGAAGGATGCCGCCGAAGAGGCCAACCGCTCCAAGACGCGTTTCCTGGCGGCGGCCGGCCACGATCTCCTGCAGCCCGTCAATGCGGCACGCCTGTCGGTCTCGGCGCTTTCGGACACCCGCGTCTCCGAGGAGGGCCGCCGCTTCGTCCGCCAGATCGACCGATCGCTCAACACGATCGAGAGCCTGCTGCGCACGCTGCTCGACATGTCCAAGCTCGATGCCGGCGTGATGGTGCCGAACCTGACGGCGGTGCCGATCGCCGAGGTGCTGGCAGCACTCGAATCGGATTTCCGCCCCATCGCGCGCCGCAAGGGCCTGCGCCTGGTGATCGCGCCGACCACCGCCTGGGCGGTGACCGATCCGGTCATGCTGCGCCGCATCCTGCAGAATCTGGTCTCCAATGCGCTGCGCTACACCGAGCGCGGCGGTGCGCTGGTCGGGGTGCGGGCACGCGGACCCGACCATCTGCGCATCGACGTGGTCGATACCGGCGCCGGCATCCCGCCCGACCGGCATCTGGCCATCTTCGAGGAATTCCACCGCGGCGGCACCGAAGCCGACGATGGCGAGATCGCCCTCGGGCTTGGCCTGTCGATCGTGCAGCGCCTGGTCGGTGCGCTCGGTCACCTGCTGTCGCTGACCTCGACGGTTGGCCGCGGCACGGTCTTCTCGCTGGTCCTGCCGCGCGCCGAACCGGTCCTGCCGGTGGCTCTGGAGAACCTGATGACCCGCTCGCTGCAAGGCTTCGGCCTGTCCGGGGCGCTGGTCGCGCTGGTCGAGAACGACGAGGCGGTGCGCGAGGCGACCACGGCGCTGCTGGAACGCTGGTCCTGCCGGGTCGCGGCCGGGCGCAGCATCGACGCGGTGGTGACCGCCTTCGAGGCGGAGGGCCGGGCGCCGGATCTGGTTCTGGCCGACTACCATCTCGATGCCGGCCGGACCGGCATAGAGGCGATCCGGGTGCTGCGCCGGCGCTTCGGCTGGGACATTCCGGCCATCGTGGTCACCGCCGACCATGGCGACGAGGTTGCCCAGCAGGCGGCCGCCTCCAGCGCGGAACTGATGCTGAAGCCGGTCAAGCCGGCGGAATTGCGCGCGCTGATGACCCATATGCTGCAGTGATCCGCGTCTGCGGCCCCGCAGGCCGCCGCCGCGATCAGGCGACGAGGGCGAGCCGGCCCTCGGAGGCCTGGATCGCCCGCTCCAGGGCGGCAAGGCAGGCCGGGTCGAAGGCCGTTCCGGCATCGGCGCGCATGATTCCGAAAGCCTTCGCGACCGGCATGGCCGCCCGGTAGGGCCGGTCCGCCGTGAGGGCGTCGAACACGTCGGCGACCGAGACGATGCGCGTCTCCTCCTCGATCTCGTCGCCGCGCAATCCGCGCGGATAGCCCCTGCCGTCGAGGCGTTCGTGATGGGCGCCGCCGATGCGGGCCATCTCGCAGAAGACCGGCACGCGCGACAGGATCTCCTCCGACAGGGCGGCGTGGCGGCGCATCTGGCGCCATTCCTCGTCGTCGAGCTTGCCGTTCTTGTCGAGGATGGCATTGGAGACGCCCAGCTTGCCGATATCGTGCAGCAGGGCGGCCCGCTTCAGCCAGCGTCGCCGCGCCGGCGGATAGTCCATCTCGGCGGCGATCAGATCGGCATAGAGCGCGACGCGCTCCGAATGGCCGGACGTGAACGGGCTCTTGGAATCGACGATCTGCGCGAAGGCGCGGGCGATGTCGTCGAGATAGTCCTCGTCGACCGTGATGGTGCTCCGGGCCGGGGCCAGCGCGAAGACCACATCGGCGATGCCCTCCGAGGCCAGCGTCGCCCAGAAGGCCGGGTCGGCCGCGGCGGCTTCGAAACAGGCGACCGCCTCCGGGTCGAGCCAGTTGCCCTTGCGGGCGCGCACTTCGGTCAGCGACGCCTCGCGGCCGGCCGCCGAGTGGAACACGTCGGCGACCTGCGCGAGGAGTGCGATCCGCGCGTTGATCGGGATGGCCGTGCCGGCGAGGCGGTCCGGCCGGCCCTGGCCGTCCCAGTGCTCGTCGAGCGAATGGACTCCTTCGGAAACGCCGGCGGGGAAGCGCAGGCTGCGGGCGATCGCCGCTCCGCGATGGCAGCGCGTCTGGATCAGGTCGTCGACGATGGTCTCGCCTTCGCGCATGATGTTGAGCAGGGCGCGTAGGCGGTCGCCGAGGGCGGAGCGCCGGCCGGTATGGGACAGGATGAAGCCGAGCACCTTGGGCAGGCTCGACCCCATCGTCTTGGCGTCGCGCTTGAAGGCAAGGTCGTCGGACAGGTAGAGTTCGCAGATGCGCGCCGCATTGCTGGAACAGCCGAGGTCCTTGAGCAGGATCGTGTAGTAGAGGTCCCAGAGCTGGTCTTCCGGCAGCCCCATCCGGCGGCCGACCTGCATGCCGATCCAGGTCGAGCGAACGCAATGGCCGACCGGTTGCCCCTCGGTCAGGTCGAGCGCATAGCTCAGGGCGCCCAGAAGAGCCGCCAAGGGAATGTTCTGCGCGCGGTCCGGCAGGAAGGAAGTGTGGTTCACCGGACTGCGCCTCCCGCTTTGTCTTGAGCCGACGCGCGGTAGTCTTGCCCAGGAATGTTAATTTCGGACTATGGAATACTTCAAATCCTTCGGATTCGGGCCTGCCGGGCAGGCGCGTCATCTCCGTGCCGCTCCGGGCGCGCGGATACCCGCGACGCGCACGGGCAGGGCGGGGCCGGCCGATCGGGGCCACGTCCCGGCCTGTCCGTGCCCCGTCTCCTGCGTCGTCGCCGTGTCGGCCGGCTTCGAACCGATCAGCTTCGCGTCAACCGCCGGGCATTCGAGCGCACGCGCTTGAGGGCCGGGCGGAGCGCCGTCTCGGCGATGGCGAGCGAGCGGCCGGGCAGATGTTCCGGACGCAGGCGGCCCATGGCGTAGTCCATGGCCAGTTGTTGTGCCGCCGCGCCGCCGGCGAGGGCGCCCTGCCAGGCGGCGGTCATCTTCTCGGAGGCGGCGCGCTTGACCTCCGCACTCGGCGGTCGGGTCGGGTTCAGGGCCAGGGCGGCGAAATGCGGCAGGCGATGCGTGATGGTCACTGCGGCGTTGAGGCTTGCCGCCTGCGCACCCATCATGAAGCGCGTCGTGTCGAAGAACAGGCGGGTCCAGGGATCCATGGTGACGTCCTTGTCGGAAAGCGGCGGCCGGTCGACCGGCGATGGGAGCTTGGCGAGGCGTGCGTGCGGTGGCGGCCGGATGGCGGTCGCGATCCCAGGGGGGCGCGCGGTCGCCGCGCGGGTCGGGCTTCGTGTATCGGAGGGCGACCGCACCGCGGCCAATGGGTGTGCCGCCGGCCGTGCCGTCAGGAAAAGGCTTTGAGAATCAGGAAGGTGCCGGGAGGAAGCGGGCACGCCATTGGGTCGGCAGGGCGCACCCGGATAGGAACAGCGAGACCGGGGCGAAAGGGCCTCGCCTTCGCCGCTGATCATCAACCCGCGAGCGGCGAAAAGGTTCGGAGGTGGGCATGCCGGCGGGACGAAATATCGGCGGACTGGTCTGGCCCCGCCAGGCCGGGACTTGGCCAAGCCCCGATGGGCCGGGCCTTTGCTGCGGCCCGGTGCTCAGAATTCGACGTCGAGTTCTTCCAGTTCCTCCGGCTCGGACTTGGCCGCCGCGATCCATTCCGCCATCGGTGCCCAGGCCAGGATGGTCTGGCAATAGGCCTTGCAGGGCGCATCCAGCTTCACGTCGTAGGTGACGAAGCGGGTGCAGACCGGCGCGTACATGGCGTCGGCGACGGTCGGCTTGGCGCCGAACAGGAACGGCCCGCCGGAGGCCGTCAGGCATTCGCGCCAGATGGTGACGATCCGGTCGATGTCCGGCAGCGCGCCGTTCCAGACCTTGAAGTCGGGATAGTGGGCTCGAAGATTCATCGGCAGGGCGGAGCGCAGATTGTAGAAGCCGGAATGCATTTCGCCGGCGATCGCGCGGCAATGGGCGCGCTGGATGCGGTCGGACGGCAGGATGCCGGCCTTGGGCTTCAGCTCCGCCAGATATTCGGCGATCGCCAGCGTATCCCAGACCCGGGCGCCGTCATGGGTCAGGCAGGGCACCAGGAAGGACGGCGACAGAAGCAGCAGTTCGGCCTTGGTCGACGGATCGTCGAGCGGCATCACCTGTTCCTGCACGTCGAGGCCGGCCATCCGGCAGAGCAGCCAGCCGCGCAGCGACCAGGACGAATAGTTCTTGCTCGAAATGGTCAGTGTCGCCCGTGCCATGTCGTTCCCCTGGTGGCGGTGGCCCCGTGCCCTCGCGCCGCGCTGCGCCCGTGTGAGCAGGTGCGCTGAGAATTATCTCGCAGCGCAAAAAGAATTGCACTAGCGTTTCCACATGAGACCAGCGGGCAAATGCGTAAGCGCGGGTCTGACGCCGCAACACCCGGCGGCCGGGCGGGATCGCCGGGCCACGGAAACCTGCTGCGGCATCATATCGGTAGATCGCCCGACAGCGTCCGCCGGACGCCGGGCGCTCCAGGGGGTTGGGCCGGATGCTCTATTTCGCCTACCAGTGCCAGGACGACCTGATGGAGCCGATCCGTGCCGCGGCGGCCGGAGCGCTCGACTATTGGGGCGACTGGGCGCGCGCCGGGGGACTGCCGGGATCACGGCGCATGGCAGCCCAATGGGAAATGGTCAGCCGGATGCGGATGTCGCATCACCGGCCGGACTACGGCATCACCGCCGTGACCACCGGCAACCGCGAGGCGACGGTCACCGAGGAGGCGACCTTCTCGACGCCGTTCGGCACGCTGCTGCGCTTCCGCAAGGATGTCGACATCGTCCAGCCCAAGGTGCTGCTCGTGGCGCCGCTGTCGGGCCATTTCGCCACGCTGCTGCGCGCCACCGTGCGCACCCTGCTGGCCGATCATGACGTCTACATCACCGACTGGCACAATGCCCGCGACGTGCCGGTCTCGGCCGGCCGCTTCGGCTTTGAGGACTATGTCGAGCACGTCATCCGCTTCCTGGAGGTGCTCGGCCCCGGCGCCAACGTGATCGCCGTCTGCCAGCCCTGCGTCCAGGTGCTGGCCGCCACCGCCATCATGGCCGAGGACGACAATCCGGCGACGCCGAAGACCATGACGCTGATGGCCGGGCCGGTCGATACCCGCATCAACCCGACCAAGGTCAACGAACTGGCCACCTCGAAACCGATCCGCTGGTTCGAGGACACGCTGCTCGCCAGCGTGCCGGCGCGCCATCGCGGCGGCGGGCGGCGGGTCTATCCCGGTTTCATCCAGCTGATGGCCTTCATGACCATGAACATGGAGCGCCACGTCAAGCAGCACCAGGCTTTGTACGATCATCTGGCGCGCGGCGAGACCGCCGAGGCCGAGGCGATCAAGACCTTCTACGACGAATATTTTGCGGTCCTCGACCTGCCGGCGGAATTCTACATCGAGACGGTCGATTTCGTGTTCCAGCGCGCCCTGCTCGCCAAGGGCGAGCTGACCTTCCGCGGCCGCACGGTCAATCCGAAGGCGATCCGGCGCACCGCGCTGCTGACCGTCGAGGGCGAGCGCGACGACATCTGCGCGCTCGGCCAGACGGTCGCTGCCCACGACCTCTGTTCCAGCCTGCGCCCCTTCCTGAAGCGCCACCACATGCAGGCCGGCGTCGGCCATTACGGCGTCTTCTCCGGCCGCAAATGGGAAGGCCAGATCTATCCCAACGTCCGCAACATGATCCTCGCCAACGCGTGAGGGGCGCAAACCTGTCGATGCTGCCGGCCGCGCCGCGGCTTTGCGGATGATCGTCGATGGGGAGCAAGCTGTTGTTTCGATGGGCGTCCGGATGGCGATCCGGTTTCCACCAAGCCCCGAACCGCATTATGATGCGCGCCCGCGAACTCCCGGCCGAACCGGAGCGACGATGCTGCAGGGCAAGCGCATTCTACTGATCATCGGCGGCGGCATCGCCGCCTACAAGGTGCTGGACCTGATCCGGCGGCTGAAGGAGCGCGGCGCCAAGGTGCGCGCGGTGATGACCGCGGCGGCGAAGGAATTCGTCACCCCGCTCTCGGTTGGGGCGCTGACCGAGGACCGGGTCCATGCGGACCTGTTCGACCTGACCGCCGAGCACGAGATCGGCCATATCCGCCTGTCGCGCGAGGCCGATCTGATCGTGGTCGCGCCGGCGACCGCCAATCTTATCGCCAAGATGGCCAACGGGATCTGTGACGACCTCGCCGCCAACATCCTGCTCGCCACCGACAAGCCGGTGCTGGTCGCGCCGGCCATGAATCCGCGCATGTGGGACCACCCGGCGACCCGCCGCAATCGCGACCGGTTGGCCGCGGACGGCATCGCGATGGTCGGTCCGAATGTCGGCGCCATGGCCGAGCGGGGCGAATTCGGTCCCGGCCGGATGGCCGAGCCGATGGAGATCCTGGCCGCCATCGAGGCCATGCTGTCGCCGCGGCGCCTCCCCGGACAGGCGCTGCTCGCCGCCGATCCGGCCATCGCGACGCGGCCGGGTCCGCTTGCCGGCCGGCGCATCGTGATCACCTCCGGGCCGACCCACGAACCGATCGATCCGGTCCGCTACATCGCCAACCGTTCCTCCGGCAAGCAGGGCCATGCCATTGCGGCCGCGGCCGCCGCGGCCGGCGCGACCGTCGTGCTGGTCGCCGGCCCGGTGACCATCGCCGACCCGCCCGGCGTCATGGTGGTGCATGTCGAGACCGCGCGCGAGATGCTGGCCGCCGTCGAGGCCGCGCTTCCCGCCGACGTGGCCGTGATGGCGGCGGCGGTCGCCGACTGGCGCGTGGCGTCGGAGGCCGACGAGAAGATCAAGAAGGGGCCGGCCGGGGCGCCCGCCCTGAATCTGGTCGAGAATCCCGACATCCTGGCCACGGTCGGCCGGCACCCGACGCTGCGGCCGCGCCTCGTCGTCGGCTTCGCGGCGGAGACCGAGAACCTGATCGCCAATGCCACCGCCAAGCTCGAGCGCAAGGGCGCCGACCTGATCGTCGCCAACGACGTGTCGCCGGAGACCGGCATCATGGGCGGAGATCGCAACACCGTGCGGATCGTCGCGCGCGAGGGCATCGAGGACTGGCCGGACCTGCCCAAGGCGGCGGTCGCCGACCGCATCGTCGCCCTGATCGCCGACAGGCTCGGCCGTGCCTGAGCGCGCCCTGCCGGTCGGCGCCGTGCTGCCGGCCATCCGCCATCCGGCCCTTGCGCTGGCGCTTGAAGTGCTGCACCGGCGCACGCCGATCCGCGCCTGGTCGCTGATCGTCACCATGTTCGGCGATTGCATCTCGCCGCGCGGCGGCTCGATCGGGGTCGGCAGCCTGCAGGACATGGCCGGATCGCTCGGGCTCGATGCCGGCGTCGTGCGCACCGCGCTGACCCGGCTCGCCGCCGACGGCCTGCTCGAGCGCATCCGCGTCGGGCGCAACAGCTTCGCCTCGCTCAGCCCGGCCGCGGAGGCCGATACCCGTCGCGTCGCGCCGCAGATCTATCGTTTCGTCGAGCGGCCCTGGGACGGGCGCTGGCGGCTCGCCTTCCTGGCGCCGGCCGGCGAGGCGTTGGCGGAGACCCGCGCGGCCCTGATCCGGCAGGGCTTCGCGCTGGTCGCGCCCGGCCTCGCCATGGCGCCGCTCGGCGCGGACGGCCGGCTCTATTCCGGCCGCCTGCCCGATCTGGCGGCCTGCGCCTGCCTGGACGCCGCCGGACCGCCCGCGGAAGCGCCGCGCTATGCCGCCGGGCTCTGGCCGCTCGAAGGCGTGGCGCAGGCCTACCGGCAGTTCCTGGCCGATTTTTCGGCCGTCGAGGCGGCCGTCGCGGCGGGTCCCGACCTGGTGGCGATCGAGGCGCTGGCGGTCCGGATCGCGGTGGTGCACGAATTCCGCCGCCTCGCCCTGCGCGACCCGCTGCTGCCGGCCGAAATCCTGCCCGCCGACTGGCCGGGCCGGGCCGCCCGTGCGCTGGCCGGGCGACTCTACGGCCGCGTGCTGGCGCCCGCCGAGGCCTGGCTCGATCGCGAGGCGAAGAGCCTCGACGGCCCTCTGCCGCCGCCGGACGACCGCCTCGCCCGCCGCTTCCCTCCGGTCTGATCTGTCGATCTGAATGCCGGCGCCCACTGCCGAGGGCGCCTGTCCGCGGGTGTCGATATGTTACAGAAAACCGCTTGAAGATCGAAATTTCGTGACATATACTAATTCCAGGTCGCCGGGGACAGGCGGCAGGCGAGGAGGACGCCCATGTATACCCAGGCGCTGAACACGCTCGACCCGCAGGCCGCCGCCGAGGATTCGGTCCTCGAAGCCCGCTTCCAGGCCCGCATCGACGCCGAGGAGAAGATCGAGCCGAACGACTGGATGCCGGCGGCCTATCGCCGGACGCTGGTGCGGCAGATCTCCCAGCATGCCCATTCCGAGATCATCGGCATGCAGCCAGAGGGCAACTGGATCACGCGCGCCCCGTCGCTGCGTCGCAAGGCTGCGCTGCTGGCCAAGGTCCAGGACGAAGGCGGCCACGGCATGTATCTCTATGCCGCCGCCGAGACGCTCGGCGTCAGCCGCGAGGAACTGGTCGAGCAGCTCGTCTCCGGCAAGGCGAAATATTCCTCGATCTTCAACTATCCGACGTTGAACTGGGCCGATATCGGCGCGATCGGCTGGCTGGTCGACGGCGCGGCGATCATGAACCAGATCCCGCTCTGCCGCTGCTCCTACGGCCCCTATGCGCGCGCGATGATCCGCGTCTGCAAGGAGGAGAGCTTTCACCAGCGCCAGGGCTACGAGCTGATGCTGACGCTGTGCCGCGGCACGCCGGAGCAGAAGGCCATGGCGCAGGACGCGCTGAATCGCTGGTGGTGGCCGAGCCTGATGATGTTCGGGCCGTCCGACACGGAGTCGGTCCATTCCGGCCAGACCATGGCCTGGAAGATCAAGCGCTTCAGCAATGACGAGCTGCGCCAGAAATTCATCGACGCGACCGTGCCGCAGGGCCATTTCCTGGGCCTGACCTTCCCCGACCCGGACCTCGCCTTCGACGAGGCGACCGGCCATTGGCAGCATGGCGAGATCGACTGGAGCGAGTTCGCCCGCGTGGTCGCCGGCGACGGCCCGTGCAACCGGCAGCGCCTGGCCGCCAAGCGCAAGGCCGAGGCCGACGGCGCCTGGGTGCGCGAGGCGGCGCTCGCCCATGCCGACAAGCGCCGGCAGCGTCAGGCGGCGGCCTGGCGCGTCGCGGCCGAGTGATCCCGATCACCCGATCTGCATTCGAAAAGCCGCGCCAGACGGCCGGGAGGACATGACGATGACCGAGAAGAAGATGCCGCTCTGGGAGGTGTTCATCCGCTCCCGCAACGGGCTCGCCCACCAGCATTGCGGCTCGATCCATGCGCCCGACGCCGAGATGGCGCTGATCGCCGCGCGCGACGTCTATACCCGCCGCGGCGAGGGGCTCTCGATCTGGGTCGTGCCGTCGGCGGCGATCGTCGCCTCCGATCCGGCCGACAAGGACATGCTGTTCGAGCCGACCGCCTCCAAGGTCTACCGGCACCCGACCTTCTACGAGATCCCCGAGGAAGTCGGGCATATGTGACCGGGCCGCGGCCCCGGCCTTGAGGCCGGCGCCGTACCGCATCGCGCGTCCCGGCCCGGACCCGTCCGGCGTTCCGACCCGGTCTCTGCGCCCGGCCGTCATATGGCCGGCCAGCGCCCTGCCGTCGGCATCGTGCCGGCGCGCCGTGGGCGGGACGTAGCCGAACACGCGCTTTCCATCCGTTCGCCGAAGGCAGGGACGAACCATGTCGACGCCGCTTTTCGCCTACACGCTCCGCCTCGCCGACGATGCCCTGGTGCTCGGTCACCGGCTTTCGGAATGGACCAGCCGGGCACCGACTCTGGAAGAGGAGATGGCGCTGGCCAACATCGCCCTCGACCTAATCGGCCAGGCCCGCGTGCTCTACAGCTATGCCGGGGAGGTCGAAGGCCGCGGCCGCAGCGAGGACGATCTCGCCTATTTCCGCGACGAGGCGGCCTTCGGCAACCTGCTGGTCAACGAGCTGCCGAACGGCGACTTCGCCTTCACGGTCGTGCGCCAGGCGCTGGTCTCGGCCTTCATGCTGCCCTACTGGACCGCCCTGACCGCCTCGCGCGACGCGACGCTCGCCGCCATCGCCGCCAAGGCCGAGAAGGAGGTCTCCTACCATCTGCGCCATGCTGCCGAATGGCTGGTCCGCCTCGGCGACGGCACCGACGAGAGCCGCCGGCGCTCGATCGCCGCGCTGGACGAGCTCTGGCCCTGGACCGGCGAGATGTTCGAGATGCCCGATGATGAGCGCGCGCTGGCCGAGGCCGGCATCGCGGTCGACCGGGCGGCGCTGAAGGCCGAATGGTCGCGGACCGTCGACACCATTCTGGAGGAAGCCACGCTCGACCGGCCGCGCGACGGCTGGATGCAGACCGGCGGCCGCCGCGGCGTCCATACCGAGCATCTCGGCTCGATGCTGGCCGTCATGCAGTCGCTCGCCCGGGCCCATCCGGGCGCCACCTGGTAGGGCGGAGGTCGCCATGGAACCCGCCATTTCCTCCACCGAGGCGGCCGCGCCGGTCTCCCCCGCGGTTCCGGCCGGCGTCGCCGGTGCCGCCGCGGACGAGCGCCGCGCGCGCGCCTGGGCGGCCGCCGCCGGCGTGGTCGATCCGGAGATCCCGGTGCTGTCGATCGCCGATCTGGGCGTGCTGCGCGACATCCGCTTCGATGAGGCCGGCCGGGTCGAGGCGGTGATCACGCCGACCTATTCGGGCTGCCCGGCCATGAACATGATCGCGGTCGAGATCGAGACCGCGCTCGATGCGGCCGGCTTTCCGGGCGCCAGGGTGACGACCGTGCTGTCGCCGGCCTGGTCGACCGACCTGATGACCGAGGCCGGCCGCCGGGCGCTTGCCGGCTACGGCATCGCGCCGCCGGTCGGCCGCGCCGGCGGACGGCGGGCCCTGTTCGGCGAGACGGCCGTTGCCTGCCCGCACTGCGGCTCGCCGGAGACCGAGCGCATCTCCGAATTCGGCTCGACGGCCTGCAAGGCGCTCTACCGCTGCCGCGCCTGCCGGGAACCGTTCGACTATTTCAAATGCATCTGAGCCGCCCGGGCCGGCACCCGCCCGCGGGCTTTCGCCCGCCCGCGGGCCATTGCCCGCCAGCGGGCGACTGCCCGCCGGGCGCCACGCCCCGGTCCCGCTTTCCGCACACGCGTCACGCCGCCGCCACCCCTTGAGGTCTTCGATGATCCCGCGCTTCCACACGCTCACCGTCAAGGATGTCCGCCCGGAGACCCGCGATGCGGTGTCGATCCTGTTCGAGGTGCCGGCCGATCTCGATGAGGCCTATCGCTTCTCGCCCGGCCAGTATCTGACGCTCAGGACCGAGATCGACGGCGAGGAGGTGCGGCGCTCCTATTCGATCTCGTCCGGGCTCGACGACGGCGACATCCGCGTCGCGGTCAAGAAGGTCGAGGGCGGCCGCTTTTCGGGCTTCGCCTGCGCGGCTCTGAAGCCGGGCGACCGGCTCGACGTGATGACGCCGTCCGGCCGCTTCACGGTGCCGCTGGAGGCCGAGGCCGAGCGCACCTATCTGGCGGTCGCGGCCGGCTCGGGCATCACGCCGATCCTGTCCTTGATGAAGTCGGTGCTGGCGCGCGAGCCGAAGAGCCGCTTCGTGCTGGTCGACGGCAACCGGACCTCGGCCGACATCATCTACCGCGGCGAGATCGAGGACCTGAAGGACCGCCATCTCGACCGGCTGACGGTGTTCCATGTGCTGACCCGCGAGAGCGCGGACGTGCCGCTGCTGTCGGGCCGCATCGATGCCGACAAGCTTGCCACCATCGTGCGGCGCGCCTGTCCGGACGGGCATGTCGATCTCGCCTTCCTGTGCGGCCCGCAGGACATGGTCGAGGCGGCGCGCACCACGCTCGAAGGGCTCGGCCTCGCCCATGACCGCATCCATGTCGAACTGTTCACCCCGGCGGCCGATGCCCGGCCGGTGGCGACCCGGGTCGGGTCCGACGCCGAGGCGGTTGCGGCCGGCGGCGCGGCGACGGCGGAGATCCGGCTCGACGGCCGGCGCACCCGGATCGAGGTCGCGGCCGGCGAGACGCTGATCGACGCGGCACGGCGCGCCGGGCTGGAGGCGCCCTATTCGTGCAAGGGCGGCATGTGCTGCACCTGCCGGGCCAAGGTGCTCGAGGGCGCGGTCGAGATGGATGCGAACTGGTCGCTCGAACCCTGGGAACTGCAGGCCGGCTTCGTGCTGACCTGCCAGTCGCACCCGACCAGCCCGCATGTGGTGATCGACTACGACGCCATGTGATCCGAACCGCGCGCCGGGTCCGGGGTCCCCGACCCCCGGCGGGAAGCGGCGCGCCAAACGAAAGCCGGCCGGAACGGGTCCGGCCGGCGCATCCGTCGGATCTCGGCAAAAGGCTCGGTCAGGCCACCGCCCGGCGGGCGTCCCGGGCGCGGATATGCTCGCGATGGGCGATGTAAAGGCCGCTCGCCGCCACGATCGCGCCGCCGATCAGGGTCCAGGCGGTCGGCAGCGCGCCGAAGGCCATGAAGCCGAAGATCGAGGCCCAGATCAGCTGCGTGTAGCTGAACGGCGCCAGCACGGACGCGGAGGCGTGCCGGAAGGCGATCACCAGGATGCCGTGGCCGATGGTCGAACCGATCCCGATCAGGATGCCGAGTTCGATCTGCGACTGGGTCGGCGTCACCCAGACGAAGGGCACGGCGGCGCTCAGCGCCAGGAAGCCGACCCCCGCCGACCAGACCAGCGTCGTCTCCGGCCGTTCCGAGCCGGCCATGATGCGGGTCGCGATCGCCGCGAAGGCCCAGACCAGGGCGGCGCCGGCCGGCATCAGCGCGGCGGACTGGAACACGTCCGGCCCGGGCCGGATCACGATCAGGACGCCGATCAGGCCGACCGCGGTCGCGATCCAGCGGCGGATGCCGACCTTCTCGCGCAGCAGGATCACCGACAGGGCGGTGATGAAGACCGGGGCGATGAAGTTGGTCGCCGTCGCGTCTGCGACCTGGAGATAACGCAGGCCGCCGATGAACAGCACCGAGGACCCGACCATGCCGAGCGCGCGCAGGATCTGCAGGCCCGGCCGCGCTGTGGAGAGGGCGCCGGTGCCGCGCACCGCGACCGCATAGGGCAGCACGATCGCGACGAAGACCGCATAGCGGATCCAGGCGACCTCGATCGCCGGCATCTGGGCCGTCAGCATCTTGGCGATCACGTCCGTCGACGAGAAGAAAACTGTCGACAGTATGATCAGCCCGATCCCGAACAACGCCCGCTCGCGCGGTGCCGTCGCGACGGGGGCAGCCGGTGCGGCGGCGGGACGCGGCGGTATCCGGGCGGGACGGGCGACCAGGCCGATCCCGGATTCGAGATCGGCTAGGGTCGCGGCGGCGGCAGGCGGGGGGCTCATGGGGGTCCTGGAGAGGCGCTTGGCGCCCTGGCCTTGTCTGAAAGGGCCGGCGGCGCTGGAATCGTACAACAAGGTAACCGAGAGACATTTCTCGACCATTTCGCCGATGAGTAAAACACACGAGTCGACAGATGAGGCATGTGCCGAGCGGTCGCGTCTGCCTCGCCATGGTCACGATCCCGCGCCCGGCCGACCGCTTCGCCCCGGTTTCGCCGCATGTGCTGACCGATCGTTGCCGAACCGGGTCTCTTCCGCCCGAAGGTGTCGGAACCACCCCGGCAGTGCGCGCGTTGGGGGAGCGGCGGTGGCGGGGGCCGAGCGGGCTTCAGGCCGCCGAGCGGCTTCAGGCCGCCGAGCGGGCTTCATGCCGCCGTCATGGGAATCGCATAGGCAGACGGGCATTCGAGGCCCGTGCCGCGAGCAGAGGAAGACCGACGTGCGCGACCACCGGTTCCGCGTTCTCCTGATCAGCCGCCCCGAAGAGCCCACCCGCCCCGCACCGCTCTCCTTCTGGTTCCTGGAGCGCGAGGATGCCGAAATGGTCGCCGCCCTGTCGGCGACCGATCACCCCGCCGTCGCCGTCCTCGGCTATGCGCCGGACGGACAGGCCCGCATCCTGCGCTTCCACGGCGGGGCCGAAGGCCGGGCGGCGCTGGCCGACAGACTGGCCGTCTTCGCCGAGCCCGAGGCCAGTGCGACACGGTTCTTCGCCTCCAGCGGTCCGTCGGGGCCGACCAAGCACGCCGACCGGATCACGGCGCCCGCCGCCTGAAATGATGGCCGCCTGATCGGAAGCGGTGCTCTGGCCTCCGGAGCCGGCGTCGTATAGGACACGGGGGCCGGGCGGTCGCGTCCGGCGACCCGACCTGCCGACGGACCCGCCATGCTGAAAGCCCGCGTCATTCCCTGTCTCGACGTCAAGGACGGTCGGGTGGTCAAGGGCGTCAACTTCGTCGACCTGGTCGATGCCGGCGATCCGGTCCAGGCGGCGGAAGCCTACGACGCCGCCGGCGCGGACGAACTCTGCTTCCTCGACATCACGGCGAGCCACGAGAATCGCGGCATCATCCTCGACGTGGTGCGCCGCACTGCCGAGGTCTGCTTCATGCCGGTCACGGTCGGCGGCGGCATCCGCACACTCGACGACATCCGCAACCTGATGGAGGCGGGCGCCGACAAGGTGTCGATCAACTCGGCCGCCGTGAAGGACCGCCAGTTCGTCGCCGACGCAGTGCGCAAGGTCGGCGGCCAGTCGGTCGTCATCGCCATCGATGCCAAGCGCGTTTCCGAGCCGGGCGCGCCGCCGAAATGGGAGGTCTTCACCCATGGCGGGCGCAACCGCACCGGCATCGACGCGATCGGCTATGCGCGCGAAGTGGTCGGTCTCGGTGCCGGCGAATTGCTGCTCACCTCGATGGACCGGGACGGCACCAAGGCCGGCTTCGACCTGGAACTGACCCGCGCTGTGGCCGATGCGGTGTCGGTACCGGTGATCGCGTCCGGCGGGGTCGGCACGCTCGACCATCTGGTCGAGGGCATCCGGGAAGGCCATGCCAGCGCGGTGCTGGCCGCCTCGATCTTCCATTTCGGCACCTACACCATCCGGCAGGCCAAGGAACATATGCTGGCATCTGGTATACCAATGCGACTCGACTCCTGACGGCGAAACGCTTAAGAAGCGGCAGCAAGGGCGGTTTTGGCGCCCGGAGACTAGTCCGAATGTCCGGCTTTACCCTCGACGCGTTGGAAACCATCATTGCCGTACGGGCCGGATCGGGCGATCCCGGATCCTACACGCGCAAGCTTCTCGATAAGGGCATGGCGAAATGCGCCAAGAAGCTCGGCGAGGAGGGCGTCGAAGCCGCTCTGGCGGCGGTGTCGGGGGACCGGATCGAACTGGTCAAGGAATCCGCCGACGTGCTGTTTCATCTGCTGGTGGTGCTCCGCGCGGCGGAGGTACCGCTCGCGGAGGTCTATGCCGAACTGGAAAGCCGCACGGTGAGAACCGGGCTTGAGGAAAAGGCGTCCCGGCCCGCGGAGTGAGACCGCCGGACGGGGTGTCGCGGCCGGCGTCCGCCGGTCGAAGCGGACCGGACGATGTCCTTCGGGCGATCGTCCGGATCGGGTGCGGCGGCAGGCCTTGCAGGCCGTCAGGGGCAGGGGGTCCGCCGGCGACGGCGCGGCCGGTCGACGAAAGGGAGCATCGGACGTGGACCGAGGCTCGACGATCGCAGTTGCACAAGACATTCCGGCACCGATGCTGTCGCCGGAAGCCATCGCCCGTCTTCGCGGGTCCGAGGCGACGCCATACCGGACGTTCGACCGCGCCGAGTGGTCCAACCTCCGCGGCGAAACCCCGCTGACGCTGACGGCGGAGGATCTCGCCCGGCTCCGCTCGCTCAACGACCCGATCCAGCTGGACGAGGTCGTCGACATCTATCTGCCGCTGTCGCGCCTCCTCTCCATGTATGTCGAGGCGACCCAGAACCTGTTCCACGTCACCAGCCGCTTCCTCGGCGTGCGCGACGGCAAGGTGCCGTTCGTGATCGGCCTGGCCGGCTCGGTGGCGGCCGGCAAGTCGACCACCGCGCGCGTCCTCAGGGCGCTGATGTCGCGCTGGGCCTCGAGCCCGAAGGTCGACCTGATCACCACGGACGGGTTTCTCTACCCGAATGCGGTGCTGGAGCGCGAAGGCCTGATGCGCCGCAAGGGCTTCCCGGAGAGCTACGACATCCCGGCTCTGCTGAAGTTCCTGTCCGACATCAAGGCCGGCAAGGCCCATGTCGAGGCGCCGGTCTATTCGCATCTGGTCTACGACGTGGTGCCCGGCGGGAAGGTCACGATCGACCGGCCCGACATCCTGATCCTCGAAGGCCTCAACGTCCTGCAGACCACCAAGCTGCCGCGCGACGGCAACGCCGTGCCGTTCGTCTCGGACTTCTTCGACTTCTCGATCTATCTCGACAGCGAGGAACCGCTCCTGCACCAATGGTATGTCGAGCGGTTCATGAGCCTGCGCGAGACCGCCTTCCGCGATCCACAAAGCTATTTCCACCGCTATTCCAAGATCTCGACCGACGAGGCGCTGACCATCGCCAACGATCTCTGGAACAACATCAACCTCGTCAACCTGCGCGAAACCATCTTCCCGACCCGGCCGCGCGCCCATCTCATTCTGTATAAGGGCAAGAGCCACCGGATCGAACAGGTTCGACTGCGGAAGCTCTGAGGCGCGGCCGGTCAGGCGGCCGGTCGGTCAGCTGCCGATCCGGTCGAGGGTCGACAGCAGGTCCTGGGCCTGGTGGTTGGACAGGCGCAGCGAGGCGATCGGGTCCCGCTCGATCCCGCACAGGCGGTCGAGATTCGACAGGAGTTCGTCGGCCTTGCCGGGGCTGAGGCGCAGATTGGCCTCGTCGTGCTTGTCGAGCCACTTGGTGGCGAAGCCGGGCAGCTGGTTTTCGATCGACGCGTTCATGGTCCGGTCGATGACCCCGATGACGTCCTTGAGGTCGCCGATCGTGACCCGCTGGACGCCCTTGACGACGCCCCGATTCTCATCGGTCTCCAGGCTTTTCAGGGGCACGATGCCCTCGCCGTGCTTGGTCTTGACGGCGACCTTCGACAGCATCTCGGCCGCCGAGCCCCCGACGCCGAGGAACAGTTCGGGTTTGTCGTTGGCGAAGGTCATGACCATTTCGTCGATCTCGGATTCCGACAGATGGGAGAGACGCTGGGCCAATTCGCTGGTGCCGTTGGTCCGAAGATCCATCAGCTTTTCCTTGAGGAGGGATTTGCCGAATTCGGCCGCACCGGTGTTGAAGCGCATGCTCAGCGCGACCACGGTCTCCATCGTGACGCCGGACTTCTTGCCGAATTCGACGCCGCCGCGCGACTTGACTGTCGGCGTGTCCGACAGCTTCCTGTAGGCGACCTCCTCGCGCTTCGTCGTATAGCCAAGCGCGAAGTCCGGCTTGGTCAGCGTCCCGCCGGACTTCGTCACGAAGCTGCTGTCCTGCGAGGTGCTGATCACCTGCTTCAGCTGCGCCATGCTGGGGGTGTTGAGAATCGAAGCCATGGCCTGTCTCCCGTTCAAGCGCGGATGAGCGTCGTTTCCTGTCGGGACATCAGGTCGTTCAGCGCCTTGGCATCGGCCACGTCGTCGAGTTCGAGCCCGAGCAGGACGAGCCCCCGGGCGGCTTCGGTCTTGGCGACGATCGCGCTGATCGCCGCGTCGAGCCCGGCGGCGTCGAGCGCGGCGATCGGATGGCTGGCGACCAGCAGGCAGGTCGCGGTCTCCGGGTCGTAGCCGAACGCGTAGCCGCCGCTGCGCATCAGCATCAGATTGAGCTCGAGCAGGCGCCCCGCCAGATCGCTCTCCGACGCCTTGAGCGTGGCGACCGGCGCCGACAGGGTGATGCGCCCGAAGGCCGCCTCGTGCGCCAGAAACAGCGGCTGGCCGCCGATCTCGAAATAGCCGCCGGCGTCCTCGAACTCCACATCGTCGAGGCCGGCCAATCGGCTGAAATCGCCCATGAGTTTGTGATAGTTCATGGTTCATCTCCCGCAATGTTGTAAGTGTATACATTGCGAGGCGCCATGAAGGCGGAATGACAGTCTGAAAAACAATTGATGTCTTTGACTGTCGATAAGCCGACCAATATCAAGATCGACAAGCCGATCGGCAGTTACCGGCAGCTAAAATCATGCCGGCTCAACAATTTTGCATCAAGCCTGCCGGTCGTCGCCGGGCTCCAGGGTGATCCGTTCGAAATCGATCCGGGACGCTTCGATCACCGCCTGGGTCCGGCTGATCACGCCGAGCTTGCGCAGGATCTCGGAGACATGCGCCTTCACGGTGGTCTCGCCGACCTGCAGTTCGTAGGCGATCTGCTTGTTGAGCAGGCCCTGGCGGATCATCTGCAGGACGCGGAATTGCGCCGGGGTCAGCGTTTTCAGCCGTTCGACCAGCCGTTCGCGGTCGTCCTCCGGGATGGCCTGCGGGGGGGCACCCGGAGCATCGGGCGGGGCATGCAGTCCCCCCGCCATGACGGTCCGGATGGCCGCGACCAGCTCGGCCTTTCCGGACGCCTTCGGGACGAAGCCGGACACCCCGTAGGCCAAGGCTTCGCGCACGATGCGCGGATCGTCGAGGCCGGAGACGACGACCAGCGGCAGGCGCGGAAACCGTGACCGGAATTGCAGGATGCCGTCGAAACCGGTCGTGCCCGGCATGGACAGATCGAGCAGGGCGAGATCGAAGGCCGCACCCGGCATGCCCGCCAGGGCGAGCGCCTCGTCCATGCCGGTCGCCTCGACGATCTCCGCCGCCGGATGGGCCGCCATGATGGCGCTGCGCAGTGCCTCGCGGAACAGCGGATGGTCATCGACGATCAGGAACCGCTCCATGCCGCCTCCCGGTTGAAATGTCGTCCGGGCGAGCGAGCCGGTCGGAACGATCCCGGCCCCGTTATGGCGGCAGCGCCCCGACTCCCGCCGGGACCGCCGGCCGCCTCGGCCGTTGTTCCGATCGGTATAGCCCGTTTAGTCCAATTCCAGAAAGCGTTCCGCGATGCGGTCGAGCGCCGCGTCGTCGACATTGGCGAAGGCGATGCGCAGATGACCCTCCTGCCCGGGCCCGAACCAGGAGCCCGGCAGGGTCAGCACGCCGCGCTCCCGGCACAGTCGTTCGGCGACGGCGAGCGCCGGCTGTCGGCCCGGATGGCGCACATAGGCGAAATAGGCGCCGGCCGCCTCGACCCGCCAGCCCGGCACCGTGGCCAACCGGTCGGCGAACAGCGCCGCCCGCCGGTTGATCATGCGCCGGTTCGCGGCCCGCCAGCCGCCGAGCGCCGGGATCGCCCAGGCGATCGCCGCCTGGCCGGCGCGCGGCGCGCAGATCTGCAGACAATCCTGAACCTTGATCACCTGCTCGATCAGGACCGGCGCGGCGACCAGCGCGCCGAGCCGGTGGCCCGGGATCGAATAGGCCTTCGAGAAGCTGTAGAGATGGATCAGCGCCGCCCGGCTGCGGCCGGCGGCGAAAAGATCGTGCGGACGGTCGCGCCCCTCGGGCAGGAAGTCCCGATAGGTCTCGTCCAGGATCAGGAACAGACCGGCTTCCTCGGCCAGATCGGCGAAGGCCGCGATGGTTTCCGGACGGCAGGTGGCGCCGGTCGGATTGTTCGGGCTGACCAGCACGATCGCCCGGGTCTTCGGCCCGATCAGCGCGCGGGCTGCGGCCGGGTCGGGCTCGAAGCCGTCCTCGGCCTTCAGGGCGAACGGCCGCGCGACGATCCCGAGCATGTCGAGGATCATCTTGTGATTGAAATACCAGGGTGCCGGCAGGATGACCTCGTCGCCGGCGCGGGCGACCGTCAGGGCGGCGGCGAAGAAGGCCTGATTGCAGCCTGAGGTGATGACGACGTCGGCGGCATCGACCGGTCCGCCATAGAGCGCGGTCATCTCGGCGGCGAGCGCGGCGCGGAGGTTGGGTTCGCCGGGGATCGGCCCGTAGCGGGTCGTCTCCGGCGCCCCGGCCGCCTCGGCGAGGCGGGCGAGCAGTTCGGCCGGCGGCGGATCGCCGGGGGCCGCCTGGCTCAGGTTCAGGAACGGCCCGGCCCGACCGTCATAGGCGGCCATCCAGGCCTGGGCGGTCGGGATCGGCGGGGTCTCGACGGCCGTCAGCAGGGGATTCGGCCGATGGGGCACCGTCTGCCGATCGATCGTCGCCTCGGTCACCGCCATGGCCTCCGGTTCCTTTCCTGCGTGCCTCAGCGCTTGCGGGCCAGCGCCTCGACGGCGGCCAGCGTCGACATGTTGACGACGCCGCGCGACGTGACCGAGGGCGTCAGGATATGGGCCGGCTTCGCCGCGCCGAGCAGGATCGGGCCGACATGCAGGGCCTCGGTCATCGACTTGATCAGGTTCAGGGCGATGTTGGCTGAGTCCAGGTTCGGGAAGACCAGCAGATTGGCCTCGCCGGACAGGAAGGATGTCGGCATGACGCGCTCGCGGATATCCGGCGATAGCGCCGAATCGCCGTGCATCTCGCCGTCGACCTCGAGGTCGGGCGCTCGCTCGCGGATGATCGCCAGAGCCTCGCGCATGCGCTTGGCGGAGGCGATGTCGCGGGTGCCGAAATTCGACGCCGAGAGCAGCGCGGCCTTCGGCACCAGGCCGAAGCGGCGGATATGGTTTGCCGCCAGGATGGTCGCCTCGGCGATCTCGACGGGCGAAGGCGTGTCGGTGCAGTAGGTGTCGGTCAGGAACCAGGCGCCGCGGCTGTTGATCAGCAGGCTCACGGTCGAGAAGTCGGTGTCGATCGATTCCACGCCGATCACGTCGAGGACGTTGCGGCGATGCCGTTCGAAGCGGCCGTCGATGCCGCAGATCAGCGCGTCGGCGTCGCCGCGTTCGACCGCCAGCGCGCCGATCACGGTGGCGTTGGTGCGCACGATGGTCTTGGCCGCCTCGGGACTGACGCCCTTGCGGCCGACCTTGGAGAAGTAGAGGTCGACATAGTCCTTGAAGCGGGGATCGGAATTCGGGTCGATCACCGAGAAGTCGGCGCCCTGCCGGATGCGCAGGCCGTAGCGCTCCAATCGGTTCTCGATCACCTGCGGCCGGCCGATCAGGATCGGCACGCCGACCTGCTCCTCGAGCATGACCTGCGCGGCGCGCAGGACCCGCTCGTCCTCGCCGTCGGAATAGATGATCCGGGACTTCACCTTGGATTGCTTGGCGGCCGCCGTGACCGGCTTCATCACCAGGCCCGACCGGAACACGAAGCGGTTCAGCCGGTCCATATAGGCGTCGAAATCGGTGATCGGCCGGGTCGCGACGCCCGCCTCCATGGCGGCGCGGGCGACCGCCGGCGCGATCCGGAGGATCAGCCGCTGGTCGAACGGCGATGGGATCAGATAGTTCGGCCCGAACGTGTGGGTGACGCCGCCATAGGCGCGTGCCGCAACGTCCGAAGGCTCCTCGCGCGCCAGCGCCGCGATGGCGCGCACGGCGGCGAGCTTCATATTCTCGTCGATGGTGGTCGCGCCGACATCGAGCGCGCCGCGGAAGATGTAGGGGAAGCAGAGGACGTTGTTGACCTGGTTGGGGAAATCCGACCGACCGGTGCAGATCATGGCGTCGGGGCGGACCGCCCGGGCCTCCTCGGGCATGATCTCCGGCGCCGGATTGGCGAGCGCCATGACCAAGGGCTGCGGCGCCATGCGGGCGACCATGTCGGCCTTCAGCACCCCGCCGGCGGACAGGCCGAGGAACACGTCGGCACCGTCGATCACATCGGCGAGCCGGCGCTTGTCGGTCTTCTGGGCATAGGTCGCCTTGAGCGGGTCCATCAGGGTGGTGCGGCCCTCGTAGACCACGCCCTCGATGTCGGTGACCCAGATGTTCTCGCGCCGCGCGCCGAGGGAAACGAGGATGTTGAGGCAGGCGAGCGCGGCCGCGCCGGCGCCCGACGTGACGATCTTGGCATGCGCGATGCTCTTGCCGGCCAGTTCCAGGCCGTTGAGGATCGCGGCGCCGACGATGATCGCGGTGCCGTGCTGGTCGTCGTGGAAGACCGGTATGTTCATCCGCTCGCGCAGCCGGCGCTCGACCTCGAAGCATTCCGGCGCCTTGATGTCTTCGAGATTGATGCCGCCGAAGGTCGGCTCCAGGGCCGCCACGGTGTCGACGATCAGATCGACCTCCATGGCGTCGATCTCGATGTCGAACACGTCGATGCCGGCGAATTTCTTGAACAGGACCGCCTTGCCCTCCATCACCGGCTTGGCGGCGAGCGGGCCGATATTGCCGAGGCCGAGCACGGCGGTGCCGTTGGAGATGACCGCGACCAGGTTGCCGCGGCCGGTATAGTCGTAGGCCGTGGCCGGGTTGGCGGCGATGGCGAGACAGGGTGCCGCGACACCGGGCGAATAGGCGAGCGCGAGGTCGCGCTGATTGCCGAGCGGCTTGGTCGCCTGGATCTCCAGTTTGCCGGGGCGGGGGTTCTTGTGGAAGAAGAGCGCGGCCTCCTCGAGTTCGCTCAGCCGGACCGGTTCCGGATTTGAAGGCGTATCGATCTCGGACATCGGTTGGCTCCCCTCGCCTGGTCTCTTGTCGCCGTTGGCCGCCCGTCACGCAGGCGTTACGGCCCGGTCGCGTTGCAGGGCGGATCGGCAGACATTATCTCTGGCACCGTAGCGGTCATGCCGGTACGAATCGAGTGCTAGTGTCGGGGCTTTAGCGCATGTTCCGTCTTGGCGAAATCGGCCGGACGACGGAACCGGTCGTTTGCAAAGCTTCGCGATTCCGCCGGGTTGCGCTAAAACGGTTGAATTCGATCCAGGCGGCTGCCTCTGTCGGATAGCCGGTCGACGGCGCCGGGCGGCGAGGTCTGAGGAGGTGCCATGATCACGTTCCTGATTCGCTCGATCGGCCTCTGGATCGTCGCCGGCGCGATCGTGGGCGTGGTCATCGACGGCATGAAGACCATCGCCTCCGGAAAGCTGATCTTGACGCCGCTCGGCACGGTCTGGTCGGATCTCGCGCCGGCCAGCTTCGCCGCCGCCAAGGCCGCCGTGCCGGCTGTAGTCTGGGACAGCCTGTTCCGGCTGATCCTCGCGCTGCCGAACTGGACCGTCCTGTTCGCCGTCGGCCTGGCGCTGGTGGCGATCGGCAGCCGGCGTCGGCGCGCCGCCTTCGTACTCTGATCCGCCGCCGGCCCTCGCCGCCCCGCCGTTTTCTTTCGTCTGCCGGACTTCGCGCCGCGCGCGGGGATCCGAAATCCGTCCCGACCTCTGCGGGGACCGTCGCGTCGCCGCCAGAAAGGAGCCGATCCATGTTTCTGATCGACATCTTCAACAAGAAGCTGCATCTGCCGACCGCGGATGGCGCCCTGCCGGGCCGCGCCGCCGCGATCCCGACCGCCGAGACCCATTACGTCAACGGCCATGCGCTGCATGGTCCCTATCCGGACGGGATGGAGGTCGCCTATTTCGCGCTCGGCTGCTTCTGGGGCGCGGAGCGTAAGTTCTGGCAGGCCGGCGAGGGCGTGTGGACGACGGCGGTCGGCTATCAGGGCGGCGTGACGCCGAACCCGACCTACCAGGAGACCTGTACCGGAATGACCGGTCACACAGAGGTCGTGAAAGTCGTCTACGACCCGGCGAAGATCTCCTATGCGGCCCTCCTGAAGCTATTCTGGGAGAGCCATGACCCGACCCAGGGCATGCGCCAAGGCAACGATGTGGGGACGCAGTACCGGTCGGCCATCTACACGACCACCGAGGCTCAGGCCGCCGCCGCCGAGGCGTCGAAGCAAGCCTACGGTCAGGCGTTGAAGGCGGCGGGCCGGGGCGGCATCACCACCGAGATTGCACCGGCGCCACCCTTCTACTATGCCGAGGCCTCCCATCAGCAGTATCTCGCCAAGAATCCCGGAGGCTATTGCGGCCTCGGCGGCACAGGCGTTTCCTGTCCGATCGGAACCGGAGTCGACGCCTGAACGGACGGCGGCTCCGCCGATCGGAGACCGCATGCCCATGCCGTTCCGTCTCGATCCGCATGAATCTTTCGCGACCGGCCTGAAGCGGATCATGATGGGCGAGATCGCGCTCGCCCGCGCGGCGGTCGCGGTCCCGCGCGCCGAACAGGCGGCGGGGGTCCATCGTGCGCGGCGCGCCCTGAAGCGCGCCCGCAGCGTGCTTCTGGTCTTCCGCCCGCTGATCGGAGAGGACTACCGGCGCCGCCGCGACGTGCTGCGCGATGCGGCGGATCACCTGTCCGCCGCCCGCGATGCCGACGCGATGGTCGCCTCGGCGCAGAAGCTGGATGACCGCCGTCCGCAGGACGGCGCCGGCGTCCTGATCGGGCGCCTGAGCCGGACGGCGGAAATTGCCCATGCCCAGCGTCCCGACACCAGCCGCGTTGCGGCTCTGCTGCGCATCGCGGAGGCCGATGCCGCCTCCCTGCCGCTTGCGCCCGCGGCCGGACGGCTGTTCGTCGAGGCGCTCGGCGAGACCTATCGCCGGGGGCGGGCCGACTGGCGCAAGGCCGAGGAGGAGGGCGGCGAGGACGTGCTGCACGACTGGCGCAAGCAGGTGAAGCACCGCTGGCACCTGTCCCTGCTGGTCGTCGGGCGTACCGCCGTCACGTCGCGGTCGATCGTCGGCGATCTCGACGAACTCGGCGAACTGCTCGGCGACGAGCACGATCTCGCCCTTTTGATCCGTCGGCTGGGTAAGGAGGCGGACGTGTCGGGCTCCAAGAAGGTCGCCCGCCACCTGGCCGAAGAGGCCGAACGCCGCCGCCGCAAGCTCGCCCGGCGCGCCTGCGAACTCGGCGCCGAACTCTATGGCGACAAGACCAAGCATTTCCTGCAGAAACTGGACGGCCTCCTGACCGACGCCTGAACGGCTCCGCCCGCTTCGGTCACGGCCACGCGATGCCTCGGCCGTCTGCCGCCGTTTCGGGCTTGGCGCATGGCCGGCGAGCCGGTATCGCTGCGGGAGATTGCCGAAGGTCGCGCCGATGGCCGCGAACCGGTCGGTGGCGGGTCGGAACCAGGACCATGGACGACGTCGCGGCGAGGTTCGCCGGCGACGCCGATCGGAGGCAGCATGATCGAACGGAATCTGGAACGCGGACTTTTCGCCAGCCGCTGGATCATGGCCCCCTTCTATGTCGGCCTGGTCTTCGCGCTGGTCGGGCTTCTGATCAAGTTCATGCAGGAGCTTTTTCATTTCGCGGTCGAACTCACCCGAGCCGGGGAGGCCGACGTGGTGCTCGGCATCCTGTCGCTGATCGACCTGTCGCTCGCCGGCAACCTGCTGCTGATCGTAATCTTCTCCGGATACGAGAATTTCGTCTCCAAGATCGATGTCGGCGATCACGAGGATGCGCCGGACTGGAAGGGCAAGGTCGACTTCGGCGCGCTGAAGCTGAAGCTGATCGCCTCGATGGTGGCCATCTCGGGCATTCACATGCTGAAGGTCTTCATGGGACTGGCGAAATACTCCGACCGCGACATCATGTGGATGACCATCATCCATGTCGTCTTCGTGGTCACCGGCGTCCTGCTGGCGCTGATGGACCGCCTGTCGCATGCCCCGGACGGCATCCGTCCGGAACACTGAAGCCGGCGAAGCGGCCGTCGGGGCGGTCCGACCCGGGAAGGATCCGGTCGGACCCGGATGCCTCCGACCCGCCGTTCGGGTTCAGGCGCCCGAACGGTCCTCGTTGGCGGAGAGCGCCGGTTCGTCGCGCGGGACCACCGGCAGACCGCGCGAGGCGGCCAGACGCAGGCCCTGGCCGCGCACGCGGCGGTCCAGGATGCCGCAGATTTCCGGCAGGAACATCCGCCGCTCGGCCGGATTGGTACCGGCACGCAGGTAGCCGGGTACCGAGCGATCCCAGTCATTCGGGTCGTCGAGGCGGCTGTCGATCAGGAACTCGATCATCGTGTCGCGCAGGATCGAGCGCTCGCGGTCGAAACGCGGCATCCGGCGGGCGATCACATGCTCGCGGAAATCGACCAGCGCGCGGGCGAGGTCGCGATCGCTGCGCATGTCGGGGCCGCCGCCGCGTCCGCCCTCGTTGAAGCCGAACAAGCCGCTCGGCCCGGGATCGCCGCTCATCGCGACGAGCCGGATGGTCGCCTCGTCGAAGGGCGCTGCCGGCGCCGCCTCGCGGTCGAGATCGGCCAGGCGACGGCCGAAGGCGATCTCGATATCGGCGGGTGACGCCATACTGCGCATCTGTTCCAGCCGCCGGACGAGGCGTTCCGTCTCCTCTTCGGCGTCCTCCAGCCAGTCGGTCGACCACAGCCGGATCAGGTCCCAGCCGCGCAGGCGCAGCACCTCGTCGCCGATCCGGTCGCGGTCGCGTGCGCTCTTCACCTGCGCATAGTCGGTGCCATCGCCCTGGAGCCCGCACAGGAAGCGATCCGGCCGGTCCGGATGCCGGATGGCCAGTTCGACCCGCCGGTGCGACAGGCCGATCCGGGTGGCGACCTGATAGCCGCGGTCGGTCAAACGCCGGCCGATCTCGCGTTCGAAGTCCCCGTCCGGCGCCAGCGCGGCCGCAGCCGCGATGGCCCGGCCGCGGGTCTCGACATGGTCGAGGAAGCGCTTCAGGGCGACAAGCCCCGGTCCGCTCGTGTCCGTGGCTGCGACATCCTCGGCGCCGAAGGAGGCGAACAGCCCGATCCGGCGCCGGGCGCGGGTCACCAGCACGTTCAGGCGATGGGCGCCGAGCCGCCCCTCGAAAGGACCGAGCCGCGGGCCAAGGCCGGCCCCGCTGCGGTCGCGCCCGAAGGTCAGCGAGATCAGAACGACGTCGCGCTCGTCGCCCTGGACGCTGTCGATCGTCTTTACGAAGACCGGCTCGCCGAGATTGGCGGCCTTCATTCGATAGACCTCGACGGCGCCGTCGCCGGCTTCCAGGCGACGCAACTCGGCCAGAATCAGGTCGCGCTGCTCGGCGGTCGCGGCGACGATGCCGAGCGTCGGCATGGTCTCGGAACCGCTGGCGGCGAAGCGGCGCATGAAGCCGATCGCCTCCTCGGCGATGCGGGCCGCCTCGGCCACGTTGCGGCGGTAGTGGCAGGCGCCGTCGACGCGGATCAGGTCGACCGCGAAGGCGTCGGTGCGCGGCTCGGGAACGGTGGTCAGGCTGTCCTGGTAGAATTCCCGGTTCGGAAAGGCGAACAGGCTTTCCGCCCGGCTGCGGTAGTGCCACTTCAGCCGGCGGACCTGCCCGATGCCATGCCGGCAGGCATCCAGCACCGAAACCGCGTCGTCGTCGAAGCGGTCGTCGGCCTCGTCCTCGAATCCATGCGCTTCGGATGTCGCCGGCTCCATCGGCGGCAGCTGGCGGGTGTCGCCGAAGACGACGAGCTGGCGTGCCCGGGCCAACGCGCCGAGGGCGTTCTCCACCGGCATCTGCGAGGCCTCGTCGATCACCAGAAGATCGAAGCTGAGCCGGTCGGGTTCCAGATAGCGGGCGAGCGAGAGCGGCGAGGCCAGGATGCACGGCATCAGGGTCTGCGCGGCCAGTCCGGCCCGGCGCAGCAGCGTGCGCACCGGCAGATGGCGGCGCTGCTTGCCGAACTCGTTGCGCAGCAGGGCCATTTCGGTCCAGCCCGTCCGCATGCCGCTGATCGAGCCGACCGGCGGGGTCGCCTGCAGCAGGCGAGCGACGATCGCCTCGCGGTCCGACTGCAGCCGACGCCGGTCGCGGTCCGCGAAGGTGCGCCGCCGCGCCTCCAGTGCGACGCCGGTGACCTGCCACAGCGCCGGCGATCCGCGCCGGGCATTGTCGGCACGGCGCTGCGCCACGAGGGTCTCGAACAGGATCGGCAGCCGCTCGGGTGCGACCCGGGCGCGATCGCAGGTCTCCAGAAACTCGCCGGCACCGGCCTCGGCCAGTTCGCGGCGCAGGCGGCCGAGCGCCAGATAGCTGTTCAGCTCCGCCTTGCGTCCAAGCAGCGTGTCGACGCGGGTGAGCACGGCGGTGGGTTCGGACAGATTGAGGCCAAGCTGGCCGAATTCCGCCTCGATGGTCGCCTTCAGGTGTCCGAACCGTCCGAGCGGCGGCTCCAGGCGGGCTGCCAGATCCGCAAGCCGGCGCCGCATGGCGGGGGCCTCGGGACCGGACAGACATTCGAGATCGAGCCGACCGGTCGAGGAGCGCACCGAGCGCAGGTGGCCGACCGTCTTGACCCATTCGCTGGCGCGGGCGACCTCGGCCATGCCCGTGCCGTCCGGGAACAGATGGTCCCAGTCCTGCGCCAGCTGCGAGGGACCGATCGCCTCGACGATGCTTGCCCGTCGTTCCAGCCGCGTGTGTGTGTCGGCAATGTCGCGGATCGGAACCGGGATGCCGCTCAGTTCGCGGTCCGGATCGAGGTCGATCAGAGCCGAGAAACTATCGCGCTCCGCCTCGATGGCCGACAGGATGGTGCCGAGACCGCCCGTGCCATAGCGCTTCAGCAGGGATTCGGGCAGGCTCCGGAACGCCTGCGCGGCGGCGGCCATGTCGGCGAGGCGCGAGATCACGCCGGGGCCGGCGCCCACGACCAGCGTTGCGATGCGCGCGCTGCCGGGGCGTTCGGCGAGTGCGGCGCGAAAGTCGCGACGGATGATGGCGCACTCTTCCATCGGCGTGCCGAGCCCGGCCCAGGCCGGGCCGAACAGGGCGGCGAGTTGCGGATCGTTCTCGAAGGCGGCGAGATAGCGGAGATAGATGATGAACTGGGCCAGTTCCTCGGCATCGGGAACGATGCCGTCCGGCCCGGCCAGGCGGGCGAGCAGGGCGCGCGCCGTCTTTTCGGAGCTGCCGCGCAGGCCGAACCGGCGCGCGAAGCCGCTTCGGTTCAGGGTCGCCTCGCAGGCTTCGATCTCGGCGATGGTCGGCCAGGGCTCTTCGCCATAGGCGACGAAAGCGGTCCGCCAGTCTGTCTCGGCATCGACCGCATCCAGCCAGCGCTGCCGCACGGACAGGAATTCCCGCTCCTCGATCAGGGCGAAGCGGTCGAGCAGGCTGCGGCGCCCCGGCTCGGCACGGGACAGGAACTGGATCGCCTGGGCGAGCGTATCGATCTCGGCCAGCGGCGACTGGCGGTCCAGCCCGATCATGTCGACGGCCGGCAGCATGCGGTCGATGGCGCCGGCAAGGCGGCGGCCGTCGGCGATGCAGCGGTCGGCCTCGACCCGTGCCGCATCCGGGTTGAGATCGAGCAGGCGACCGTCGAGCCCCGCCGTGACCATGGCGCTGGCGCGCGCCAGCACCTCGAGGGGAATGCCGGCGACCTTCGGCCGTGCGGCGAGTTCCGCATCGACCTGCTTCAGCTTCTCGCGCAGACCGGCAATCCGGAAAACGTCGTCGTGATCGAGGTCGACGAAGCGCTCGGGCTGGCTCAGCGTATCGGGCGGCACGCCGAGCATGCGGTCGGCCGTCACGATCGACTGCAGATCCGCGATCGAGCGCGCCCCGAAGGCGGCGGCCTCCTCGGCGATGTCGCAGAGTGCACCGGTCGCCGCCAGCATCTCGCCGAGCAGGTCCTTGAGCCGGCCGATATCGGCGGCGGAAATGTCGGCCAGCACGGTCTGCGACCAGGGCGACAGGGCCGGATGGCCGTAGTCGCGCGCAAAGGACTCGGCGGCGGCCGCGTAGACCTCGAGCTTGCCGACGGCCTCCAGGATGCGCATGCCGCTGTCGAGGAGGGACTTGGGCAGCGAAACGCGGCGCAGCGCCTGGATCACGTCGGCATGCCGGTTCTGGCCGGCGATCGCGTTCCAGATCAATTCGTAGGGCGTGCGGCCGTCGTCGCCCTCCTGATGCAGGGCTTCGACATAGCGGTCGAGCTCGCGGCGGCTTTCGTCCATCGTCGCGTCGCGCAGGATCGGCTGTGCCCGCGGCGCGCGGCCCCAGCCCAATTCGGCGCGGCGGCGCAAGGCATCGACGACGCGCTGCGGGCTCGCGCGTTCCGAATGCAGCGAAAGGCAGAAGTCGCCGAGGCCGGCCGCATCGAGCTGACGGCGGACCGTCTCCAGGGCGCCCTGCTTCTCGGCCAGAACCAGCACCGTCTTGCCGCTGCCGAGCGCATTGGCCACGATGTTGGCGATCGTCTGGGACTTGCCGGTTCCCGGGCCCCCCTGGACGACCAGGTCGCGGCCGCGCGTCGCGTCGACCAGGACATTGTGCTGGCTGGCATCCGCGTCGTGGATCAGATACGGGACGACCGTCTCCGCGTCCGGATCGTCGATCGGATGGTCGGACAGGACCGATGCTTCCGCATCCCAGCGGCCTTCGTCGGTGCCGGCGAGCACGGTGTCGACCAGTCGCCGTCCGGCCGGCGGATGGCTCCAGGCGGTCGGATCGAGATCGGCATACATGGCCAGCCGGCCGACCGGGAAATGCCCGAGCACCATGGTCCGCCGGACCTGCCAGCGTCGCATCAGTTCGATCGCGATGCGGACCTGTTCCAGATAGGCTTCGATCGAGCCGGTGCCGTCCTCGTCGGTTTCGAATTCCGGAAGGGACAGGCCGAAATCGCGCTCCATCAGTCGGGCGAGGCTGGCGTTGATCTCGGCCGCGCCGATCGCCAGGACAGACCATGTGCGGCCGCTGTCGGTGGTCCGGGCCTCGATCCGGACCGGCAGCAGGACCAGAGGCGCGAGCAGCTTGCGTTCCGAACTGTCGCTTTCGAAGCGCTGCAGGAAGCCGAAGGCCAGGTAGAGATCGGATTGCCCGGTTTCCTGTTCGGCCAGGCTGGCATCGGCGCAGATCCGGTCGAGCGTGGCGTCGAGCTCGTCGGGATATTTGAGGGTCTGGAGATTGCGGTCGGTGTGGCTCGGCTTGTAGCCGGCGGCCGGCAGATCCGGATTGGGCTCGATGCCGAGCCGCCGCGCCTGGGCCAGGCGGTCCGTCTCGACGCGACGGTCACGCTGGGGCAGGCCGAGTTCGACCCGGACCCGGTCGCGCAAGGCCCGGTCGAGCATGGCAAGCGCGGCATCGTCGTCGCGGCCGGCAGCCTCGATCGCCAGGGATTCGGCGATATGCACGGCATCGCCGACGCGGGCATGGTCGAGCGCGGTCCTGAAGTCCGCCGTTTCCTCGTCGTCCGGCGCATCCTGCGGACGCGGCAGCGGTTCGAGATCGAGCGTCACGCCGTCGGAGACGAGCAGACGGTGGACGTCCTCCATGATTTCGTCGACGATCACGACCTGCCGGCGCGAGCGGGACCCAACCGGATAGTTCAACATCCGGTTCCGGCTGGAGAGGTCGAGCAGGCGCTCCCGCAAACCGAAATAGAGCCGGGTCGAGCGCTGCTGGTCGTCTGTAGGCGGCATCAGGGGCAAGGTCCTCGTTCAAGTCGCTGCGCCGCAACGGGCTGGACAGGCCCTGCTTGCCGGCGACGTTCGAATCGGCATGGCCCCCCGGCCGATTTACAATTGCTTAATATTCTAACCTCCAAGGGTCGAGTCGGGTGCTGTCCGCACCATGACGCAAAGACCGGCTTCTTCCCTACGCATTCGGCTGCTTGCGGTCAAACCGGAGCGGTCGGGTCCCGGGCGAACGCGGCCACGGCCGCGGCGATCGCGCGGAAGGCGTCCATCGCCGGCGCCGAGTGGTGGCGCGCGCGCATGAAGCTGTGGGCGAGCGCGGGCTCGCGCCGCAGCGTGGACGGAACTCCGGCGGCCAGCAGACGTTCGTGGAAGGCGACGCCGTCGTCGCACAGCGGGTCGTGCTCCGCCACGATCACGAAGGCAGGCGGCAGCCCGGAAAGATCGGTCGCCAGCAGCGGCACTGCGCGCGCATCCGTCCAGCCGGGGGCGCCCCTCGGCCCCAGGAAGGCTTCGAGGAAGTAGATCATCTCCGCGCGGGTCAGGCAGGGCGCCTCGGCATTGGCACGGTAGGACGTGGTCTCGGTGTCGGCGCCGAGCACCGGATAGATCAGGACTTGCGCGAGCAGCTGCGGCGCGCCGGTCGCCCTGAGGTGCAGGGTGGCGCCGGCCGTGAGCTGGCCGCCGGCGCTGTCGCCGGCGCCGATGATGCGGGCGGGATCGATGCCGTGTCGGGCGCCCTCGGCTCGCAGGTAGGCGAGAACCGCGAGCATGTCGTCGAGTTGGGCCGGATGGCGGTGCTCCGGTGCCAGCCGATAGTCGACCGCCGCCACCACGACGCCCGCGCCGGCGGCGAGTTCGGCGCACATGTCGTCATGGGTCTCCAGGCTGCCCAGGACCCAGCCGCCGCCATGCCCGTAGAGCACGCCCGCCTTTGGCGCCGCCCCCTCCGGGCGATAGAGGCGCACGGCGATCGGGCCGCCGGGTCCCGGCACCGCGATGGTCTCCACCGACAGCCCGGCCGGGTGCGGCGCACGGAACGACCGGCAGACCGCCTCCCAGCCGCGCCTCTGCTCCGGCAACGGCCAGTCCGTGCTCTCCGGCGGGGATTGGCTGGACAGCGCCTCGTAGAAGCGGAGCATTCCGGGGTCGACGGGGAGGGCGGACATGGCAGGCCTGTCGGATGATGGGCGTGGCGGGAGACAACACCTAGACCATGGCGCGGGGAAACGGAAAGCGCGTCCTGTCCTAACCCGTCCTGTCCTGGCCCGCGATCCGACCGGCCGTCCGGAACGCGCGCCTTGCGCAGGGGGCTCGGACCGCGCCCGGTTTCGGCGGTCCGCGGGGAGCGGCAAATCCGCGCAACGGCATGGAACCGATGGCGGCCTCATGCGTTCGAACCGCAGTGCCCCCGGACCGCGTCGGGAAATGGGGATGTTTGCGTTGGCTTGGATCGGTTGGCGCGGCCGGCCGCATTCGCAATGGCACCGGGCTGGACGGGTGCACCGGGGTGATTTGTCTTGCACGGAATCGTTGATTTTCTTTTCGGTTCGGAATCCCTCGCCGCGGTCGGCGCGGGAATGGCTTGGCGTGCCGCCCTGGTGCAGCCGGCGGCGTTGGCCGGTCTGACCGTCGCCGCCACGCTGATCGCGGCCGCCGTCGCGATCGCGCTGTTCCTGCGCGGCCGGTGCAATGTGACGGCGGAGACCCGCCGGCTCGCCCGGATGGTCTTGATCGTTCTGATCGCCGGCGCTGCGACCGAACTGACCGGCGTCGCCACGCTCTGGCGGCCGGTCTACGGCCTGCACATCGTCATGAACGCGCTGTTCGCGGGCGTGACCCTCGGCGCCGTGGTGGCCGCCTGGCGGATTCTCCCCGGCGTATTGGCGATGCCGTCCCGGGCTGCGCTGGCCGACGCGAACCACCGGCTGGAAACCTTGAATGCCGAATTGGAGGGCCGGGTCGAGGCGCGAACCCGGGAACTGGCGGAGGCCAAGGAGCGGTTCGAGGCGGCGCTGTCGGGCTCGCGCATCTCTGTCGCCACCCAGGACCGGGACCTGCACTACCGCTGGATCCACAATCCGCCGCTCGGTCTTGCGCCGGAGGCCATGATGGGCCGGACCGACGACGACATTCTCGATGCCGCCGCCGCGGCCCATATGCGCACGGTCAAGGTCGGCGTGATCAATGCGGGCCAACCGGCCAGCACGGAGATCGAGACGCAGGATCGGCAGCGCGGGCGCGTCTGGCTGCGGGTCCATGTCTCGCCCTATTGCCCGGGCGGCCGGGCGCCGGAGGGGGTCACGCTGGTGGTGGTCGACATCACCGACGAGCGTCGCCGCGCCGAAATGCTGGAGCATGTCACGCAGGCGCTGGCCGAGGCCAATGCCCGTTTCGACACCGCGCTGGCAGGCTCCAACATCACCATGTTCCGGCAGGATCGCGATCTGCGCTACACCTGGATGCACAACCCGCCGCTGGGCATGACGGCCGAGGACTTCCTCGGCCGCGACGACGAGGCCGCCCTGCCGGAGGCGACCGCGCGCGTCGTGATCCCCCTGAAGCGGCGGGTGCTGGAGACGGCCGAGCCGGAGCGCGCCGAGGTCTCGATCAAGATCGGCGATGGGCTGCATTGGTTCGATCTGCGCATCGAGCCGTTCCATGAGCGGGGCCGGATCGCCGGCGTCATGTGTGTGGCGATCGACATCACCGGCCAGAAGGAATACCAGCAGCAGCTCAAGGTGGTCATGCGCGAACTGACCCACCGGTCGAAGAACCTTCTGGCCGTCGTGCAGGGGATCGCCCGCCAGACCGCCCAGACGGTCGACGACATGCCAGCCTTCGTCGACCGCTTCGGCGCGCGTCTGCAGGCGCTGGCGCGGGCGCACGACATCCTGGTCGACGAAAGCTGGCGCGGCGCCTCAATCGACGAACTGGTGGCGAGCCAGCTCGGCCACGTCATGGAAACATCTGGCGATCGCCTCGACGAGGGCGGCACGCGTGTCATGCTGAAGCCGGAAGCGGCCCAGAACGTGGCGCTCGCCCTGCACGAGCTGGCCACCAATGCGGCCAAGTATGGCGCACTCTCGACCGCCGACGGCCGCATCGCCGTGCGCTGGGGCGTGCGCGCCACCGAGACGGCGGCCGAGCGCGGACAGATCTTCGAGATCACCTGGAAGGAGCAGGGCGGCCCGCCGGTCGAGGAGCCGCGGCGCAAGGGGTTCGGGCGGATGATGATCGAGCGGCTGGTGCCGCGCGCCATCGACGGTACCTCGGAGCTGGTTTTCGACCCCGAGGGCATCCGCTGGACGCTGCGCTTCCCGACCGAGTATCTGACCGACGACGGCAAGGGATCGAACTCCGGCCGGACCTGAGCGGAACCCTCGCCGAAGCCGTATGCGTCCTGCGCGCCCTGCCGCCCGCCGGATCCGGCGCGGCGTCAAGGCTTTGGCAAGTTCGCCCGGCTATCGTTCCGCCATGAGTGCGAAAGCCGCCAAACCTCGGTCCGGTGCTGCCGATCTGCGCCAGGCGCGTGTGCGCCGCGCGGTCTGGGCGGCGGCAGCCAGGCTCACCCGGCCGGCCCATGCGGAGCGGCGCGATCTGGCGGCCCGGATCGAGCGTCTCCAGGACGAGGTCTGGACCCTGCGCGAAGAGGCGGAGCGCTGGCGGTCCGTCACCGAGGCGGCCGGCGACCTGATCCTGCGCTGCGACGCGGCGCGGCGCGTCCGCTTCGTCAACGAGGCCTTTGCGACGACCTTCGGGGTCGACGGGCCGGCGGTCGTCGGTGCGGATGCCGACGCGCTGCTGCACCGGTTCGGTCTCGATCCGGGCCACGAAGCGGCGATGGCGGCCGGCGACCGGCTGATGCGGACCACGGCGGGGGCCGCCTGGTATGCGCTGGTCGAAAGCCCGGTCGCGGGGCGCGGCGGCGAGGGCGACGAAATCCAGATCACCCTGCGGGATGTCGGCGACCGGCGCGCCTTTGAGACCGAACTCAGCCGTGCGCGCGACCTCGCCGAGGCGGCGAGTGCGGCCAAGTCGCGCTTTCTGGCCATGGCCAGCCACGAGATCCGCACGCCCCTCAACGGCATCGTCGGCATGGCCGACCTGATGGCCGAGACCCAGCTCAGTTCCGAGCAGCAGGCCTATCTGCGCGCCATCCGCACCTCCGGCGAGGCCCTGTTGTCGCTGGTCGAGGACGTGCTCGACTTCTCCAAGATCGAGGCCGGCCGCCTGGATCTGGCGCCGGCGCCCGCCGGCCTGGAGCCGATGGTCGAGGCGGTGATCGAACTGGTCGCGCCGCGTGCCCAGGCCCGCGGCATCGAACTCGCCGCCCATGTCGCCGCCGACGTGCCGCTGCGGCTGGTCTTCGACGAGGCCCGGCTGCGGCAGGTCCTGATCAACCTCGCCGGCAACGCGGTCAAGTTCACCGAGCGCGGCGGCGTCGCCGTCACGGTCGCGCGCCTCGATGGGCGCGCCGATCGGGCGTGCCTGCGCTTCGAGGTGACCGATACCGGCATCGGCATCGCGCCGGAGCATCTCGATCGCATCTTCAACGAATACGAGCAGGCCGAGAGCGGCCCGGCCCGAAGATATGGCGGGACCGGCCTTGGGCTGGCGATCTCGCGGGCGATCATCGAGCGGATGGGCAGTCGGATCGAGGTCGAGAGCAAGCCCGGGCGGGGTTCCAGCTTCGCCTTCGACCTCGACCTGCCGATCGCCGAGCCGCCGACCCCGGCACGGCCGCTGGCCGGCCGCCGCATCCTGGTGGTCTCGCCCGGGCTGATCGACCCGGTCCAATTGTCCCGCCGGCTCGCCGATCTCGGTGCGGACGCCATGCTGGCGGTCGATGCGACGGCCGCGCGTGCCGCTTTGGCCGAGCCAGGCGGCGGCTACGACGCCCTGCTGGTCGATCACCGGGCGGATTTCGACGCCGGGCGCCTGCTCGCCGCGCTCGGACGCAACCGGCCGCCGGCCGCGGTCATCGTCGCGCCGGCCGATCGCGCCGCGCTCGAGCGCTTGAAGGCCGGCGGCTTCGGCGGTTGGCTGGTCAAGCCGGTACGCCAGCGTTCGCTCGCCATGGTGGTGGCCGCATTGGCCGAGGGGCGCGCCATCGCCAACGACGCGACCGACATCCGCGTTCCCGCCGCCCGCGCCGAGCGCGCCGGCACGGGACCGCTGCGCATCCTGGTCGCCGACGACAATGCCATCAATGCGCTGTTGGCCCGGGCCCTGCTCGCGAGCCTCGGCCACGAGACGATCACGGTTTCCGACGGAGCTCTGGCGGTCGAGGCCGTCGCGGCGGCGGCGCGGGCCGGCATGCCGTTCGAGGCCATCCTGATGGACCTGCACATGCCGGGCCTCGACGGCTATGCGGCGATCCGCGCGATCCGGGCGGCCGAGACAGCCGCCGGCCGGCCGCGCGTCGCCATCCTGGCGGTCACCGCCGATACCGCGCCCGAGGTCGACCGCGATGTCCGCCAGGCCGGCGCCGACGCGCGTCTCATCAAGCCGGTCGAGCCGCAAACCCTGTCGGCCGTCCTCGATCAGATCGTGCTGGCACCGCGCGCGCAGGGTTGATGAGCCGGCTGAATTGCTCTTTCGATGGGGATCTGTTTCTGCGCGCTGTCATGATCCTGTCGACTGGGCATGCTTTCCTGGTGGGAGTACAAATCGCAGGGTCGCGATCGCGTCGCCCCGGCAGCCCCGTTTCTTCGGGCGCTGCCCCGGAGCGATCGGGATTGCAGCGGCCGGATTGGGGAACACATGCCGACGCCTTCCAGAGTCACCGGTCTTGCCAAGGTTCCGGGTCTCGCGCTGGTCTCCAACATGATGCCGTTCCGGCATCTGCCCCGGGCCCAGATCAATGTGATGCCCGGCCTGCGCCTGAGGGCGCCGCTCGGGCCGCTGCCCGACGGCGGCGGCGACCCCGTCCTCGGCCGGATCGGTTCGCTCGAAGTGCGCCTCGCGCGCACCGTCGGCGAGGTCAAGCGGGCCCAGGAACTGCGCTACCGGGTCTTCTACGAAGAGATGGCCGCGATCGCCGACGCCCGCACGCTGATGACGCGGCGCGACTCCGATGCCTTCGATCCGATCTGCGACCACATCCTGGTGGTCGATCATGACGCCCAGGAGCCGCGCGCCTTCGGCCGCCGCGCCCCGCGCATCGTCGGCACCTATCGCCTGCTGCGCCAGGATGTGGCCGAGCGCCACGACGGTTTTTATACGGCAAACGAATTCGATCTGCGTGCCTTGCTCGACCGCCACCGGTCGAAGCGCTTCCTGGAACTCGGCCGCTCCTGCGTGCTGCCCGACTACCGCGGCAAGCGCACCGTAGAACTGCTCTGGCAGGGCGTCTGGGCCTATGTGCTGCGCCACCGCATCGACGTGATGATCGGCTGCGCCAGCTTCGAGGGCACCAATCCGCACCGCTTGGCCCTGCCGCTCGCCTTCCTGCACCACAAGGCACGCGCGACGCTCGACTGGCGCGTCCGCGCCCTGCCGGGCCGCTATGTCGAGATGAACCGCCTCGCGCCCGAGGCGATCGACGCACGCGCGGCCATCGCCGCCATGCCGCCGCTGATCAAGGGCTATCTCCGCCTCGGCGCCATGATCGGCGACGGCGCGGTGGTCGACCACCAGTTCGGCACGACCGACATCTGCATGATCATGCCGGTCGAGACCATCTCGCCGCGCTACATCAACTATTACGGCGCCGACGCCGGCCGCCGGGCGGCCTGAACGGGAGGTCTTCCGCCGGGCGGCCTGAGCAGAAGGTCCTCCGCCGCGCGGCCTGTATCAGGGGCCGCCGGCGGGATTGCGAGAACGACGACAGGTCCGGGAATCGTCTTGAGCGGGTAGCCGCAGTTGGTGCGCTGCTCTCCGATTTGGCCGCGAACGCCGGCCGGCCTGCGAATGAGGGGCTTTGCACCCGTCGACAACCTCTGGTACGGTTGAATTCTTGACGACGCATTTCGGTGCGCCCGGAGGGCGCGCCTTTCCGGAAGCGTGCATGGCCGGATCGTCCCTCGTCCGCCTCATCCGTCGGATTCTGTTCGGGGAAGAACCGTCGGAATTTGTTTTCACGCCTGCGCAAATCGCGCGGAAGGCGGGCACCGAGGCGCGTCTTCAGGCGCAGGGCGTCACGATCAACCCCGGCCTGCCGTACATAGACGACGAAAGCGAGGTCGAACTCCGTTCGGCCACCGAGGTGCTCGATCGGATCCTGGCGCTGTCGGCCGTATCCTGGAAGGCTCTCGGCGGGGACGAACTCGATCTGTTCGTTGCGGATTTTCGGGTCCGGGAACGGCTCTCTCCGCGGGAGGCGGCCTATTTCGACGACCCGTCGCCCGGCGGGCTCGATACGACCCAGTTCTCATGGCGCTGCGAAGCTGCCCAGGAACTCCTCTGGGCATTGGGCGTCGAAACCGGGCGATCGGAATGGCCGGCCTCCCTTTGCGACCCGTCGGCGGTCTTCACTGCGGCGGTCGACACTGCGGAGCGGGGCGTCCCGGCGTTGCGGCCGATGTCCGAAATCCTCGATGCGCTCGACCTCGTCTATCGATGCCGCTGGGCGGTGCGCAACGCCTCACTCCATGGCGATACCGAGACGGCCGATCTCGAAGGCGGGGTCTGCCTGGAACGGCACTGGGCCTTGAACTGGCTGGTTCGCTATCAGAACGAAGACTGGGACGACGTGCACACCGACACATGAGGTCGTGTTCGGCGGCGCGCAGGGCACTGAGCCACGTCACGCGGCGTGGCCGGCTCACCCCTTGCGCAGCTTCGACTTCAGCCGGTAGAGCGCTTCGAGCGCCTCGCGCGGAGAGAGGTCGTCGGGTACAAGTGCCGCGAGCTCGGCCAGGGCCTCGGCGGCGCCGGGCGGCAGGGCCGGTTCGGCCGGCTTCGGCTGGGGCTTCGGGTCCGGCGCCGGTTCGGCGGCCTTCGGCTTCAGGGCCGAGAACAGCGGCAGGTCGTCGATCAGGGTCAGGCCCGGCCGCTTGCGGTCATGCTCTTCGAGCTGGCGCAGCACCAGGCGGGCGCGCTCGATCACCGAGGCCGGCAGGCCGGCCAGCCGGGCGACCTGGATGCCATAGGACCGGTCTGCGGCGCCGGGCACGATCTCGTGCAGGAAGACCACGTCGCCCTTCCATTCGCGCACCCGCACGGTGGCGTTGACGATGCGCGGCAGGCGCTCGGCGAGCGCGGTCAGCTCGTGGTAGTGGGTCGCGAACAGGGCGCGGCAGCGATTGGTCGCGTTCAGGTGCTCGATCGCCGCCCAGGCGATCGACAGCCCGTCGAAGGTGGCCGTGCCGCGGCCGATCTCGTCCAGGATGACCAGTGAACGCCGGCCGGCTTGATTGAGGATCGCGGCGGTCTCGACCATCTCGACCATGAAGGTCGACCGGCCGCGGGCGAGGTCGTCGGCCGCGCCGACCCGGCTGAACAGGCGGTCGACCACGCCGATGCGCGCCTCCGCGGCCGGGACGAAGCCGCCGGCCTGGGCCAGGATCGCGATCAGCGCGTTCTGGCGCAGCCAGGTCGACTTGCCGCCCATGTTCGGGCCGGTCAGGATGACCAGACGGCCGTCGCCGTCGCGGGTGGTCGGCCCGAGTTCGCAGTCGTTGGCCACGAAGGCATCGCCGCCTTCGCGCCGCAAGGCCTGCTCGACGACCGGATGGCGTCCGCCGACGATGCGGAAATCGAGCCCGTCGCCGACGGTCGGGCGGGCATAGCCGTCCGTGCCGGCCAGATGGGCGAAGCCCTGGCTCACGTCCAGCACGGCCAGCGCCTCGGCGGCCCGGCGGATGGCCTCGCCTTCTTCCACCGTCCTGGCGGCCAGGAGGTCGAACACTTCGAGCTCCAGCCCGAGCGCGCGATCGCCGGCCGAGGCGATGCGGGCTTCCAGATCGGACAATTCGACGGTGGTGAAGCGGACCGCGTTGGCGAGCGTCTGCCGATGAATGAAGCGCGCCGAGAGCGGCGGCGTCATCAGCTTCTCGGCATGGACCGCGGTGGTATCGACGAAGAAGCCGAGCACGTTGTTGTGCCGGATCTTCAGCGAGCGGATGCCGGTCTCCAGCTGGTAGTCGGCCTCCAGGCGGGCGATCAGGCGGCGCGAATCGGCCGACAGCTCGCGGCATTCGTCGAGAGCGGCGGAATAGCCCGCGCGCACGAAGCCGCCGTCGCGCTTCGACAGCGGCAATTCGTCGGCGAGCGCCGAAGCGAGCAGGGCGGCGAGGTCGTGCGGGGCCTGACGAAGCGCGTCGCGGGCCTCGGCCATCTCGTCGGGCAGCAGCGCGGCGGCGTCGAGCCGGGCCGCGATCGCCGCGACGGCGGCGAGGCCGGCCGCGATGGCGCCGAGATCGCGCGGCGAGCCGCGCTCCAGCGCCAGCCGGCCGAGCGGACGGACCATGTCGGGCGCGCTTTGCAGCGCGGCGCGGAGTTCGGCGGCCAGCAGCGTGTCGTCGGCCAGCCAGGCGACCGAATCGAGCCGCCGCTCGATCTCGGCCACCACGGTCGACGGGCTCGACAGCCGCTCGACCAGCAGGCGCTGGCCGGCGCCGGTGACGGTGCGGTCGATGGCGGCGATCAGGCTGCCGCGCCGGTCGCCGGAAAGCGTGCGGGTCAGTTCCAGATTGGCGCGGGTGGCGGCGTCGATCAGCATGACGCTCGCGCTGCCCTCCGCCGCCGGCACGTCGAGCCGGGCGCGGCGGCCGAGCTGGGTCTTCTCGACATAGGCGACGATCGCGGCCGCCGCGATCGTCTCGGCGCGTGAGAAGCTGCCGAAACCGTCGACGGTCGCAACCGCGAAATAGGCGCCGAGCCGGTCGGCCGCGGTCGCCCCGTCGAACAGGGCGGCGGAGACCGGCGTCACGGCGGCGCGCTGCAGGCGCCAGACCGGCTTCAGGTCGTCGTCCTCGTAGAGCCGGTCGGCGACCAGGATCTCGGTCGGATCGATGCGGGCGAGATCGGCGGCGAGGCGGTTGCGGTCGGTCTCGGCGAGGCGGAAGGCGCCGGTCGAGATGTCGGCCCAGGCGAGGCCGAAACGGGCCTCGTCTTCGCTGCCGCCGCGGACGCGGGCGACCGCCAGCAGATGGTTGGCGCGGCCTTCGTCGAGGAGATTCTCCTCGGTGATCGTGCCGGGCGTGACCAGCCGCACCACATCGCGGCGGACCACCGCCTTGGCGCCGCGCTTGCGCGCCTCGGCCGGATCCTCCAGCTGCTCGCAGACCGCCACCCGGAAGCCCAGAGCGATCAGCTTCTGCAGATATTCGTCGGCGCGCGAGACCGGCACGCCGCACATCGGGATGTCCTGGCCGAGATGCTTGCCGCGCTTGGTCAGCACGATGCCGAGCGCGCGCGACGCCTTGACGGCGTCGTCGAAGAACAGCTCGTAGAAGTCGCCCATCCGGTAGAACAGGATGTAGTCCGGATTGGCCGCCTTGATCTCGATGAACTGCGCCATCGAAGGCGTGACATGGCCGGCTTCGGCATCGCCGGAAGGAATCGGGCTGCTGGGGCCAGAGGGGGCGATGCCGGTGGCATCCGGCGGGGAGGCGTCGTTCATGGCGCGACGCTAATGCATGTCCGCGCGCGACGGAATGTTTCCCGTCGCGCGCTCACTGGTTTCTCCCCGGCCGATTCGCCGGGCCGGTCGGAGCGATCAGGCCGCGGCGAGCTTGGCGGCGATGCGGGTGACGTGGGCACCCTGGAAGCGCGCGCCGGCCAGTTCGGTCTCCGACGGCATGCGGCTGCCGTCGCCGCCCGTGATGGTCGCCGCGCCGTAGGGCGAGCCGCCGAGGATTTCGCCGAGGCCGGTCTGCGCACCGAACGAATAGGGCAGGCCGACGACCACCATGCCGTGATGCATCAGGGTCGGGATGAAGGTCAGGATGGTCGATTCCTGGCCGCCATGCTGCGTCGCGGTCGAGGTGAACACCGAGCCGACCTTGCCGATCAGCGCGCCCTTGGCCCACAACCCGCCGGTCTGGTCGAGGAAGTTGCGCATCTGCGCGGTCATGTTGCCGAAGCGGGTGCCGGTGCCGAAGATGATCGCGTCATATTCGGGCAGTTCGTCGACGGTGGCGATCGGCGCCGCCTGATCGAGCTTGAAATAGGACTTCTCGGCGACCTCGCGCGGCACCAGTTCGGGCACGCGCTTGATGGTCGCCTCGCCGCCGGCTTCGCGCACGCCTTCGGCGACCGCGTTGGCCATGGTCTCGATATGGCCGTAGGAAGAATAGTAGAGCACCAGGACTTTGGTCATCGTTCGTCTCCGCCGGGGAGCGCACCCAACCGTTTCGGGGGCGTTCGGTCGGGCGGAACATGGCGCCACCGGTGGCGGGCGGAAAGCCCGCCGCGGCAAACTCATTGTTCACGCCGGTTGAACGGCGCCGGGCGGGCTTCGTCGTCGTTCCCGGCATGGCTTCGGGCGTGGCAAGACCGTCGTTTCCGGCGAGCCGGACGGGCAGCCGTGTTCACGATGCTGTCACCAGCGGGCCCGGCCGCTGCCGCCGATCAGGAATCAGTAACGAAATCAAACGAATATGTCACCCGATCGCTGTTGCCGCGAAGCCATAGCGGCGGCGCTTCCCGAAATCGCCGCAATTCTGCGCGGATCGGGACCAACCCCTGTGGCGTTAAGGCTTGTGACTGAATTGCATGGACCGGAGGGGTTTGCCATGACCGACGTTTTCGAGACGGCCGCTGCGGGGCGCCGACAATTGCTGTTGTCGCGCCGGATCTTTCTGGCCGGGCTGCCGCTGGCGCTGGCCGGATGCCAGACCGCGCGTCTGGAACAGACGCCGCTCGAGATGCCGGCGGCCGTGCTGCCGCGGGTCGATCCCTATTACGCGGCCATGTATGGGCCGATCGACGACGAGCCCTTCCCGATCCCGGCCCTCGACGTGGCCAAGATCGAACCGCGCTGGTTGCGCCAGCAGGTCGCCTTCGACGGTGCGGAGCGCGCCGGCACCGTGGTGGTCGATCCCGACCAGCGCCATCTCTATCTGGTCGGCGAGGGCGGCACGGCGATGCGCTACGGCATCGGCGTCGGCCGCGACGGCTTCGCCTGGAACGGCGAGGCGACCATCCGGCGCAAGGCCGCCTGGCCGACCTGGACGCCGCCGGCCGAGATGGTCAAGCGCGATCCGCGCGCCGCGCCCTATGCCAACGGCATGCCGGGCGGCCTCGACAATCCGCTCGGCGCGCGCGCCCTCTATCTCTATCAGGGCGACCGCGACACGCTCTACCGCATCCACGGCACGACCGAGCCGTGGAGCATCGGCCAGGCCGTGTCGTCGGGCTGCATCCGCCTGTTCAACCACGACATCATCGACCTGCACCGGCGCGTGCCGGTCGGCAGCCGGGTCGTGGTGCGCCCGAGCCGGATGGCCTGAGGTCCCGCCCGCCACGGGCGGGCGGCGCTCAGAAGCTCGGCGGCGTGCAGGCGGAGACCAGGACCAGGTCGCCGTCGCCGACATTGCGGAAGGCATGCGGTCGGCGGCTGTCGAACAGATAGGCGTCGCCCGGGCCGAGCACGAAGCGCTCGCCGTCGACATCGAGCTGCATGAGGCCGCGGATCACGATGCCGGCCTCCTCGCCCTGATGGGTCAGCATGGTCTTGCCGGATTCCGCGCCCGGCCGGTAGCGCTCGTGGATCATCTGCAGCGCGCGGCCCGACAGGTCCGAGCCGACCTGCCGGTAGGAGACCGCGCCGCCGGCCAGTTCGGTCAGTTCCTCGGCGCGGAACACCACCTTCTCGCGTTCCGGCTCCTCGGCCGAGAAGAACTGCGCAATGCCCATCGGAAAACCCGACAGCACCTGCTTCAGCGCCGCCACCGACGGGCTGACCCGGTTCGATTCGATCATCGACACGGTCGCATTGGAGACCCCGGCGCGTTTGGCCAGCGCGCGCTGCGAGAGGCCGTGGCGGGCGCGCAGGTCGCGCAGGCGCAGGCCGATGTCGATATCGCCGTCCGATCCGTTCATGCGTTCAATATACGGAACGGGCTGAACAGCGCCAAGCCGTGGACCGGGCTTTGCCGGTCCGGTACTGTTCGCGATCTCGATCATGCGGCCGGAACCGGTTCCGGACGCGCGACATTCATGGCGGACGCCGGACGGATGGCGGCGCCGCGGGAGGTCCCGATGAACTACCAGCACCGCACCAACGATCTCGAAGCCTTCTGGATGCCCTTCTCGGCGAACCGGCAGTTCAAGAAGACGCCGCGCATGCTCGTCTCGGCCGATCGGATGCATTACCGCACCGATGACGGCCGCAGCGTGCTCGACGGCACCGCGGGTCTCTGGTGCTGCAATGCCGGCCACAACCGGCCGAAGATCGTCGAGGCGATCCGTGCCCAGGCCGGTGAGCTCGACTATGCGCCCGCCTTCCAGATGGGCCATCCGAAGGTGTTCGAATTCGCCTCCAAGGTGGTCAACATCGCGCCGGAAGGGTTCGACCATGTCTTCTTCACCAATTCCGGGTCGGAATCGGTCGAGACCGCGCTGAAGATGGCGATCGCCTATCACCGCGTGAAGGGCAACGGCTCCAAGTTCCGCCTGATCGGGCGCGAGCGCGGCTATCACGGCGTCAATTTCGGCGGCATCTCGGTCGGCGGCATCGTCTCCAACCGCAAGATGTTCGGCACGCTGCTGACCGGCGTCGACCATATTCGCCACACCCACGATCTCGCCCGCAACGCCTTCACCCGCGGCGAGCCCGAGCATGGCGCCGATCTCGCCGACGATCTGGAGCGTCTCGTCACCCTGCACGACGCTTCGACCATCGCGGCCGTGATCGTGGAGCCGGTCGCCGGCTCGACCGGCGTGCTGATTCCTCCGAAGGGCTATCTGCAGCGCCTGCGCGCGATCTGCGACAAGCACGACATCCTGCTGATCTTCGACGAAGTCATCACCGGTTTCGGCCGCCTCGGCACGCCCTTCGCGACCGATTATTTCGGCGTCTCGCCGGATATCATCGTGACCGCCAAGGGCATCACCAACGGCGTCATCCCGATGGGCGGCGTGTTCGTGAAGTCGAAGATCCACGACGCCTTCATGACCGGGCCGGAACACCTGATCGAGTTCTTCCACGGCTACACCTATTCGGGCAACCCGATCGCCTGCGCGGCCGGCCTCGGCACGCTGGAGACCTACAAGGAGGACGGCCTCCTGACCCGCGGCGCCGAACTCGCGCCCTATTGGGAGGACGCCCTGCAGTCGCTGAAGGGCCTGCCGCATGTCATCGACGTGCGCAATATCGGCCTGATCGGCGCCATCGAGCTGGAATCGATCCCGGGCGAACCGACCAAGCGCGCCTTCTCCTGCTTCCTCGACGCCTTCGAGCGCGGCATCCTGATCCGCACCACCGGCGACATCATCGCCCTGTCGCCGCCGCTGATCATCTCCAAGGCCGAGATCGACCAGCTGATCGGCACCCTCGCCCAGGTCCTCAAGGACTCGATCTGACGATCCGGGTCGGCGAGAGGTCGATTTCGCAAGATCTCCCAATGGCTTCCCCTTCTCCCCCAAGGGGGCGAAGGGGAAGGCGCCGAGGGGGCGGGGGGATGGCGAGAAGTCCAATTCGATGATCTCTCAAGAGCTTCCCCTTCTCCCCCTGAAGGGGGGAGAAGGTGCCCGCAGGGCGGATGAGGGGGACGGGATCGCAACCTACGCTGCTCAGGCGGTAGCGCCTCGATCTGCCTCGGACCGGTGGTGTGGAATCCGCTGCGGAATCCCCCCTCATCCGGCCTTCGGCCACCTTCTCCCCCAAGGGGGCGAAGGGGAAGGAGCCGCGGGGGCGGGGGGGATGGCGGGAGGGGATCTCCGGACGGCATCTTCCCTTCGCGCCCGCCCGGATGGCGGTGCGGCGCGCGCCTACCCGCCACGCTCCGTCACGGTCGCCCAGTCGAGGTCGAACCGGGCGAGGTATTTGCGCAGGCGGTCGGCGTCGTTGGAGGAGGCCTTGTCGAGACGCGAGGCGGCGAAGAGGGTCCGGCCAGCGGCGCTGAGGTTGGGGCTGTCGCGACAGATGCGGATCACCTCCGCCAGCTGGAAGCGGTCGAACGGGTCGATCCTGGCGAGCCGGTCGGCATCGAGCAGGCCGGCAAGCCGGGCTTCGGGGCCGTCGCGGCGCTGGCCGTGCCAGGTTGCCTTCAATCGGTCGATCTCCTCCTCGACCACCGCCTCGTCGATGCGGCCGCCCGGCGCGAGCGTTGCCATGCGGGTGATCGAGGCGCCGAGATCGCGGAAATTCGCCGACCACAGCGCGTCCGGCGACAGCGCGAAGGCCATGTAGCGGGCGCGCGCCTGCCGGTTGAAGGTGACGTTGACGCCTTCGCGCTCGGCGTGGCGCTTCAGTTCGAAGTCGACATTGGGTTCGATGTCCTCGCGCCGGTCCTTCAGGCCGGGCAGGTCGAAGGTCCAGAGATTGAGCCGGGCGAGCAGGTCCTCGCGGAAGCGACCGGCCGCCACGGCGGGGCCGAGATCGCGGTTGGTCCCGGCGATCAGCTGGAAGTCGCTGGCCGTCTCCCGGTCGGCGCCGACGGGCAGGAAGCGCTTGTCCTCGATGGCGCGCAGGCACATGGCCTGTTCGTCGGGACCGAGCTCGCCGATCTCGTCGAGAAACAGGATGCCGCCGTCGGCGCTTCTGAGGAGCCCGGCCCGCTCGGTCACGGCACCCGTGAAGGCGCCCTTGACATGGCCGAACAGGGTCGACATGGCACTGTCACCGCGCAGGGTCGCGCAATTGACCTCGACGAACGGCCCGGCGACCTGCCGCCGCGTCTTCTTCAGATCGTAGATGCGCCGGGCGAGCTGCGACTTGCCGGCCCCGGTCGGCCCGGTCAGCAGGAGCGGCGCACGCGAGCGCAGCGCGACCTGCTCGATGCGGTCGATCATCCGGTTGAAGGCCGGATTGCGGGTGGCGATGCCGGATTTCAGGAAGGATGTCGCCTCGATGGCTTCGGCCTGGAACCGTCGCGCGATCCGGTCGTAGCGGGAGAGGTCGAGATCCGTGATGGTGTAGCCGCCCGGCGCGCCGTCCTTCCAGCGCTTCGGCGGCGTCAGCTGGATGATGCGACCCGGCACATAGTGGGCTTCGGCCAGAAGGAACCAGCAGATCTGCGCCACATGGGTGCCGGTGGTGATGTTGACGAGGTAATCCTCGGCGTCCGGCTCGAAAGGATAGGCACGGCAATAGTCGTGCAGCGCGGCGAAGACCTCCTCGAAATCCCAGGGGTCGGTCAGATTCATCTCGACCTGACGCACCTCGGTCGCCGGCGAGGCGGCCCGCATGTCGGCCGCCAGCGTTTCGGCCAGTTCGGCATGGCGGGCATCCCGCAACAGTTCATAACGGTCGATCGGCAGGCTCGGATGGCAACACATGGCGACGGTCGGCCGCCACTTGTCGAAGCGCCGGTCGGCGCGCCCGGCATCCAGCACGGTACCGACGAAGCCGAGCACGACGCGGCGTTTCGAAGAGGATTCGGACATGCGCGGGCTCCGCCTGGGGTCCGCGAGAGTAGCCGGGAAACGCCGCCCGTCCAGCACTCCGGCGGCCCGGCCCGCCGGCCCGGAGCAGCCGGTGCCGCCTGCAGGTCTGCCCTGCGCGGCCGTCGTCGGCGCCGATTCATCGCCGCCTGCGCATTGACCATGCGGGTCGGCCTCGCCTACGGTCGGGCGTCACGGTCCTTCGCGATCCCGTCGCGAAGGCTAAGAGGGAATCCGGTGCGTCCGTCACGGCGGACAATGCCGGAGCTGCCCCCGCAACTGTCGGCGGTGAGCCGGCGCTCCACCAACGTCACTGCATCGTCCGGGCAATCCGGACGGTGCGGGAAGACGGGGCGCCGGTCATGACCCGCGAGCCAGGAGACCTGCCGTGGCACGAGAAGAACCATGGTCCGGGCGGGGTGCACCGGCGGAGGCTTCGTCGACGACGCGCATCCGCTTCCCGCGGTTCTGCGTCCGCCGCCGCGCCATCCTGCCGCGCTCTCCGCCGCAACCGAGCGGAGGGCTCCATGACGGACATCGATCGCATTTCGGCCACTTGGTTTGCCGCGTCGGGGCGGGCCGTCCGCCGCAGGCGCGCCGCCCGGACCGCCCGGCCATTGCCGACTGCCGTGCCGTCGACGGCGGACACGGCGGCAGTTCTGCTCAGTCTCGCCGCCTCGGCCGAGAGCGAGACGGATTTGCGGCGTCTTGCCGCTGCGATGACGCCGGCTCTGCCTGAAGCGGAACTGACCGCCGCGCTCGACGAGGCGGCGTGGCGGGTCGCCCGGCTGATCGATCTGTGCCTTGCCGGTCCGACGCGGCCGTCCGCGGTCACCTGACGGCGCCGTCGGCATCACGGCAGGTTCTCGCGGAACACCACCTCGGAGCGGGCCGGCTCGACGCCGTCCTGGGCCGGACGGCCGGCGCGGATGTTGGCGAAGATCGAGACGCAGCTCATCAGCGACCCGTGCGGGTTCTGGGTGATCACTGCGTCCATGGTGCCGTCGACCAGCAGTTCGCGCACCTCCGGCGTCAGGCCGTGGCCGATCAGCACCACGTCGCTGTCGCGCCGGGCCTCCTTCAACGCCTTGGCGATGCCCTCCGGGCCGCCCCCGATGCAGTAGATGCCGGCGAGATCCGGATGCCGGGCGAGCAGCATCTTCGTCTGCCGATGGTTCTTGGCCTGGTCGTCGTAGCCCTCGCGCAGGCCGACCACCTCGACGGCCGGATAGGCCTCCTGGAACATGTGCAGGAAGCCCATCTCGCGCTCGCCATGGGCGCGGTAGCTGAGGCTGCCGGCGATCATCGCCACCTTGGCCGGGCGCGGGCCGATGAAGCGGGCCATCAGATAGGCCGCGGTGCGGCCGGCCGCCCGGTTGTCCAGTCCGACATAGGCGGCGCGGCGGGCATGGCCGATGTCGGAGATCAGCGTCACGGTCGGCACGCCGCGGTCGGCCAGGGCGTTGACCGCCTCGCGCACCGCCGGATGGTCGATCGCCATGAAGACGACGCCGTCGACATCGCGGCCGAGCTCCTTCAGGTGCCGGCCGAGCAGGTCCGGGTTGAAGCTCTCGATGAAGTCGACCCGCGCCCGCATGTTGAAGCCGGCGAGCTGGTCGGCCGCCCCCGAGATCAGGCGGCCGAGGCCGGCCAGGAAGCGGTTGGTGCCTGCGGGCAGGACGAAGGCGAGCCGCATCGGCTGCAGCGATGCGGCCGGATCGGGCGGCAGCTCGACCGCATAGCCGATTTCCGCCGCCGCCCGCATCACCCGCTGCACCGTCGGCGCCCGGACCCCGGGCCGTCCGTTCAGGACGCGATCGACGGTCGCCGTCGAGACACCCGACAGGCGTGCCACATCGGCGATGCGCGGCAGGCGGCTTTGGCGCGGCCGACCCGGGCGCGGCGGCGAGGGGGGTAAGTCCGGCATCGAGATCCGATCAAAATCCATCAAAAACGACGTTTGACGCGTTACACGATCAATACATATCGTGGAAGAGGATCAAGAACCATCATAATCAATCATAACCTTGAGGAACGTGCCCATGGCCATCCTGACCCGCCGCACCATTCTGAAGTCGCTGGCTGCCGCGCCGGCCGTCGTCGCTCTCGGCCGCCCGGGTATCGCCCGCGCCGCCGAATTCGATCTGAAATACGGCAACAATCTCCCGGTCACCCATCCGCTCAATGTGCGCGCCCAGGAGGCCGTCGAGCGGATCGCCCGCGAGACCAACGGCCGGGTCCAGATCCAGATCTTCCCGAACAACCAGCTCGGCGGCGACACGGACATGCTCTCGCAGGTCCGCAGCGGCGGCATCACCTTCTTCACGCCGTCCGCGCTGGTGATCGCCACCCTGGTGCCGGCGGCGGCGATCAACGCGGTCGGCTTCGCCTTCGCCGACTACGACCAGGTCTGGGGCGCGATGGACGGCAAGGTCGGCGCCCATGTCCGCGCCCAGATCGCCAAGGTCAACCTCTACGCCTTCGAGAAGATGTGGGACAACGGCTTCCGCCAGATGACCACCTCGGGCAAGCCGATCCAGACCGCCGCCGACATGGCCGGCCTCAAGATCCGCGTGCCGGTCAGCCCGCTGTCGATCTCGATGTTCAAGGGCCTCGGCGCCGCGCCGGCCAGCCTGCAATTCTCCGAGGTCTATTCCGCGCTGCAGACCAAGGTGGTCGACGCCCAGGAGAATCCGCTGCCGATCATCCAAGTGGCCAAGCTCTACGAGGTGCAGAAGGCCTGCGCCCTGTCGAACCACATCTGGGACGGCTTCTGGTTCATCGCCAACGGCCGCGCCTGGAAGGGCCTGCCGGAAGACCTGCAGAAGATCGTCGCCGGCGCGATCAACGATGCCGGCATGAAGCAGCGCGACGACATCCGCAAGCTCAACGCCACCCTGCAGGCCGACCTGGAGGCCAAGGGCCTCGCCTTCAATCGCACCAGCCCGGACAGCTTCCGCGCCAAGCTGCGCGAGGCCGGCTTCTATGCGGAATGGAAGGGCCGCTTCGGCGACGAGGCCTGGGGCCTGCTGGAAGGCGCGGTCGGCAAGCTCGCCTGACGCCGCCGCCCCATGCTCGAACCGAGGACGACGGACATGCACGCCGCCGCGCGCCCAGCCACCGCGGGCCCCTCCGGCGTCGCCCTGACGGGCGCGCCGACCGGCCTTGCCGCGCTCGCGGCGCGGGCCGATCACATCATCGGCACCGCCGTCGAGGGGGTGGCGGCCGCGATCGTTCTCATCGAGATCGCCATCCTGGCGGCGGGCGTGACCGCCCGCTACCTGTTCCACACGCCGCTGGTCTGGTCCGACGAACTGGCCTCGATCCTGTTCCTATGGCTCTCCATGCTCGGCGCCGTGGTGGCGCTGCGGCGCGGCGAGCACATGCGCATGACCGGGCTGGTCTCCCGGGTCTCGCCGGGTGCCCGGGCCTTCCTGGAGGCGCTGGCGCTGGCCGCGTCGATCGCGTTTCTGCTCCTGATCTTCCACCATGCGCTCGACTACGCGCAGGAGGAGGGCTTCATCGTCACCCCGGCGCTGGAGATCAGCAACGCCTGGCGGGCGGCCGCCATCCCGACCGGCATCGGATTGATGCTTGCCGCGGCGCTCGCCCGCTTCGTCCGCCTGCATGCGCGCGGCCCCGCACTCGCCGCGATCCTGGTCGCGGCCGGTCTGATCGTGCTGTTCTGGTGGGCCGGGCCGGTGCTGAAGCCGCTCGGCAAGCTCAACCTGGTGATCTTCTTCGTCGGCGTTGTCGCCGCCAACGTCTTCGCCGGCGTGCCGATCGCCTTCTCCTTCGCGCTCGCCACCTTCGGCTATCTGGCGCTGACCACCTCGACGCCGCTCCTGGTCATGGTCGGCCGGCTCGACGAGGGCATGAGCCATCTGATCCTGCTGGCCGTGCCGCTGTTCGTCTTTCTCGGCCTCCTGATCGAGATGACCGGCATGGCGGCCGCCATGATCCGCTTTCTCGCCGGCCTGCTCGGCCATGTCCGCGGCGGTCTTTCCTATGTGCTGATCGGCGCGATGTATCTCGTCTCCGGCATCTCCGGTTCGAAGATCGCCGACATGGCGGCGATCGCCCCGGTGCTGTTCCCGGAGATGAAGGCGCGCGGCGCCAAGCCTGGCGACCTGGTCGCGCTGCTCTCGGCCACCGGCGCGCAGACCGAGACTATCCCGCCCTCGATCGTGCTGATCACCATAGGCTCGGTCACCGGCGTCTCGATCGCGGCCCTGTTCACCGGCGGCATGCTGCCGGCGGTGGTGCTCGGGCTGGCGCTCTGCGTCGTCGTCTGGCGCCGCTACCGGCACGAGGATCTGAGCCATGTCGCGCGGGTACCGGCGCCCGAGATCCTGAAGCTGGCGCTGGTCGCGCTGCCGGCGATCGCGCTGCCCTTCGTCATCCGTGCCGCGGTCGTCGAGGGCGTCGCCACCGCCACCGAGGTCTCGACCATCGGCATCGCCTATTCGGTGGTGATGGGGCTCGTCGTCTATCGCCGCTTCGACTGGCGCCGGATCGGCCCGATGCTGATCGAAACCGCCTCGCTGACCGGCGCCATCATCTTCATCGTCGGCTGCGCCACCGCGATGGCCTGGGGGCTGACCCAGTCGGGCTTCTCGCAGGATCTCGGACGCATCATGGCGGCCCTGCCGGGCGGGGCCTGGGGCTTCCTGGCCGTGTCGATCGTCGCCTTCGTAATCCTCGGCAGCGTGCTGGAGGGCATTCCGGCCATCGTGCTGTTCGGGCCGCTGCTGTTCCCGATCGCCCGCCAGGTCGGCGTGCACGAGGTGCACTACGCGATGGTGGTCATCCTGGCCATGGGCATCGGCCTTTTCGCCCCGCCCTTCGGCGTCGGCTACTACGGCGCCTGCGCGATCTCCAAGGTCAATCCGGACGAAGGCCTCCGGCATATCGGCGGCTACATGCTGGCCCTGATCCTCGGCCTCCTGGTCGTCGCCGCCGTGCCGTGGCTGTCGACCGGCTTCCTGAAATTCTGATCCGCTCCCCCTCGGCTCCCTCTTTGGAAGGCATCTCCCGATGAGTCGCTTCTTCGGCCATATCCGCCAGGCCGGCTATGTCGTGCCGGATATCGAAAAGGCCATGGACTACTGGAGCCGCGTGCTCGGGGTCGGCCCGTTCTTCTACAATCCGAAGGTTCCGATCCGGAACTACCAGTATCGCGGCGTCGCCTACGAGCCGCACAACTCGGTCGCGCTGGCCAATTCCGGCCCGCTGCAGATCGAACTGATCCAGTGCCGCAACGATGTGCCGTCGATGTATCGCGACTTCCGCGCCGCCGGCCATACCGGCCTGCAGCATGTCGCCTACTGGACCTCCGACTATGACGCCGACCTCGAACGTCTGACCGCGCAGGGCTTCAAGGCGGTGATGAGCGGCGAAGTCGGCGCGCGCGGCCGCTTCGTCTATTTCGATACCGAGTATCATCCGGGCACGGTGATCGAACTGTCGGAGGTCGCCGGACCGAAGGGCGAGATGTTCCGCCTGATCCGCGAGGCCTCCGAGGCCTGGGACGGCAGCGACCCGGTGCGGCCCTTCCCCGACCTCTCCAAGCTCTGAGGGCGCCGCCTGTGCCGCATGCATCCGAGCGCTTCGAGGCGCGCTACCTGATCGAGACGCCGCTCGATCCCGAGGCAGTTGCCGGGATCATGGCCGGCGAGCAGAGCTGCGGCACCTTCATCCGTGTCGAGGGCGAGACCGACGCGCTGCGCGACCGGGCCCGCGCGGCGATCATCGGCGTCGAGGAGCTTGAACCGGCGGCGGCGCCGAGCCTGCCCAATGCCTGGCTCGGCCGCAAGGGCATCGGCGGCCCCTGGCGACGGGCGCGGGTGACGCTGTCCTTTCCGGTCGCCAATGTCGGCGCCAACCTGGCCACGCTCGCCGCAACGGTTGCCGGCAATCTCTACGATCTCGGCGAGGTGACCGGGCTCCGCCTGGAGAGCCTTCGTCTGCCCTGGTCGTTCCGGCGGCGCTTTCCGATGCCGGCGCAGGGCATTGCCGGCACCCGGCGGCTGACGGGCGTGCCGGCGGGCGTGATGGTCGGCTCGATCATCAAGCCCAATGTCGGCTTGAGCGCGGCGGAGACCGGCGCCCTGGTCGGCCAGCTCTGCGCGGCCGGACTCGATTTCATCAAGGACGACGAGATCGCCGCCGATCCAGACCATGCGCCGCTCGCCGAGCGCATCCCGGCCGTCATGGCGGCCGTCAGGCGCCACCGCGACCGCACCGGCAAGGCCGTGATGGTCGCCTTCAACATCACCGACGAAACCGACGCGATGCGCCGCCATGCCGACCTGGTCGCCCGGGAGGAGGGCACCTGCGTGATGGCGAGCCTCAACTGGTGCGGCTTCTCGGCGATCGAGACCCTGCGCCGCTCGACCGATCTGGTCGTCCACGGCCACCGCAACGGCTACGGCGCGGTCTCGCGGCATCCCCTGCTCGGCATTTCGTTCCAGGCCTATCAGACGCTCTGGCGGCTGGCCGGCGTCGATCACATGCATGTCCACGGCCTGCAGGGCAAGTTCGCGCAGGAAGACGAGGAGGTCGTCGGCTCGGCGCGCGACTGCGTGGCACCGCTGACCGACGGCGCCGACGATCGCGTCCTGCCGGCCTTCTCGTCCGGCCAATGGGCCGGCACGGCGCCCGCGACTCACGCGGCGGTCGGCCATGCCGACCTTCTGTTCATGGCCGGCGGCGGCATCATGGCGCATCCGGACGGCCCGGCCGCGGGGGTGGCCAGCATCCGCCAGGCCTGGGCGGCGGTTGCGGCCGGCCGCGCGCTCGACGAGGCCGCATGCGAGCATGCCGAACTGGGGCGCGCGCTGGCGTTCTTCGGCGGAGCCCGCGGATGACGGACGAGGCGCGGTCGGCGGGAAACCCGCGCGTCGGCTGGTACGGGGATGATTTCACCGGCGCCAGCGATACGCTGGCGACCTGGGCCGAACGCGGCTTCCGGGCCGTCCTGTTGACCCGCATTCCCGAGCCGGAGCGGCTCGCCGCGCTCGGCCCGCTCGACGCGGTCGGCCTGGCCGGTGCGACCCGGTCGCTCGACCCGATCGCGATGGCGCGGGAACTGGACCCGGCCGGCCGCTTCTTCGCAGGCCTCGGCGTCGATGTGCTGCACTACAAATGCTGCTCGACCTTCGACAGCGCGCCGCAGGTCGGCAGCATCGGCGCGGCGGTGTCGGCACTCCGCCCGCATTTTCCGCATCCGAACCTGCCGATCGTCGGCGGCCAGCCGAATCTCGGTCGCTACTGCCTGTTCGGCCAGCTCTTCGCCACTGCCGGGGCGAGCGGCGAAGCCTATCGCATCGACCGGCACCCGACGATGAGCCGGCATCCGGTCACGCCGATGGACGAGGCCGACCTGCGCCGGCATCTCGCCCGCCAAGGCCTCGGCAGGCTGGGTCTCGTCGACTACCCGACCTATGCGCTGCCGTCCGCCGAGGCGGTCGACAGGGTCGCGGCGCTGGCGGCGACGCATCCGGACCTGCTGTTCGACGTATCGCGCGAGCAGGACCTCGCCACCATCGGCGAAGTGCTGTGGAACTGGGCCGGACGGGCCCCGCTGGTCGCCGTCGGCGCCAGCAGCGTCGCCCGTGCGCTCGCCGCCGCCTGGCCGGCAGCCTGGGCCGGGACCCGCGGGGCGCCCATGTTCAACCCGCCCATGCTCAGCCCGCCCATACCCGGCCCCTCCGCGGCGGCCGGCCCGGTCTTCGTGCTGGTCGGCAGCCTGTCGCCGGTCACCCGGGCCCAGACGGCGCAGGCGACGCGCTACGAGACGGTCGCGCTGGATGTGGCCCGGCTCATCGCCGAGGCGGCCTATCGCGACGCGCAGGCCGCCCGTATTGCGCAGGGCCTCGCCGCCGGCCGCCACATGCTCGCCGCGACCGCTCTGCCCGAGGCCGAGGCCGCCGAGGCGGGCGCGGGGGCTGCAGAGGTCGGCACCGATCCTCAGCCCCGGCTCGGGGCGCTTCAGGTCGCGGAGGCCACCGCGCGCCTCGCCGCAGCCGTCCTGAACCGCATCCGCCCCGCCCGCACCTGCATCGCCGGCGGCGACACGTCGAGCCTCGCCATCCAGGCGCTCGGCCTCTGGGGCCTCTCGCATATCGCCACGCTCGGCCCCGGCGCCGCCCTCTGCCGCACCCATGCCGACCGGGCCGACATGGACGGTCTGGAAATCATGCTCAAGGGCGGTCAGATGGGCCAGCCGACCCTGTTCGACGATCTCGCCGGCGGCGGGTAGGTGTTTGATCCCGGGCCTTGAGGGGGCAGTCTGCTACCTCGGCCGGAAGAAAGCGCTATGGGTCAGTTTCACCAAGGGTGCGTGCGGCATAGGATGCCGCTGGCAACTGTTCCCTCGTGCGTCAATCTTCACGAGGATCGGCAGTTCTGCGGAGATGGCCAAGGGTGGCGGGCAGGCGGAACGGCACATGCGACAACACGCATCGCCATCCCAGTGAAGCCGAAATCGCCATCCGCATTTTCGGACCTTCCAGGCGCGGGAGTGGCCGGCATTCGCCTCTTTGCCGGGGGTGAAAGGTCTCCCGAAAATCGACCCCGTTGACGAGCAGATGATTCCTGCCTGCAGTCGAGGCCTACCTCTACGGTCGGCACGATGTGGTCCTTGTCGCCCGAACGGGGAGCGCGACCGAGCAGGAGAATTGGGAATGGAAAGCCGAACGCCGAACCTCAAGGCAACGGTGACGACCATTCCGCGGACGTTTTAAGATACCAATCCGCCCTGGAGATTTCAGAGCGGACCCCTGCGGGCAGGGGACAGCCTCTGGAAATCCCGACGGTTGCCGCCTCCCCTGCCGTCCAGGCCCAACTCTCGCCAGCGGTCGAGGTCCCCCGCCCGGTCTCGAACGACGTCGCGGCTGGTGCTCGTCGAAGGTCCTCCTGTAAACCGACATGCACCCCGGCTTTCGGTAGGGCGGCTCGTCGCGGACCGGCTCGGCCTGCTCGGTTCGGCGCCGATGGAAGCCGTCCATCGGCAATTCAGGGGTGGTCATCACCCCACCTTTTATAGCGAGGCAACATGCGGACGTAGAACGTCGACTGTCTCCACAAGTCCCTCCGATTCCATATCAATCAACAGAACCTCGGCTGTCTTTGCTGGATTCTTAAGCCGCATCCGCATCGTTCGGATTGCTGCCACCGCCCGACCGGGGTCGAGGGCAATCGTGTCAGCAATGAAGGCATCAGCCGACCGGGCCTCGATCATAAGTGGTTCAAGTATTTCTTCTGGAAAATCCTTCAGATTTTCAGTAACTATCACGTCTGCGCGGGTTTTGACTGCGGCGGCAAGCACATGAGTATCGCCAGGGTCTGGCAAGCTAATGCAAGGCAGGCGGAGATTATCAAATTTTCCTACGTTTGCGTCCTCAAATGCATTTTCCATAGCCTCACGAGCACGTTTTGCGCGCTCGGCAGCATTTTCGATTCCGCGCTTCGAGTGTATTGCCACCAATGCCCGCTCCGTCTCGTCAAGAACGGTATCGGACCATCGAACTCGGAAGAACTCGGCTTCCGCAAGGGTTAGGAGCAGATTCCGTTTCAGCGCACTCACCAGTGTGCAGGCGTCGATGAATGCGGTGAACCGGTTCGCAAACATGCGTTAAATCAGCTCCGAATCCATCTCGGCTAGGGCCGACAGCGCTTCGCCTCGCTTCTGGTCACGGCGCGCCTTGTAAGAGAATAGGTTTTCAGCTTTTACCCGCCGATGGCGACCGACCAGTTCAAAAGGGATTTGCCCTTCTTCCAACAGCTTGATGAAGAAAGGTCGAGATACATTGAGGATATCGGCTGCCTGCTGAGTCGTGAGCATCTGGCTTACAGGCACCAGCGTAACGGCATTCCCGCTTCCGACATGTCGGAGCAGATCCATCAGCAGGCCTGAAAGCGCAGGCGTCAGAGTGATGTCGAGACGCTTGCCCTCGTCGATGACGTTCAGGCGTGCGCCTTCCTCTCCCGCGGCAAGCTTGGCCGCAAGAATTTTCCGAAGCTGGTTGGCGGCTGCCTTTTCTCCTGCGTTGGGCAAGCGAGCGCCAAGTTCTGTGGCTGTTGCTGGTACGGTCATCGTTCGCTCCCTGACGATAACGATTGTGAGGGATATTCGAAATAAACGCAATGCGACAATGCTGCAGCGCAGCAAAAGTTCCGTTCACATTCTCGAAAGGGGGCCGGGAGGGGGCGGCAGTGCAAGAACTGCCGATCGACGGAACTGGGCAGTCGCATCAATAGCGCCGCAAACGCGAGCAAGCGAATTGGGCCGCTTTGACCGCCGCGGTGATGCGCGATGCTTGCAGCGGCAGATCGGGTACGTACTGTCGCGACCGGCTCGACAGCACGGCATAGACGCGGTCGAAATCGCCGGCGTAGGAGGAGACCGGGGATACGGCACCATCGGACGCTGCGACGACAGCCGCTGTGGGGATCTAGCCGTTCGCGCCCCGGACCATGGCCTCGGGCAGATCACTGCCCGTCATGGATAGCACTGCAACTGCGCTGAGGCTCGACAAGGCAGGCTTCGTGATTCCGAGCACACTATCGCGATCGGACCCGTCGTTAGCGACCGCCGCGACGGTTCTAGATACCGGAGTTATCTATCTGATGCTTGTCTGGAGAATTGGTGGAGCCAAGGGGAGTCGAACCCCTGACCTCTTGAATGCCATTCAAGCGCTCTCCCAACTGAGCTATGGCCCCACATTCTCGAACCGGGTCTTGGGTGGGCCCGGCTGACGGCGCGGTGTGTAAGCCGAAGCTCGCCGTCGATCAAGAGGTTATTTCACTTTGCCGGAATTTCTCAGGCGAGGAGCCCGTTCCGAAGGGCGGTTTCGAACCCGATCCGGCCGGGAAGCGGGTGCTCGAAGCGTCGGAACGGCGCGGAATGCCTCGGTTTTGGCCGTTGCCGTCCGGTGCCGGCTGCGGTGTCCGGAGTTTTCCACAGGCTTTCCGGCTGCCATACCCGGATCACGCGCCATCTGGTCCGCACGCGATCCGTCGTCCGTGTTCGCCCGCGGGACCGCCATGGCGATCAGGGCAGCCGGCAGGACCGGCAGACCTGGCATGGCCGGCCGCCGTGGTCGGCGGAGCGGGGCCTCTGGCCCCGCCCGGGCTCAGCGCTCTTCGTCCTCGCCGGCGACATCGATGTCGATGCCGTCGATCTCGTCGTCCTCCTCCGCCTCGAGGAAGGTGTCGTCCTCGTCGTCGGGGATATCGGCGATCTCTTCGTCCTCGATGCCGGGCACCGCCTCGTCCGCGCTCTCGTCCGCTTCCGCTTCCTCAAGCGGCACGAATTCGATCGGGGCGGCTTCGTCGACCTCTTCCTCGGCCTCCTCGACGGCCGGGGCCGCCTTGGCGCGCGACACGACGGCCGCCACGGTAAACAGGGTGCCGCATTTCGGGCAGAGGATCGGATCGCGGTTCAGGTCGTAATATTTGGTGCCGCAGTTCGGGCAGAGCCGCTTGGTTCCGAGCTCGGGTTTGGCCACGGATCGTCTCTCCGGGATGTCGGGTGGTCAAAAGGAAATCACGGCATAGTCGCTGGCAGGCGCCCTGTCAAAACGGAAATGCGCGGAAATCCGCGGCCGGGATCGGCGATGCCGAATGCCGCGTGCAAACTCCGCCGAGGCTGCCGGCATGTCCGGGCCCCGGCCCCCGCGACGCCGGCCGTGCGGCGTCCGCCGCAGCCGCCTGCCGCTGCGTCGGGCCGGTGCCCGTGTGCAGCGGGCGGATGACGGGGCCGGGCCGGCATGATAGGACGGCGCCCGATCCCGACGACCCACGCGCCCTTCCGGAGCCGACCATGGCCCATGCTTCTGCCGGCACGCCTCTTTCCGCCCTGGCCTCCGGCCCGCTGACCGGCCGCATCCGCGTCCCCGGCGACAAGTCGATCTCGCATCGCTCGCTGATGTTCGGCGCCGTCACGGTCGGCGAGACGCGCATCGAGGGCCTCTTGGAGGCCGAGGACGTGCTCGGCACGGCCGCCGCCATGCGGGCGCTCGGCGCCACGGTGACGCGCGACGGGGAGGGGCTGTGGCGCGTCTCCGGGCTCGGCGTCGGCGGTCTGCTGGAACCGGAATCCGTGCTCGATTTCGGCAATGCCGGCACCGGGTCCCGGCTGACCATGGGCCTCGTCGGCGGCCATGCCGTGGCGGCCACCTTCGTCGGCGACGCCTCGCTGTCGCGCCGGCCGATGGGCCGCGTGCTCGACCCGCTGCGCCGCATGGGCGTCGAGGTGATCGCCCGCAAGGGCGACCGCCTGCCGCTGACGCTGCGCGGTCCCGACACGGTCATTCCGATCGAATACCGCGTGCCGGTGCCGTCCGCGCAGGTGAAGTCGGCCGTGCTGCTGTGCGGCCTGAATTCGCCCGGCGTGACGACCGTGATCGAACCGGTCGCGACCCGCGACCATACCGAGCGCATGCTGGTCGGCTTCGGCGCGTCGCTGGAGGTGACCGCCGGTCCGGCCGGCGAGCGCGTCATCCGCCTGCAGGGGCGGCCCAGCCTGAAGCCGCAGACGATCACCGTGCCGGGCGACCCGTCCTCGGCCGCCTTCGCGATCGTCGCGGGCCTGATCGTGCCGGGATCGGATGTCACGGTCGAGAACGTGCTGCTCAATCCGCTGCGCACGGGTCTCTTCACCACGCTCCTGGAGATGGGCGCCGACCTGACCATCGAGAACGAGCGCGTCACCGGCGGCGAGAGAATCGGCGACGTGCGCGTCCGGTCGAGCCGGCTCAAGGGGGTCGCCGTGCCGCCGGAGCGGGCGCCTTCGATGATCGACGAGTACCCGATCCTGTCGGTTGCGGCGGCCTTCGCGGAGGGCGACACCTTCATGGATGGGCTCGAGGAACTGCGCGTCAAGGAAAGCGACCGGCTGTCCGCCGTCGCCCATGGGCTGGCCGCCAACGGCGTCCCGGTCGAGGAGGGCGAGACCAGCCTCAAGGTGATCGGCGGCACCCGCCGGATCGGCGGCGGTACCGTGCCGACCCATCTCGACCATCGCATCGCCATGTCGTTCCTGGTCATGGGACTGGCCGGGCAGGCGCCGGTCACGGTCGACGACACCGCCACGATCGCGACCAGCTTCCCGTCCTTCCTCGGTCTGATGACCGGTCTCGGTGCGCGCTTCGAGGCGCCGCGGAGCGCGGACTGAACGCTGGGCTTCGGGCTTCGCCCGTCGGGCCGTGCGGAACTGTCGGCGGTGCCATTCCGGCAGCGTCCTCGGGAGATGCAGTCAGGGGAGGCGCGAGGCCGCCGGCAACCGCACGGCGATCGGACCCCATCGGGAAGGGAGGCCGCATGTTCGAGCCGGAGGAACTGGAGCGCTATGCCCGCCACATCGTGCTGCGCGACCTGGGCGGACCGGGCCAGCAGAAGCTGAAGGCGGCGCGCATCCTGGTGATCGGCGCCGGTGGGCTCGGCGCGCCGGTGCTGCTCTATCTGGCGGCCGCCGGTATCGGCACGCTCGGCATTGTCGACGACGACGCGGTCTCCCTCTCCAACCTGCAGCGCCAGGTGATCCATGCCACGCCGGATGTCGGGCGTCCGAAGGTGGAAAGTGCCGCCGCGGCGATCGGGCGCGTCAACCCGCACGTCCATGTGGAGACCCATGCGGTGCGGCTCGATGCCGGCAATGCGCCGGCGCTGGTCGACGCCTACGACCTGGTGATCGACGGCTCCGACAATTTCGCCACCCGCTACCTGGTCTCCGACACCTGCTTCCATGCGGGAAGGCCGCTGGTGACGGCGGCCGTGTCCGAATATGACGGCTCGCTCACCACGCTGATGCCGCATCGTGCCGGGCCGGACGGCCGGCCGAACCCGACCTATCGCTGCCTGTTCCCCGAACCGCCGCCGGAGGGCCTGGTGCCGTCCTGCGCGGTCGCCGGCATCCTCGGCGCCCTGACCGGCACGATGGGGTCGCTGCAGGCCCTGGAGGCGATCAAGCTCGTCGCCGGCATCGGCGAGCCGCTGGTCGGCCGGCTCTTGATGTTCGACGCCCGCGCGCTGCGCTTCGAGACGGTGCGCTACCGGTGGGACCCGGACAACCCGCTCAACGGCACCGGCCGCTGAGCCGCCCAGTCCGGGCGCCCCGGGCCGGGCCGTCTTGCCCGTCGTTCGGGCCGGTCACATGCCGCGCACGGCCGGCCGCAGGCGGGCGCTCTCGATATCCTTGACGCGGGCGCGGAACGGGCTCGCCCGGTAGACGCCGAGGATGCGGGCGGAGGCGAAGAAGGACAGTTCCTCCAGGGCCCGGCCGAGGTCGATCTCGTCCGGATGGCCTTCCACGTCGGCCAGGAACTGGGTCGCCGTGAAGGTACCGCCGACCATGTAGCTTTCCAGCCGGGTCATGTTGATGCCGTTGGTGGCGAAGCCGCCGAGCGCCTTGTAGAGCGCGGCCGGCACGTTGCGCACCTCGAACACGAAGGTGGTCATGATCGGCCCGACGCCCGGCGCGGCGCGCAGGTCCTCCGGCGACAGGATGATGAAGCGGGTCGTGTTGTGCTGGTCGTCCTCGATATCGGCCTTGAGGATGTCGAGGCCGTAGATCTCGGCCGCGAGCCGCGACGAGATGGCGGCGCGGGTGGGGTCGCCGGCATCGGCGATCTGGCGGGCCGAGCCGGCCGTGTCGGCGCCGACGATGGCGGCGAGGCCGAGCTGGCGCAGGCTTTGGCGGCATTGGCCGAGCGCCTGCGGGTGACTCTGGGCGGAGACGATGTCGGCGAGGCGGGCGCCCTTCAGGCCGACCAGCTGGTGGCGGATCGGCAGGAAATACTCGCCGATGATATGCAGCATCGACTGCGGCAGCAGATGGTGGATGTCGGCGACGCGGCCGGCGATCGAATTCTCGACCGGGATCATGCCCAGATCGGCCGCACCCGACTGGATCGCCGCGAAGCAGTCCTCGAAGGTCTGGCACGGCACCGCCTCGTAGTCCGGATAGACCTCGCGGCAGGCGATGTGCGAGTTGGCGCCGGGCTCACCCTGGAAAACGATCTTCTTGCGGCCGGTCATCGGGGAGTCCTCCGGGTACTGCGATGCTGGATAGGGGATCGGAGACGGTCAGCGCGACAGCAGCGCGCGGGCCTTGTGCAGGTCCTCGGGCGTGTCGACGCCGAGCGGCACGGTGTTGACGATGCCGACATCGATGCGCATGCCGGCCTCCAGCGCCCGCAACTGCTCCAGTTTCTCGCGCTTCTCGAGCGGGGAGGGCGGCAGCGTCACGAAGCGTTCGAGCGCCGTGCGGCGATAGGCATAGAGGCCGATATGGTGATAGAGCGGCCCGGGGCCGGTCGGGGCGGTGGCGCGGGTGAAGTAGAGCGCGCGCAGGCGATCCGGCCCGATCGGCGTGCCGACGGCCTTGACCACATTCGGATTGGTCTTCTCCTCCTCGACCGTGATCTCCGCCGCGATGGTGGCGATGTCGACCGCCGGATCGTCGAGCGGCGCGAAGGCGGCCTTGACGGCGGCGGCCTCGATGGTCGGCAGGTCGCCTTGCACGTTGACCACCACGTCGAAACGCCCGTCCGGATCGTAGCGGTTCAACGCCTCGAAGATGCGGTCCGAGCCGGACGGATGGTTGGGATCGGTCAGCACGGCTTCGCCGCCGGCCGCGATCACCACATCGGCGATGCGCTGGTCGTCGCAGGCGATCACGACCGGGCCGATGCCGGCCTCGACGCCGCGCCGCCAGACATGCACGATCATCGGCGTGCCGAGAATGTCGGCGAGCGGCTTGCCGGGCAGCCGCGTGGCGGTCATGCGGGAGGGGATCAGGACGACGGCGCGGTCGGACATGAAGGGTCGCTTTCGGCGCAGAACGGTTAGACGGAAGTGTCGCTGGGTCTGGACCCGCGGCCGCTTTATACGTATGGAGAGGCCGGCGGGAAAGCTGGTAGTTTCCGCCCGCCCTGGAACCCGGGCCGTCCGGCGGTGCCCGCTGTCGCGCGCCCGCCCCTGGGCGGCCCTCAAGACCCCGACCGGATGACCGGAGCTTCGATCCGATGGATTCCTTCGAGCTTAACAAGATCGCCGGCGCCGTGCTGGGCACCTGCCTGTTCACCCTGGGCCTCGGCGTGCTCTCCGACGTGATTTTCGATTCGCCGGTTCCGGCCAAGGCGGGTTTCGAGGTCGCGACCGCCGAGGCCGGCGCCGCCGCCGGCGGCGGACAGGCCGAAAGCGCGGCCGTGGCCGCCACCCCGATCGCCGAACGGCTGAAGACCGCGACCGCGGACGACGGCAAGAAGGTGTTCGGCAAGTGCAGCTCCTGCCACAACCCCGAAAAGGGCGGCAAGAACGGCACCGGCCCGAATCTCTGGGGTGTCGTCGGCGGGCCGCTCGGCCATGCCGACGGCTTCGCCTATTCGGCCGGCATGAAAGAAGGCGCCGCGGCTGGCCAGAAGTGGGACTTCGCCCATCTCGACGAGTTCTTGGCCAATCCGGCGGGTGTCGTGAAGGGCACCAAGATGAGCTTCAAGGGCCTGCCCAAGCCGGAAGAGCGTGCCGCCGTGATCGCCTATCTGCGCTCGCTGTCGGACAATCCGGTGCCGCTGCCCTGAGCCGGCGGCCTCGCGGCCACGGACGTCATGCGAAAGGCCGGCCGTCGTGCCGGCCTTTTCTATTTTTGCGCCTTCTGGCGCATCGGCTTCGTGCAGGCGGCGGTCGAGAAGCGGCCCGGAGCGGCCGGGTGCCGCGGCAGGCTGCGAAAATTCGTCATAATGTCGTGACCCCATGTGGAAACGGTGCCGGGGCGTCTAATATCCCATGCATCGTTCCGCGGTATCCGACCGGCGCCGTGGACCCGCCCTGACCGAACGGAGTGCCCCTCGCCGATGCGCCAGTCGAAGATCGCCGCAGGTTTCGCCGCCCCCGTCCGTCACCCGCGGTCTCCGGTGACCGCCCTGCGTCTCCTGGTCTTCGGCGCCGTTCTGTCGACCGGCCTGATGTCGGCGCCCGCCCTGCACGCGGAGGAGCCGCAATGGCGGCATGGCCTGTCGCTCATGGGCAGCGTAAAATATCCGGCCGATTTCAAGCATTTCGACTATGTCAACCCGAAGGCGCCGCGCGGCGGGGTGCTGCGCATGGGGACCGACGGCACCTTCGACAGCTTCAACGCCATCTTGCCGAAGGGCAATGTCGCCGCCGGGATCGGGTTGATCTACGACAGTCTGATGACCTCTGCCTATGACGAGATCTCGACCGAATACGGGCAGATCGCCGAGGCGGTGAAGTATCCGGACGATTTCGCTTGGGTCACTTTCCGGCTGCGTCCAGAGGCGCGCTGGCACGACGGCCAGCCGCTGACGGCGGAGGACGTCGTTTGGAGCTTCAACAAGCTCAAGGAATTCTCGCCGCAACAGGCCTTCTACTATCGCCATGTGGTTTCGGCCGAGGCCTCCGGTCCGGGCGAAGTCACCTTCCGCTTCGACGAAAAGGGCAATCGCGAGCTGCCACAGATCGTCGGGCAGTTGTCCGTGATGCCGAAACATTGGTGGGAAGGTGTCGGTCCGGACGGCCAGAAGCGGGATATCGGCAAGACGACGCTCGAGCCGCCGCTCGGTGGCGGCGCCTACAAGATCAAGTCCTTCGATCCTGGCAAGCGGGTGGTTTACGAACGCGTCAAGGATTATTGGGCCCAGTCTCTTCCGGTGAGCATCGGGCAGAATAATTTCGACGAGATCCGCTATGAATACTATCGGGATGACACTGTCGAACTGGAGGCGTTCAAGGGCGACCAGTATGACGTGCGGTTCGAGAACGTGGCCAAGAACTGGGCGACGGCTTACGACTTCCCGGCCGTGCGGGAGAACCGCGTCATCCTGGAGAAGTTCCAGGAGCGCGGTCGCGGCGTCGGCGTCGGCTTCGTGATGAACCTTCGGCGTGCGAAGTTCCAGGATCCGCGCGTGCGGTTGGCGTTGAGCTATGCGTTCAACTACGAGGAGATCAACCGCACGGTCTTCTTCGGGCAGTATGAGCGCATCAACAGCTATTTCTTCGGTTCGGATCTGGCGGCGTCGGGCGTCCCGGCGGGGAGTGAACTCGATATTCTCCAGGAGGCCAAGACCAAGGGACCCGTCCCCGAGGAGGTCTTCACCAAGGCGTTCACGAATCCGGTGACCAACGATCCGGCGCAGGAACGCAACAACCTGCGCGAGGCGGTCCGCCTGTTGCGCGAGGCCGGCTACGTCACCGAAGGCACGCGCCTGGTCGATGGCAAGACCAAGGAGCCGCTCAAGATCGAGTTCCTGATCAACAGCCCGAGCTCTGAGCGCTTTGCGGTGCCCTATCGTCAGCAGCTATCCAAGATCGGCATCGACTTGGCGGTCCGATACATCGATTCATCGCAATATATCAACCGGCTTCGCTCGCGCGACTACGATATGATCTATACGGGTTGGGGCCAGTCGCTGTCTCCCGGCAACGAGCAGCTGGAGTATTTTTCGTCCGGTGCGGCCGATCGCGAAGGGTCGCGGAACTATGCCGGCATCCGGAATCCGGCGATCGACTATGTCATCCAGCGCGTGATCTATGCCAAGGACCGTGCCGAACTGGAGGCTGCAACCCGGGCGCTCGACCGGCTCCTGGTCTGGAACCACTATATCGTGCCCGGCTGGACCTACCGCTTCAGCCGCATGGCGCGCTGGGACCGCTTCTCGCGGCCGGAGACATTGCCCTACTATGCCGAGCCGCAATTCCCGACCATCTGGTGGTGGGACGCCGAGAAGGCCGCCAAGACGGGTGGTCGTTGATGGGCGGCGGATGGGACCGGCGCGGCGTTCTGGCCGGCCTCTCGGCGGCGGCGGGCGCCGCGCTTGTTCCGGTGCCCTGGGCCTGGGCGGCGGACGAGATCGAAACCCACGGCCTGTCGATCTTCGGCGATCTGAAATACGGCGCCGATTTCCGGTCTTTCGACTACGTCAATCCGGTGGCCCCGAAGGGCGGGCGTCTGGTGACCGTGCCGTCGCAATGGGCCTACAACCAGAACCCGTCGACCTTCAACACGCTCAATACCTTGATCCTGAAGGGCGACGCGCCGGTCGGCATGGAGCGGACCTTTGCCAGCCTGATGACCCGCGCGCTCGACGAGCCCGATGCGGTCTACGGCTATGTGGCGCGGAGTGCCACGGTGCGCAACAAAGGCGCCACCTTCGTGTTCCGCCTGCGCCCCGAGGCGCGCTTCCATGACGGCACGCCGATCACCGCCGAGGATGTCGCCTTTTCGCTGACGACCCTGAAGGAGAAGGGGCACCCGTCGGTCTCGCTCGCCTTGCGCGACATGCGCGAGGTCGAAGCCGAGGCGGCCGATACCGTGGTGGTCCGCTTCGCGCCGACCCGTTCGCGCGGGCTGCCGCTGATCGTCGCCACCCTGCCGATCCTCTCCAAGGCCTGGTACGCGACCCGGGACTTCGAGCAGACCACCACGGAGGCGCCGCTCGGCTCGGGTCCCTACCGGGTCGGGCGATTCGAGCCCGGGCGCTACATCGAATACGAGCGGGTGGCGGACTGGTGGGGCCGCGATCTCCCCGTGGCGGCCGGACACAACAATTTCGACATCGTCCGCTACGAGATGTTCCGCGAACGCACCGCCGCCTTCGAGGCGTTCAAGGCCGGGCTCTACTTCCTGCGCGAGGAGTTCACCTCGCTGGTCTGGGCGACGCAGTACGACTTCCCGGCGCTCGCCGACGGCAAGGTCGTCCGCTTCGAACTGGAGGATCGCTCGCCGTCCGGCGCGCAGGGCTGGTACCTGAACATGCGCCGCTCGAAATTCGCCGACCGCCGCGTGCGCGAGGCGCTCGGGCTGGTGTTCGATTTCGAATGGACCAACAAGAACGTCTTCTTCGGCAGCTACCGGCGCATCTCGTCCTTCTTCGTGAACACCGAGTTCGAGGCTTCCGGCCCGCCGTCGCCGGAGGAGCTGGCACTGCTGGAGCCGTTCCGCGGCAAGGTGCCGGACGAGGTCTTCGGCGAACCCTGGACGGCGCCGGTCACCGACGGCACCGGGCGCGACCGGACCCTGCTGCGCCAGGCCGCGAAACTCCTCGCCGAAGCCGGCTGGACCGCCCGCGACGGCGTCCTGCGCAATGCGGCCGGCGAAAGCCTGACGGTCGAGTTTCTCGACAGCGACACGTCCTTTCAGCGTGTCACCGGCCCCTATCTCGAAAATCTGAAGCGCCTCGGGGTCGATGCCAGCGTGCGCGTGGTCGATCCGTCGCAATATCAGAAGCGCGTCGACGAGTTCGACTTCGACGTGATCACGCGGCGCAGTTCGTTTCCGCCGACGCCGGACGAGGATATCCGTCAGGCGTGGCATTCCGAATCGGTCGATCGCAAGGGCTCGCGCAATATCGGCGGCATCCGCGACGCGGCGGTCGATGCGCTGATCCTGAAGGCGCTCGGCGCCGAAACCCGTGCGGAGCTGACGGTCGCCTGCCGGGCGCTCGACCGGGTGCTGCGGGCGGGGCGTTACTGGATCCCGCAGTGGCACAAGGCGTCGCACTGGATCGCGATGTGGGACCTCTATGATCGCCCATCGGTAAAACCGCGCTATGCTCGCGGCATCGAGACCACGTGGTGGGTGAACCGCGACAAGGCCGAAACGCTCGGCAAGGGACTCTGAATGGCCGCCTACATCTTCAGACGCATCCTGCTGATGATCCCAACCCTGCTCGGCATCATGCTGGTCACCTTCGTGATCGTGCAGTTCGCCCCCGGCGGGCCGGTCGACAAGGTGATCGCGCAGTTGACCGGGACCGATGTCTCGGCCACTTCGCGCATCTCCGGCGGCGGCTCGGATTTCCAGGGCCAGCCGGGCGGCGGCGGGCAGCCGGGCGCCGGTGGCGACAGCGGCAACAAGTATCGCGGCGCCCAGGGCCTCGATCCCGAGTTCATCAAGAAGCTCGAAAAGCAGTTCGGCTTCGACAAGCCGGCGCACGAGCGCTTCGTCCTGATGCTGTGGAACTATATCCGCTTCGATTTCGGCGAGAGCTACTATCGCAACATCTCGGTGCTCGAGCTGATCAAGGAAAAGCTGCCGGTGTCGATATCGCTCGGGCTGTGGCTGACGCTGATCGGCTACGCCGTCTCGATCCCGCTCGGCATCCACAAGGCGGTCAAGGACGGCAGCAGCTTCGATATCTGGACCAGCGCCGCGCTGGCGATCGGCTACGCGATCCCGAGCTTTCTGTTCGCCGTCATGCTGATCGTGCTGTTTGCGGGCGGGTCCTTCTGGCAGGTCTTCCCGCTGCGCGGCCTGACCTCCGACAATTTCGCCTCGCTCAGCGTTCCGGCCAAGATCGCCGATTATTTCTGGCATCTGGTGCTGCCGATCACCGCCATGGCGATCGGCCATTTCACCTCGTCGGCGATGCTGGTGAAGAACTCCTTCCTGGACGAGATCCGCAAGCAATATGTCACGACGGCGCGCATGAAGGGACTGTCCGAGGGTGCCGTGCTCTACGGCCATGTCTTCCGCAATGCCATGCTGCTGGTCATCGCCGGCTTTCCCGGCGCGTTCATCGGCGCCTTCTTCGGCGGCTCGGTCCTGATCGAGACTATCTTCTCGCTCGACGGCATCGGTCTGCTCGGCTTCCAGTCGGTGGTCGACCGCGACTATCCGGTCGTCTTCGCCACGCTGTTCATCTTCTCGATCGTCGGTCTGGTCGTCTCGCTGATCTCGGACCTGCTCTATACGTGGATCGATCCGCGGATCGATTTCGAATCGCGGGAGGTCTGAGTCATGGATGCCCGGACCCCCGCCGCCATCCCCGTCTCCCGGCCGACCGCCGCACCGGCGCGCGCGCGCCTGAGCCCGCTCAATCGCCGCCGCTGGGAGAATTTCAAGCGCAACCGGCGCGGCTACGTCTCGCTCTGGCTGTTCTCGATCTTGTTCGTGGTGACGCTGTTCGCCGAGTTTCTCGCCAACGACAAGCCGATCCTGGTTCACTACAAGGGCGAGGTTCTGGTCCCGGTGCTGGTCGATTATCCGGAAGAGAAGTTCGGCGGCTTCCTGGCCAAGACCGACTATCGCCATCCGGACATCCAGAAGGAGATCGCGGACAACGGCTGGGCCCTGTGGCCGCCGATCCGCTACTCCTACAACACCGTCAACGGCGACATTCCGAATCCGGCGCCGGCCAAGCCGTCCTGGATGTATGACCGCCAGGAGCGCTGCTCGCGCTACATTAAGGGCGCCGACGATCCGAATTGCGTGGTCGGCAACTGGAACTGGCTCGGGACCGACGATCAGGCGCGCGACGTGCTCGCCCGGGTGATCTACGGGTTTCGGATTTCGGTGCTGTTCGGCCTGATCCTGACCATCATCTCGTCGATCATCGGCGTCGCAGCCGGCGCCGTGCAGGGCTATTTCGGCGGCTGGACCGACCTTCTGTTCCAACGCTTCCTGGAAATCTGGACGTCGGTGCCGGAACTCTACCTGCTGCTGATCATCGCTTCCGTGTTCGTGCCGAATTTCTGGATCCTGCTCGGCATCCTGCTGCTGTTCTCCTGGACGCGGCTGGTCGGCGTGGTGCGCGCGGAATTCCTGCGCGCGCGCAACTTCGAATATGTCCGCGCCGCCCGCGCCCTCGGTGCCGGAAACGTCGCGATCATGTGGCGCCATGTCCTGCCCAACGCCATGGTGGCGACGCTGACCTTCATGCCGTTCATTCTCAACGGCTCGATCACCACCCTGACCTCGCTCGACTTCCTCGGCTTCGGCTTGCCGCCCGGCTCGCCGTCGCTCGGCGAGCTCGTGTCGCAAGGCAAGAACAACCTGCAGGCGCCCTGGCTCGCCATGACCGCCTTTGCGGTCATCTCGATCATGCTGAGCCTGCTGCTCTTCGTCGGCGAGGCGGTGCGCGACGCCTTCGATCCGCGCAAGACCTTCCAGTGACGGCCGCGAGAGGATCCACCATGACCGCTCCCCTCCTGTCCGTGCGCAATCTCGGCGTCGTGTTCCGCCAGAACGGCGTCGACACGGTCGCGGCCGAAGGCATCTCGTTCGACCTCGCCAAGGGCGAGACCCTGGCGCTGGTCGGCGAGTCGGGCTCCGGCAAGTCGGTGACGGCGCTGTCGATCCCGCGCCTGCTGCCCTATCCGGCGGCGCGCCATCCGGCCGGCAAGGTCCTGTTCAAGGGCCGCGACCTGCTCGCCGCCAGCGAGGCGGACCTCAGGGCGGTGCGCGGTAACGAGATCACCATGGTGTTCCAGGAGCCGATGACCTCGCTCAACCCGCTTCATACGGTCGAGCAGCAGGTCGCCGAAATCCTGCGCCTGCACGGCCGTCTCGGCGAGGCGGATGCGCGCGCCAAGGTGCTCGACCTGCTCGCCAAGGTCGGCATCACCGAACCGGAGAAGCGGCTTGCGGCCTTCCCGCACCAGCTGTCCGGCGGCCAGCGCCAGCGCGTCATGATCGCCATGGCGCTCGCCAACGAGCCCGATCTGCTGATTGCCGACGAGCCGACCACCGCGCTCGACGTGACCGTCCAGGCGCAGATCCTGAAGCTTCTCGACGACATCAAGACGCGCGCCGAGATGGCGGTGCTGCTGATCACCCACGATCTCGGCATCGTGCGCAAATACGCCCAGCGCGTCTGCGTCATGACCAAGGGCCGCATCGTCGAGGCCGGGCCGGTCGAGACCGTCTTCGCCAATCCGCAGCATCCCTATACCCAGCATCTGCTCGCGGCCGAACCGCGCGGCAATCCGCCGTCGACCGACCGCTCCAAGCCGGTCGTCGCCGCGGTCGAGGACCTCAAGGTCTGGTTCCCGATCAGGCGCGGCCTGCTCCGGCGCACCATCGGCCACATCAAGGCGGTCGACGGCGTCACGGCCGCGATCCGCGAGGGCCAGACCCTCGGCGTGGTCGGGGAATCCGGCTCGGGCAAGACCACGCTCGGCCTCGCGCTTCTGCGGCTGATCTCGTCCACGGGCCGCATCGTCGTGATGGGCCGCGACATCCAGGGGTTCGGCTCGGCCGCGGTCCGGCCGCTCCGGCGCAACATGCAGGTGGTGTTCCAGGACCCGTTCGGCTCGCTCTCGCCGCGCCTGTCGGTCGCCGACATCATCGGCGAGGGTCTCGACATCCACATGCCGCACCTGACCGAGGCCGAGCGCGACGCCCGCGTCGTCGGCGTGTTGCAGGAGGTCGGCCTCGACCCGGAGACCCGCCACCGCTACCCGCACGAATTCTCCGGCGGCCAGCGCCAGCGCATCTCGATCGCGCGCGCGCTGGTGCTGGAGCCGAAATTCATCATGCTCGACGAGCCGACCTCGGCGCTCGACATGTCGGTGCAGGCGCAGGTGGTCGATCTCCTGCGCGACCTGCAGGGGCGGCACGGCCTCGCCTATCTGTTCATCTCGCACGACCTGCGCGTCGTGCGCGCGCTCGCCAACGAGGTGATCGTGATGAAGGACGGCAAGGTCGTCGAGCAGGGGCCGTCCGAGCAGATTTTCTCCAGCCCGTCGACCCCCTATACGCGCGCCCTGATGGCCGCCGCCTTCAACATGGAGGCGGCTGAGGACGTCGTCCGCCAGTAGAGGGGCCGCCGCCCGCGGCGGCGCGCCCGCCTACCCGCCGAACATCCGCTTCAGGAAGTCGTCGACGCCGCCCATCGGCGCCGGCGGGCGCTGCTGCGTCCGCTGCGGCACCGGAGCGGGGGGTGGCGGCAAGCCCTGGCCGGCCAGATTCGGGTTCGGATTCGAATAGCCCTGCGCCGGATAGGGGGCGGGCGGATAGGGAGCCGCGGGTGCCGGCGCATAGGCGGCGGGGGCCGGTGCGACCGTCGGGGTCGGTGCATATCCCGACGCGGCGGGCAGGCCCGGCAACGGAGCGGTCGGCACGGCCCCGGTCACGACCGAATCGGTCGCCATCGGCTGGTTGCGCCGCCAGGTGCCCGGGATGTCGGCGACCGGCTTGCCGCGATGGGCCTCCAGCATGAAACGCTGCCAGACGGTCGCGGCGATCGAGCCGCCGGTCGCGTGTTTGGTCGGCGTGCCGTCGTCGTTGCCGAGCCAGACGCCGGTGGTCAGGAGCGCCGTGTAGCCGATGAACCAGGCATCGCGGAAATCCTGGCTGGTGCCGGTCTTGCCGCCGGCCGGCCAGCCGGCGATCTGCGCCTTCTTGGCGGTGCCGGTGATCAGCGTCTCCGAGAGCATCGTGTTCATGGCGGCGAGCGGACCCGGGTCGATCACCCGACCGATGCCGGAGCCGCGCCGCTCGTAGAGCACCTTGCCCTGCGAGCGGATGCGCTGGATGACATGCGGGCTGACGCCGTAGCCGCCGTTCGAGAAGGGCACATAGGCGGCGGTGATCTCGAGCGGCGTCACCTCGTAGGAACCGAGCGCGATGGCGGCGGTCGGCTGCAGCGGCGAGGTGATGCCGAGCCGTTCGGCGACCGAGACGACCTTCTTCGGCCCGACCTCGACGGCGAGCTTGACCGCGATGGTGTTGATCGACTGCGCCAGCGCGTCCTTCAGCTGCATCGGGCCGCGGAAGCCCTTCTCGTAGTTTTTCGGGCTCCAGCCCTTGAAGCTGACCGGTTCGTCGACCCGCACCGTCTCGGGCGTCAGGCCGGTCTCCACGGCGGCCAGATAGACGAAGGGCTTGAAGGCCGAGCCGGGCTGCCGGCGCGCGGTCACGGCGCGGTTGTACTGGCTCTTCTGGTAGTCGACGCCGCCGACCAGCGCGCGCACGGCGCCGGACGGGTCGACCGAGACCAGCGCGCCCTGGTTCACGTCCTTGGCGTCGCCATACTGCGCCAGCCCGCCCTGCAGCGCCGCCTCGGCGATCAGCTGCAGGTTCTGGTCGATGGTCGTCTCGACCACGATGTCGTGGTCGATCGAGCCGACATAGGCGGGCAGGAGGTCCATCACCCAGTCGGCGACATAATTCTCGGTGCCGGTATTGGGCCGGTCGAAGATGGTCTGCGGCGCCTTCAGCGCGGCCTCGCGGTCCTTTTGCGCGAGGAAGCCGGCATCGACCATGCTGGCCAGCACGGTCTCGGCGCGGGCGCGGGCGAGCTGCGGGTTCTTGGACGGGGCATAGCGCGACGGCGCCTTCAGGAGGCCGGCCAGCATGGCCGCCTCCATGACGTTCACCTGCTTGGCGGACTTGCCGAAATAGCGCCGGGCGGCGGCATCGACCCCGTAGGAGCCGGCGCCCATATAGACCCGGTTCAGATACATTTCGAGGATCTGGTCCTTCGAATATTCCCGCTCCAGCCAGAGCGACAGGATCACCTCCTGCACCTTGCGGCCGAAGGTTCGGTCCGGGGTCAGGAACAGGTTCTTGGCGAGCTGCTGGGTCAGCGTCGATCCGCCCTGCGCCACGCCGCGCGAGGTCAGGTTGACGGCGACCGCGCGGGCGAGGCCCCAGGGATCCATGCCGAAATGGCTGTAGAAGCGGCGGTCCTCGATCGCCATCACGGCCTTGGGCAGATAGGGCGGCAGGTCGGCGAGCCGCACGGCCTCGCCGCCGGTATCGCCGCGATTGCCGATCAGCGTGCCGTCGGAGGAGACGATGCGGATGTTCGGCGGCCGTTTCGGCACGGCCCATTCGGTGGTCGGCGGCAGGCGCGAGCCGTAATAGAGCACGATGGCGCCGGCGCCGATCACGCCCCAGATGCCCATCACGCAGGACCAGTAGACGATGCCGCCGATCAGGCTGCGCCGGCGGCGCGCGGCGGGCTTGCGCGGACCCGATCCGCCGCCGCCCCCGGAACTTCCGCCCGCGCCACCCGAAGGCGGGCGCCGGCGCGGCGGGGCCTCGTTGCGATCGTCGGCGTCGTCGTGGCTTCTGGATCGCTGGCCGCCGCGGCTGCGGCCGCCGTCGCGCTGGGCGACCACGTCGGTATCGTAGGACGAGACGGAGGGTTCCAGGCGGCCGGAGCCGGCCTCGCGCGGGGCGCGCCGGCGCACGGCGCCGGGGCCGACCGACGAGGGACGATCCTCCGAGGACAGGCGCAGGTCGAGGCGATCGGGCTCGTAGCCCGGGTCGTCGAAGAGCGGCTCCGCCTGCCGCTCGATGCGTCGCGCGACCATCTTCCCCTCGCGTCTTTCCGTCCGCCCCTCCCCGTCGGCTCGGCCAGTCTCGTGCCGCGCCGGCTGTCGGTGTCGCCCCGCCCGCTGGCGGCCTCCGTCTCGCAGGAGAGGAGGTCGGCGCGGGCGCGGTCAGGTGAACGCTAAAGATGGCGAATTAAGGGGGGGTTAAGGATGCGGCCGGCGCGGCCCCGGGTTCCAATCCGCGCCGGCGCCCCTATGATCCGGGCATGATCGACGCTCCTTCCGACCCCGCTCCCGTCGCGCCCGTGGGCGCCGCCGCCCCGCTGCGCAACGGTGCCGAACCCTGTGCCGTCAAGGCCGGCGACCATGTCTTCCTGGTCGACGGCTCGTCCTACATCTTCCGCGCCTATCACGCGTTGCCGCCGCTGACGCGCAAGTCCGACGGCCTGCCGATCGGTGCGGTGTCGGGCTTCTGCAACATGCTCTGGCGGCTCCTGCGCGAGGCCGACAAGACCGAGGTCGGGGTCAAGCCGACCCATGTGGCGGTGGTGCTGGATGCCTCCTCGGTCACTTTCCGCAATGCGCTCTACGACCAGTACAAGGCGCAGCGGCCCGAGCCGCCGGAGGATCTGCGCCCGCAATTCGGCCTGATCCGCCAGGCGGTCGAGGCCTTCAACGTCGCCTCGATCGAGCAGATCGGCTTCGAGGCCGACGACCTGATCGCGACCTATACCCGCCAGGCGGTCGCCTGCGGGGCCGACGTGACCATCGTCGCCTCCGACAAGGACCTGATGCAGCTCGTCGGGCCGCGGGTCATCATGTACGACACCATGAAGGAGCGCCGGATCGGCCGCGCCGAGGTGATCGAGAAATTCGGCGTCGGCCCCGAGAAGGTCGTCGACGTGCAGGCGCTGGCGGGCGATTCGGTCGACAACGTGCCGGGCGTGCCGGGCATCGGCATCAAGACCGCGGCGCAGCTGATCGAGGAATACGGCGATCTCGAAACCCTGCTCGCGCGGGCCGGCGAGATCAAGCAGCCGAAGCGGCGCGAGGCGCTGGTCACGAATGCCGAGAAGGCGCGCATCTCCAAGGTCCTGGTGACGCTGCGCGACGACGTGCCGCTCGACCATCCGATCGACCATCTGGCCGTGGCACCGCTCGACGGCGCCAAGCTGATCGCCTTCCTGAAGACCATGGAATTCACCACCCTGACCCGCCGCGTCGCCGAGGCGACCGGCTGCGAGCCGGCCGGTATCGCACCGTCGCCGGTCTCCATCCGGCACTGGCCGCCGGGCGGCGCCGCAGCCGGGGAGGGCGCCGATCCGGCCGCCGTGCCGGCCGACGCCGGGGCGCAGGCCGAGGGGCGATCCGCCGAAGATGCCAAGGCCGCCCCCGCCCCGCCTGCATCAGCTCCGTCCGCATCCACCGCCGCCGCGCCGGCCGCGACCGGCATGACGCCCGCCGCACTCGCGGCCGCGCGCGCCGAGGCTGGACATGTCGGGCCGATCGCGACCGACCGCTATGCCTGCGTGACCCGGCTGGAGGATCTGCAGCGCTGGGTCGAGCGCGCCGTCGAGGCCGGCGTGGTGGCGATCGACACCGAGACCAATTCGCTCGATTCCATGCAGGCCGACATGGTCGGCTTCTCGCTCGCCGTCGCCCCCGGCGAGGCCTGCTACGTGCCCTTGCTGCACACGGCCGGCGGCGCCGGCCTGTTTGATCAGGAGACCCGGCCCGAGCAGATCCCGGTCGCCGACGCGATCGCGGCGATCCGCCCGCTGCTCGCCGACCGCTCGATCCTGAAGGTGGCGCAGAACCTGAAGTACGACGCCATGGTGCTGGAGCGGCACGGGGCGCCGATCGTCGGCGCCGACGACACCATGCTGATCTCCTACGTGCTCGATGCCGGCCGCGCCACCCACGGCATGGACGACCTGTCCGAGCGCCTGCTCGGCCACAAGCCGATCGCCTACAAGGAGGTGACCGGCACCGGCAAGGCGCAGGTGACCTTCGACAAGGTGCCGCTCGACCGCGCGACCGCCTATGCGGCCGAGGATGCCGACGTGACGCTGCGGCTGTGGCGCGTGCTGAAGCCGCGGCTGGTCTCGGAACGCATGGCGACCGTCTACGAGACGCTGGAACGGCCGCTGGTCGATGTCCTGAAGCGGATGGAGATGCGCGGCATCTCGATCGACCGGCAGATCCTGTCGCGGCTCTCCGGCGATTTCGCGCAGACCATGGCGCGGCTCGAAGCCGAGACGCACGAACTCGCCGGCGGCGCCTTTAATCTCGGCTCGCCCAAGCAGCTCGGCGACATCCTGTTCGGCAAGATGGGCCTGCCGGGCGCCAAGAAGACGCCGACCGGCGCCTGGGCGACCGGCGCCGACGTGCTGGAGGAGCTGGCTGGGCAAGGCGTCGAACTGGCGCGCAAGATCCTCGACTGGCGCCAGGTCTCCAAGCTGCGTTCGACCTACACGGACGCGCTGCCGGGCTACGTCCATCCCGAGACGAAGCGGGTCCATACCTCCTTCGCGCTCGCCGCCACCACGACCGGGCGGCTCTCCTCCTCCGAGCCGAACCTGCAGAACATCCCGGTGCGCACCGAGGAAGGCCGCAAGATCCGCACCGCCTTCGTGGCCGCGCCGGGCTTCGCGCTGGTTTCCGCCGACTACAGCCAGATCGAACTGCGCGTGCTCGCCCACATGGCCGATATCCCGGCCCTGAAGCGCGCCTTCGCGGACGGCATCGACATCCATGCCATGACGGCGTCGGAAATGTTCGGCGTGCCCGTCGCCGGCATGGATCCGATGGTCCGCCGCCGCGCCAAGGCGATCAATTTCGGCATCATCTACGGCATCTCGGCCTTCGGTCTCGCCAACCAGCTCGGCATCGGCCGCGAGGAGGCCGGCGCCTATATCAAGAAGTATTTCGAGCGCTTCCCGGGCATCCGCGACTACATGGAGGCGACCAAGGCTGCCTGCCGGCGCGACGGCTTCGTCACCACCATCTTCGGCCGCAAGGCGCACTATCCCGAGATCGCCGCCAAGAACCCGTCGGTGCGCGCCTTCAACGAGCGCGCCGCCATCAACGCCCCGATCCAGGGCTCCGCCGCCGACATCATCCGCCGCGCCATGATCCGCATGGAGCCCGCCCTCGACGCCGCCCGCCTCAAGGCCGCGATGCTGCTGCAGGTCCACGACGAACTGATCTTCGAGGTGCCCGAAGCGGAGGTCGACGCGACCCTGCCGGTCGTCCGCCGCGTGATGGAGGAGGCCCCGCACCCCGCCGTCACCCTCGGCGTGCCCCTGCAGGTCGACGCCCGCGCGGCGCGGAACTGGGACGAAGCGCATTGACGGGAGCGTGAACCATGGCCGTCGTGAGGATCGGCTTGGCATTATTTCCCTGGCATGTAGCGCAGGTTTTTGCGCCGACCCGGTCATTTTGATGCCGCGGTGAGGCGAGTAGGCCCCGGATCGGCGGCCCTTCGGGCCTTGTCCGGGGATGCGACCGCGGGCCCTTTGGTGGATGACTGCGTCTCCCAACCGCACACTCAAACCGCAATCCCGGCCGCAGCCGAAGGCGGAGAGCCGGGACCCACTCTGCTCGCGAATTCGACAAGGTATTGAATATATTCTCGAAATCAAAAGACGCCTGGCCGGTTCGGCTGCGGGCGCCTGAGCCGTCCTGAGACCCGGTGATCCCTCCGCGCGGTCCGTACAGAACATAAAGCTGCCGCTCCCCTGGGCCTCGCGGTCCGCGCCTACATCCCGATCCGGCCCCAGCCGGGCAGTTTCAGGGCGGGGCGGCGGATGTCGAGGCCGGCGACGGCGCCGAGTATGTTGATCTCGAGGCCCTCGATCCAGCCGATGGTCACGCCGAGATAGCCGGCGAGGCTGAGCCGCAGGCCGAGGCCCGTGGGGGTGAGGCCGAACCAGCGGCCGTCGGCGGGAAAGTCCTTGCCGATCGCGGTCGGCGGCAGGGCGGCCTCGATTGCCGGGACGGCGGCCAGTACGCTGGCTACGAAGGTGTTGGAATTCGGCCCGGGCCAGAGACGGTAGTCGCCGAGGCGCTGGTAGCCGTAGGCGGCCACCGCAGCCCTGATCTCGGGGATCAGCCGGGCGGCGGCTTCGCCGTCGGCGGCATAGACCGGTTCGGGATCGTTGCCGTACCAGCGGGCATCGGGCGCGTAGGCGTTGACGCGGATCGGTCGGCCCCAGCCGAGCTTGTCGTAGCGCTCGTAGGCGCCGCCGGCGGTCTTGACCACGATCCAGCTGTGGACCGCGAAGATGCCGCGCCAGCGGCCGGTCCGCGCCGCATAGATGCGCACCAGCGCGGGTGCTTCGGCGGTGGCCGCCGGCAGGAGCCCAGTCGACGACCAGTCGGCCGCCGTCCAACTCGCCGGCCAGCCGCGCTGCCAATGCCAGAGCGCATGCGCGCCGAGCGGCAGCAGGAACAGGAGGGCGAAACCGAGCAGAAGACGTCGCGCGATCAGCGTCATGGCCTTCGGTGTGCGGGGGAATTCGGCCGGCATCGTGGCGGGGCGGCGGGCGTGGGCAGTGGGGAAAAGGCGGACTAACGGGCGTCAGGCATGGGGATAATCTGGTAAACTATTGAAAAATTTCGTGTTGAAAAGCGAGTGGACCCCGGATCGGCGGCCCTGCGGGCCTTGTCCGGGGATGCGCCGGGAGATTGCGGCAGGGGTTCCAGCATCAGGCGCTCCACCGCCCACTGCCGAATCCGCACTGCCCTCGGCCGGCTGGAACGGGGCCCCGAAGGGCCGCATTCCCGGCCGGAGCGCAGCGAAGAGCCGGGACACACTCTGTTGGCGATTTTTCGCAAGACTTTGATATAAATGGCGATCCTGACGCTCGCTGCGATGCGGGTAGGCCCCGGATCGGCGGCCCTTCGGGCCTTGTCCGGGGATGCGCCGGGAGATTGCGGCAGGGGGGCTCCAGTATCAGATTCTCCGCTGCCCACTGCCCACTGCCCACTGCCGAATCCGCACTGCCTTCGGCCGGCTGGAACGGGCCCCCGAAGGGCCGCATTCCCGGCCGGAGCGCAGCGGAGAGCCGGGACCCACTCTGTGGGCGACTTGTCGCAAGGCTTTGATATAAATGGCGATCCTGACGCTCGCTGCGATGCGGGTAGGCCCCGGATCGGCGGCCCTTCGGGCCTTGTCCC